>CAMYIX010000040.1 GCA_947258615.1 uncultured Ectothiorhodospiraceae bacterium | reverse complement strand
TCTACAATGCGCATGACAGTCTGGAGCGCTATAACATGGCGGATACCCTGAAGGCGCAGCACACCGCCTTCCTGACCAGGGGCAATGTCTGCTATTCCGACATGGGCCGCGTCATGATGTCGATCATCGAGGATACTTGCGGCTGGCACGATACCGTCAGCGGCATGACCACGGCGGACACAGTCAGGGCGCAGTACGGGGAACAGACCTACCAGGATTACCGCAATGATTTCTACCGCAATGGCCGCGACCTGTTCCTGATCGAGCTGGCCAAACGGGGCATGGACAAGCGTGACCTGGTGGCGAATATCAATTTCTTCTCGAAAATTGGCGCCGATGACAATGGCAATATGCTGTTCCACAGCGACAATTCACCGGCTGGCAGCTACGTGGACCTGCGTGCCGAGATGGACTGCCTGGTGATTCTCAATAGCTGCCCGCATCCACTGGATCCGTCCACCGAGTGGCAGCCACGCCCCGTCGACCTCACCATCTGGCGTGCCGACCCGGTGGCAAGCGATGACCTGTGTGTTAATGCCTGCCCGGAAAACCAGCGCGGCTTCGCTAACAACGCCATCTATCACTGCCAGTACGACTGAGGACTCCGCCATGAGCACATTGACTGAAAGCCCGCTCCAGCCGGAAGACGCCAGCAGCGACGAGATCGTCAAGGCGGGAGATGCCTGGATGAAGGACCTCAGGTCCGGCCAGACACTGCGCATCCTCGACCTGGAGGGAAACCAGGCCGTTGACACGCTGTTCTACAATGCACATGACCCATCCGAACGCTACAGCGCCGTCGATACTCTCCGTGCCCAGGGCAATCTTTACCTGACGACCGGTTCGAAACTGCTATCGACGGAGGGCAATATCATGCTGACCATCACGGCCGATACCTGCGGCCGTCACGATACCCTGGGCGGCGCATGCTCGGCGGAAAGCAACCAGGTCCGTTATGCTCTGGACAAGCGCAGTATGCACAACTGCCGTGACAGTTTCCTCAGCGCGCTGGCGGCCTCCGATCGTCACATGACCAAGCGCGATCTGCCCAGCAACATCAATTTTTTCATGAACGTCCCGGTCACGCCGGCGGGCGGGCTGACCTTCGAGGACGGCATCTCGGCCGCTGGCCGCTATGTGGAGATGCGCGCCGACATGGATGTCACTGTACTGGTATCGAACTGTCCGCAGCTGAACAACCCGTGCAACGCCTATAATCCGACACCGGTACAGATGTTTATCTGGGATTAGGGCTGGCCGGGTCTCGGCTAGCCCGGGACTATGCCCTCTGCGCCAGGGACGACCCAGGCGCTGTATCAGTGACACGGCGGGACGACCCGCCCCGTGATTTCATTGACACTATGTTTAACAAGGTCCTGATTGCCAATCGCGGCGCCATTGCCTGTCGCATTATCCGCAGCCTGCGCCGCATGTCGATCCACTCCGTGGCGGTCTACTCACAAGCCGATGTCCACTCCCTGCACGTCACCATGGCCGACGAGGCTGTTTGCCTCGGCGAGGCACTCGCTACAGAAACCTACCTGGATACCGGCCGCATACTCGATGCCGCGCTGCAAACCAATGCCGAGGCGATACATCCCGGCTACGGGTTTCTCAGCGAGAATGCCGCCTTTGCGGAGCAATGCGAGGCAAAAGGAATCCGTTTCATCGGTCCGACACCCGCGCACATGCGGGATTTCGGCCTGAAACACACCGCGAGGCAACTCGCCGCGGCCAGCAGCACCCCCTTGCTTCCCGGCACGGGCCTGCTTGTGGATCTCGATCAGGCCCTGCTCGAGGCACAGGCCATCGGTTATCCGGTGATGCTTAAAAGTACGGCGGGCGGCGGTGGCATCGGAATGCAGCTCTGTCACGATGCCGATACCCTCAAGGAAGCATTCGACTCGGTACGTCGTCTGTCTCGCAATAATTTTTCCAATGCCGGTATTTTCCTCGAAAAATACGTGAAGAATGCCCGCCACATCGAGGTGCAGATTTTCGGCGATGGCTCCGGTCACGTGATCTCGCTGGGTGACCGCGACTGCAGTCTTCAGCGACGCAATCAGAAAGTCATCGAGGAGACACCTGCGCCCGGCATCAATGCGACGATCCGCGATCTCATGCAGGAGACAGCTTGCAGACTCGGTGAGTCGGTCAGTTATCGTTCCGCGGGTACCGTTGAGTACATCTACGACCCTGCAAGGGAAGATTTCTATTTCCTGGAGGTGAATACACGACTCCAGGTCGAGCATGGTGTTACCGAGGAAGTGGCGGGCATTGACCTGGTGGAGTGGATGGTGATGTTGGCTGCCGGTGAGATGCCTCCCCTGGATACCTTGCAGCTTCACTGGTCGGGACATGCCATCCAGGCGCGAATCTATGCAGAAGATCCTGCGCGCAGGTTTCAGCCATCATCCGGTTTGCTGACGCAGGTGTCGTTTCCTGAGGATGTGCGCTGTGAAACCTGGATTGAGACAGGTACGGAGGTACCGCCTTATTACGATCCAATGCTGGCCAAGCTCATCGTGCGTGGTGACACTCGCGAGGCTGCGATTACTGCCCTCTGTGAGGCACTGGGTGGCACCTGCATCGAGGGTATCGAGACCAATCGGGATTATCTCCGACAAGTGCTGGAGAAGGATGATTTTCTCTATGCCCGGCATCACACCCGGTCCCTGGAAGGGTTTGAGTACCGTCCGGAGACAATCGAGGTTATAGCCGCTGGTACCCAGACATCGTTACAAGACTATCCGGGCCGCATCGGCTACTGGGATATCGGTGTGCCTCCGTCGGGTCCGATGGACGACCTGGCTTTCCGCTACGGCAACCGGCTGCTCGATAACCACGCCGGGGCCGCGGGTCTTGAATGTACAGTCACCGGCCCAACGCTGCGATTCAATTGCGCCACAATCATCACCCTCACCGGTGCATTCATGCAGGCCACCCTGAACGACGAATCGCTACCGTTCTGGCAAACAGTAACCGTCGATGCCGGCAGCATCCTGAAACTGGGCAGCATACAGGGACATGGTGCGCGCAGTTACCTGTGTGTGGAGGGCGGCTTTCAGATGACGCCCTATCTCGGCAGTCGTGCCACCTTCACGCTGGGCCAGTTTGGAGGGCATGGCGGCCGCAATCTACGCGTCGGCGATGTGCTGCACATCCTCCCGGCAACGGCCCCCGAGAAACACAGACAACTGCCACGGGCCTGGCGCCCGGTCTATGAGCGCCACTGGACACTGCATGTGATGTATGGACCGCATGGTGCTCCTGACTTCTTCATGCCCGAGGATATCGATGCGTTTTTTGCGGCTGACTGGGAGGTCCATTACAACTCGAGTCGTACGGGTGTTCGCCTGGTCGGTCCGAAGCCTGAATGGGCGCGGACGGACGGCGGTGAAGCCGGCCTGCACCCCTCGAATATTCATGACAACGCCTATGCAATCGGGGCAGTCGATTTTACCGGCGACATGCCGGTGATCCTGGGACCCGATGGTCCCAGCCTGGGCGGATTTGTCTGCCCGGTCACGGTGATCCGTGCCGAACGCTGGAAGATCGGCCAGTTGCGTCCCGGTGATACGGTCCGTTTCGCTGCAGTAGACCAGGAGACCGCAGATGCCCATTGGGTGGGGCAGCAACGAGCAATTGAAACCCTTGACCAGACCATACCGGCAATTTCCGCACTGACACTGGGATCACCCGTACTCAGCAGCGGAGATGCCGGCGATGCAAGCGTGGCGGTCACCTACCGTGCCTGCGGTGACTGCTACCTGCTGGTGGAATACGGACCGCAGATGCTGGATATCAATCTGCGCTTCCGTGTCCATGCACTGATGCTGAAGTTGCAGGAGATCAAGCTGCCGGGAATGCTGGAACTTACGCCGGGCATTCGCTCGCTGCAGGTGCACTATGACAACCAGGTCCTGTCCAGGGACAGTTTGCTTGATATCCTGAATCAAGTTGAACGAGAACTGGGTGACATCGCGGGTCTGGAGTTGCCCTCCCGTGTCGTGTATCTGCCTTTGTCGTGGGACGATCCGGCGACACGCATTGCCATCGAGAAATATGCCCGTTCGGTGCGGCCGGATGCACCCTGGTGTCCGAGTAATATCGAGTTTATTCGACGTATCAACGGCCTGGACAGCCTCAATGAGGTGGCAGAGATCGTTTTCGATGCCAGCTACCTGGTCATGGGCCTGGGAGATGTCTACCTGGGTGCCCCCGTTGCCACGCCGCTCGATCCCCGCCATCGCCTGGTCACGACCAAATACAACCCGGCACGCACATGGACACCCGAGAATGCGGTTGGTATCGGAGGCTCATATCTGTGTGTTTACGGGATGGAAGGGCCGGGTGGTTACCAGTTTGTCGGGCGTACCTTGCAGATGTGGAATCGCTGGCGCAGGACTCCTGAATTCGACAAGCCCTGGCTGCTGCGCTTCTTCGACCAAATCCGTTTTTTCCCGGTCAGCGAGGAGGAATTGCTGAAGATCCGCGAGCGGTTCCCGCGCGGCGGCTACCGCCTGCGCATCGAGGAGACTACCTTCAGTTTGCAGGATTACAACCGTTTTCTGGACGATCATCACGAAAGCATTGCTGCATTCAAGGCGCGTCAGCAGGCTGGGTTCGAGGCTGAACGCCAGCGCTGGATTGATACCGGTCAGGCCACATTCGAACAGCAGGATGCCATTCATGTTGATGAGATTGCCGACGAAATTGCCTTGTCGGAAACGCAAATCGCTGTTGAAAGCGACGTGCATGGTAGTGTATGGCAGGTCGATGTCGCTCCCGATCAACGGGTTGCCGTCGGCGACACGCTGCTGGTGCTGGAGTCCATGAAGATGGAGATCGAATTGCACGCCGAGCATGCAGGCATTGTAAGCCGGGTGCTTTGCGAACCCGGATCACAGGTGATACCGGGACAGAAGCTGCTGGTGATCGAGACCGGCACCGAGGACTGAACATGACAGGTAGCCCGGTACTATCGATATCAGAACTGCGACAGGCGTATCTGGATGCCCGTCTAACGCCGTCCGGGGTCATGGCCGGAATTCGTTCACGGGCGGTGGACCTTGCTGCCGACAACATCTGGATTCACCTGCTTTCCGAGGCGGAAACCGCGCCCTACCTGGATGCACTGGCGAAGCATGATCCCGCATCACTGCCCCTGTACGGGATTCCTTTTGCCATCAAGGACAACATAGACCTGGCCGGGATTCCGACCACGGCAGGCTGTGCCGCCTTCAGCTACACGCCGGACCGCTCTGCCTTTGTCGTCGAGCGCCTGATGGCGGCCGGTGGCATACCGGTCGGAAAAACTAACCTTGACCAGTTTGCGACTGGCCTGGTCGGGACCCGCTCGCCCTGGGGTGCGACCCGGAATGCCTTCAACCCGGACTATATTTCTGGTGGTTCCAGTTCCGGGTCGGCGGCCGCGGTTGCGAAGGGGTTGGCGAGTTTCTCACTGGGCACCGATACCGCGGGATCTGGCCGAGTACCCGCAGCCCTCAATAACCTGGTCGGGATAAAGCCGACACGAGGATTGCTCAGCAACCGTGGCGTTGTACCTGCCTGCCGCAGCCTCGACTGCGTCAGCGTTTTTGCGCTGGATTGTGCCGATGCCGGGACGGTTATGAACGTAGTTTACGAATATGACGCCGAAGATCCTTATTCGCGCAGGGTGCGATCGGCAGGATCGGAGCGGGTGGAATTCACATTCGGCGTACCTTCCGGCAGCCAGATCGAGTTCTTCGGTGATGAAGAGGCGGAGGCGCTGTTCCGGGAATCGGTCGTACGAATGGAGGAACTGGGCGGTAAACGCGTTGCCATCGATTTCCAGCCGTTCCTGGACGCTGCACGCTTGCTGTATGAAGGTCCCTGGGTGGCAGAGCGTTATGCCGCCATACAAGTATTGATAGAAACGGACCCGGACGCCTTGCTACCCGTGACACGCGGGATTATCGAGCCGGGTCGTGAAATATTGGCGATAGATGCCTTCAAGGCACAATACCGCCTTCAGCTGCTAAAGAAACGGGCAGACCAAATACTGAAGGATGTGGATTTTATACTCACGCCCACAACAGGCAGTATTTACACTATTGATGAGGTCAATACAGACCCTGTAGCACTGAACAGCCGGCTTGGCTACTACACCAATTTCATGAATCTACTGGATTATGCCGCCGTTGCAGTACCAGCCGGTTTTCGTGAAAAGGGTCTGCCCTTCGGCGTAACATTGTTTGCACCGGCATATCATGACAGGGCAATTTGTAGCTACGCCGCCCGGCTTCACCATGCAGCCGGACTGACACTGGGGACAAGCGACAGCCCTGTTCCACCGATGCCCGTAACCGACCGGCCAGAAGATGACCTGATCAAAATTGTGGTGTGTGGCGCCCATATGGAGGGTCTTCCCCTCAACCATCAACTGACGGATAGGGATGCACGATTTTCAGCTATAACGAAAACCGCACCCTGTTACCGTTTGTATGCGCTGTCCGGGGGGCCGCCCCACCGGCCCGGCCTGGTCCGTGATGACAACAGCGGTGTTGCCATCGGTGTGGAGGTCTGGGAACTGCCGGTTGGACAACTGGCCGGTTTCATGGCCGGCATACCGGCCCCCCTGGGGATCGGTAGCATCGAACTGAACGATGGCAGTTGGCAAAAGGGTTTTATCTGCGAGCCCTGTGCCCTTGTCGGGGCGCGCGATATCACGGCATACGGAGGGTGGCGTGCCTACCTGTCGACGACCACCACGAGTTAGTACCGCACCTAAGCATCCCTCTTGATTTAGTCCTGGCGGACAACCTCCCCAATGGTTCGCGAGTTATAAAACCGCGAAGACTCTTGCCCAGTATTGGTGCTCTTTAGTCGGGTGTGCGCACCAATTTTGTGCAATCGTTGTCGTAGGTTCGGACAGCTATTTTGTTAACGCATTGTTTACTATTGACATTATGCCTTTGGCATGCAGTATGCAATAAAGGTGGTGATTTTCCCATACACAGTTAGGTGGCCATTGCACATCCCCCTAGTGTCAATTTTTTGGAGAGATAAAATGTTTAAGAAAACCTTAATTGCAACTGCGTTGCTGGCCGGTTCCTCGGCTGCCATGGCGGAGATCACCGCAAACATCGGTGCTTCCAGCGACTACTTTTTCCGTGGTGTAACCCAGACCGGCGGTGAGGCCGCGATCTCAGGTGGCCTTGATTACAGCGACGATTCCGGTTTTTACCTGGGCACCTGGCTTTCAAACGTCGATTTCGCTGATGCCGAAGTTGATCTGTATGCCGGTTACTCGGGTGAAGCCGCTAACGGCCTCGGTTACGACCTCGGAGCTCTGTATTACTACTACCCGGGTTCCGGTGATCCGGAGCTGGATTACGCCGAGTTGGCTGCCAGCGTCAGCTTTGGGATGTTCAGTGCCGGTATTGCCTACACCGTCTACGGTGAGGTCGATGATGCACCTTTTGACGATGGCGATCTCTACTACAGCGCCGGTCTGGACCTGCCAGCCGGAGATCTCGGTCTGAGCCTGTTTGTCGGTTACTACGACTTTGACAATGAGGATGTCGGCTCAGTTGAGTCCTACACCCACTGGGGTGCGACGCTGTCCAAGGATGCAGGCGACTTCGGCAGTCTCAGCGTGTCTTATGAGCAGACCGATGACGATCTCAATGACGAAGATCCCAACTTCTGGGTCGGATGGAGCAAAGAGTTCTGAGTTAGTTCCATTGAAACTTTAAGTCAAGCGACAGGCCCGTCCGTAAGGACGGGCCATTCTCAGGAGAAAAAACATGAAGTTAGTAACTGCAATCATCAAGCCGTTCAAGCTCGATGACGTGCGCGAGGCACTTTCGGAGATAGGGGTGCAGGGCATCACCGTCACCGAGGTCAAGGGCTTCGGTCGTCAGAAGGGCCATACGGAACTCTACCGTGGTGCGGAATACGTAGTCGACTTCCTGCCCAAGGTGAAGATCGAGGCCGCTGTTTCCTCCGAAATGGCTGACAAGGTCATCGAGGCCATCTCCAAGGCTGCCAACACCGGCAAGATCGGTGACGGCAAGATCTTTGTATCAAGCCTTGAACAGACCGTCCGCATTCGCACCGGTGAAACCGGTCCGGAAGCGCTCTGATCAACATGCAACGTAACAACAAATGTTACGGAGGAATTTAACGTGGAAGCGATAACTGAACTGAGTTACGCACTGGATACCTTTTATTTTCTGGTAGCCGGTGCGCTCGTTATGTGGATGGCCGCGGGCTTTGCCATGCTCGAGGCCGGCATGGTGCGTGCGAAAAACACCGCCGAAATCCTGACCAAGAATATTTCCCTGTTTGCCGTGGCCTGTATCATGTACATGCTGATGGGCTACAGCATTATGTATCCGGCTGATGCCGTCAGCGCCTGGTGGCCTGGCTTCGGTGGTATCCTGGGTAGCGATGACAACACGGCCGAGGCGGTACTGGCCAGCAACGGGGACATCTACTACTCCGGGCTGTCCGACTTCTTCTTCCAGGTGGTCTTCGTGGCAACCGCCATGTCGATCGTCTCCGGTGCCGTGGCGGAACGCATGAAGCTGTGGGCGTTCCTGCTGTTTGCCGTGGTCATGACCGGTTTCATCTACCCGATGCAGGGCTACTGGAAGTGGGGCGGTGGCGGCCTGGATGCCCTGGGCTTCCTGGACTTCGCCGGTTCCGGTGTGGTGCATCTGTGTGGGGCGACCGCGGCCCTGGCCGGTGTGCTCCTGCTGGGTGCACGTAAAGGCAAGTACCGCGCGGATGGCAGCATCAACCCGATCCCGGGTGCCAACATGCCGCTGGCAACGCTGGGTACCTTTATCCTGTGGCTGGGCTGGTTCGGCTTCAATGGCGGTTCGGAACTGAAGATCTCCGATGTGGCCGAGGCCAATGCCGTGGCCCTGGTGTTCGTCAACACCAACATGGCGGCAGCCGGTGGCGTGGTGGCGGCGATGCTGACCGCACGCCTGATCTTCGGCAAGACCGATCTGACCATGGCGCTCAATGGTGCCCTGGCCGGCCTGGTGGCCATCACGGCAGAGCCGCTGACCCCGACTCCGCTACTGGCGACCATCATCGGTGCGATTGGTGGTGTCATCGTGGTGTTCTCCATCCTCGGTCTGGATCGGCTCAAGATCGACGATCCGGTCGGTGCCATCTCGGTGCACGGCGTGGTCGGCATGTGGGGCCTGATAGCGGTGACCCTGTCGAACGGCGATGCGACCCTCAAGGCGCAGCTGATCGGTCTGGTCACGATCTTCACCTGGACCTTCGTCGCCAGCCTGATCGTCTGGGGCATCCTCAAGGTGGTCATGGGGATACGTGTCAGCGAGGAGGAGGAGTACGAGGGTGTCGACTTGTCCGAGTGTGGTCTCGAGGCCTACCCGGAATTCGTGGGTACACAAGGCTCCGGCAAGTAATACTC
>CAMYIX010000039.1 GCA_947258615.1 uncultured Ectothiorhodospiraceae bacterium | reverse complement strand
TATCATGTCGTGACAAAAGGCATCCAGTTTGACCAGAAAATCGCTTTTGCTAATTAAATTTATTGACACGGGCCTTTAACAGGCATTGCGAGCGTAGCGAAGCAATCTCCTGACAGCAAGATCAATCAGTTACAGATTGCTTCGTCGCTGCGCTTCTCGCAATGACTAGATCAGATCTTCCTTTATTATTTATTGAAATAATTATTTTGTTCTCTGCGTCCTTTGCGTCTCTGCGGTGAAATTTCTGTTTCATTAACATTTTTCCGTGGATTCCGTGGCCATGTGTCTTGTTGGCCATTTTACCTGTTTTGCCGGCCACCATGACGGTACAATGCGCGCCAATCCCGGCCCGGGGCGGGCCATGACAGTATGTGAGGCGCAAACAATGAAAGAATTCAAGGAATACATGTGTGTGGTGTGTGGTTTTGTCTACAGTGAGGAAGCCGGGCTGCCCGACGAGGGCTTCCCGCCGGGTACCCGCTGGGAGGATATACCGGCTAACTGGGTGTGCCCCGAATGCGGTGCAGCCAAGGAAGATTTCGAGATGGTGGAAGTCTAGTCCAGAAGGGGGCAGCCTGCTTTTTGAAATTCCTTACCTGCCTGCATTCAATGATTGGAATAACAGAATCTCCCCTTTTTTCGAAGAGAAATCCGGCCTGCAGGACGCTTATTTTTGGCTACACTGTTAGGTAACCGTGATGACAGTCAGCAGAGTCAATAATTAATCAGCGTAATACGCGGGCTTTATACCAGGCATATCCTAGATGGAAACGATTTCTGAAAAATTGTCCGACATGGCAAGGATAGCCGAGACATTTTGCGGGCTGATCGACAACCACAAGCAACAGGCCAATGGTGCCTGGCTCGAAGAGTTGTATGCACTCCTGCCCCGGCTGCATTCGGCGGTAACGGAGCTGAATGCATTCGGTAGCAGCCAGTTGCCCGATTCCGGTGTCGACCTGGACGAGCGTTTCGACCTCTACAGCCGCCTGCGCCAGGCGCTGGGCGAGCGTGACAGCTACTGGCTTGAATTCGACGCCTCCCCCGACCAGATACACATGTCCGGCAGCCTGGCGGATGACCTGACCGATATCTATTTCGACCTTCAGCATGGACTCCGGTTGCTGGACGAGGCCTGGTCGCAACGTGCAGCGCAGGCCTGGCAGCGCAGCTACCAAATGCACTGGGGACAGCACCTGGTGGATGCCGAGCGCCACTTGTATGCGCTCAAGGTGCGCGATCAACTTGGCCAGAACGCTTCCACGGCCCCGCAGTAGCTGCGCTCGCCCTGTCTCCTGACACGGTGGGCACTGTAACTCGATAAACCCCCTGATTATGGCGTACTATTGACCGGGCCCGGTTGCACCGGGCACCTGTATGAATAAAACCAGGACAATTACATAGATGATGTATAGAACACACAGACAACAGGGATTCACCCTGATTGAAGTGATGGTGGTCGTGGTGATACTGGGTATCCTTGCGGCGATCCTGGTACCCAAGGTCATGGACCGTCCCGACCAGGCCCGTATTACCAAGGCGCGCCAGGATATCCGCGCCCTGGAGGCCGCCCTGAATCTTTACAAACTCGACAACTACGTCTATCCGGGTACCGACCAGGGACTGGAGGCGCTTATCGAGAAACCCTCGTCTCCGGAGCCACCCAACTGGAAAGACGGTGGCTACGTGGATCGCCTGCCGCTGGATCCCTGGAAGCAGCCCTATCAATTCCTGAGCCCGGGCGCACACGGATCGATCGACATCTATTCGCTGGGTCCGGACCAGCAGCCCAGTGACGATGATATCGGCAACTGGCATCTGCAATAGGCCAGCCTTTCGACACTGATCAGGAATACGGATCGCGATTGGCGCGGCGCAAACAGACGGTAAGCTCCATTAAACAACAGCGCTTCAATCCCGTTTTCCCGGCAAGGTCACGTGCAGCAGGCTGTCATGCGTGCAGCCGCCAGCAATCCCGGCCGGATGTTTCTGTGCGGGTCTGCCGGGGCTTTACCCTGCTGGAACTCATGGTGGTGCTGATCCTGGTCGGGATCATTTTCAGTTTTGCCGTGCTCTCGCTCGGGGGGGATGACCTGGCCGAGGCGATGGAGCAGGAAACCCGCCGCCTTGCCACCCTGATCGACATGGCCGCTGACGAGGCCGTGATGCGCGGCGAAGAACTCGCCATCCATTTTGCCGAGGACAGCTATGCCTTCCTGGTGCTGGATGCCGGGGACTGGCAGCCTGCCACAGATGATCACCTGTTGAAGACCTATATGCTGCCTGCCGGAATCGAGCTGCGGGTCGAGGTCGAGGGCGAACCCCCGCTGTTGGCAGAGCCGGCTGAGGAGGAGGAAGAGGAAGAGGAGGAGCGCCTGGTTCCGCAGGTCTATATCCTCTCCAGCGGCGAGATGACCCCGTTTGTCGCGATATTCGCCGCCGAGCAGAGTCGCTATCGCTATCACCTCAGCGCCACCCTGCTGGGTGAACTGGACTGGGAAGTGGAGGAGACGTTTTGAGCCGGCGGTCGTGCAGCGGGTTTACCCTGCTGGAGGTGCTGGTCGCCCTGACGGTGCTGGCGCTGACGCTGGGGGCGGTTATCAAGGCGGCGGGTGATTACACGGCCAACCAGGCCCATCTGCATGACCGCACCCTGGCCACCTGGGTGGCGCGCAATGTGCTGGTGGAGCAGCAGCTGGAGAATGCCTGGCCGCGCGTGGGCGAGCTCAAGGGGACTACGGATATGGGTGAGCGCGAATGGCGCTGGCTGGCGATTGTCTCCCAGACCGAGGAGGAGGAGCTGCGCCGGCTGGATGTCGAGGTGCGCCCGTTCGAGGACGATTTCTCCGACGATGACGCCGAACCGCTGGCGGTCCTGAGCGGCTTTCTGTGGCAGCCCGGCAAGTGACGATGACCGCCGCTTGCGAATACAAGCGACACCGGGGGTTTACCCTGCTGGAGTTGCTGGTGGCATTGGCCATTTTCGGGCTGGTCGCTGTCATGGCCTATGGCGGGCTCGGGACGGTGCTTGCCCAGCGCGCCCACACGGACGCGAGTGCCCAGCGCCTGGGTGCCCTGCAGAAGACCTACCTGGTGATGCAGCGTGATATCGAGCAGGGGGTCACGCGTGCCATCCGCGATGAATACGGTGACGAGCAGCCCCCCCTGGCGGCGGCGCCCGTGCTCCAGCTGACCCGTGGCGGCTGGAGCAATCCGGCCGGGCGCCCGCGCAGCAGCCTGCAGCGTGTCGGTTACAGTCTCGAGGACCAGCAGCTGGTCCGCTATGCCTGGGTGGTCCTGGACCGGGCCCAGGACAGCCAGCCGCTGCAGCAGGCACTGGCCGGCAACCTTGTCTCGATGCAGGTGCGTTACCTGGATGCGGCCGGCAACTGGCAGGAGAACTGGCCGAATTCGCTCGAGCCCGGCGCAGTGGAAGAGGCGCCGGATCCGGGTTTGCCCGCCGCAGTGGAGGTGAGCCTGGAGCACGAGTATTTCGGTAACCTGACCTGGCTGTTCCAGTTGCCGCGATGAGATACAGGCAGCCACAGCCGGACGGACACCGGCCAGTGCGCCGGCAACGGGGCGTGGCACTGGTGACGGCCCTGCTGGTGGTCAGCCTGGCCACGGTCGCCGCCGTGGCCATGGCAACGCGCCAGCATATCGATGTGCGCCGCACCGGCAACCTGGTACATGGCGAACAGGCCTATGCCTATGCCCTGGCGGCGGAGAGCTGGGCACGGGTCACCTTGCGTCGGGATGCCCGGGAGAGTGATTACGACTCGTTCGAAGAGGACTGGGCCACGGCGCTGCCGCCCATCGCCGTGGAAGGCGGTCTGGTGAGCGGCAAGGTCGAGGACCTGCAGGGTCGCTTCAACCTCAATAACCTGATCGGCGCGGACGGCAAGACCAGCGAGGCCGACCGGGCCTATTTCATTCGCCTGCTGGATCTGCTGGGACTGGAACATGCCCTGGCCGATATCCTGGCCGATTGGATCGATGCCGATATCGACACCCGCTTCCCGGACGGGGCCGAGGACGAGGATTACCTGCTGAACGACCCGGCCTATCGCACGGCCAACCGGCCGCTGACTGATGTCAGCGAACTGCGACTGGTCAAGGGCTTTGACAACGCGGCCCTGCTAATGCTCGCCCCGCACGTGACGGCGCTGCCCGGTCGCACCCTCATTAACGTCAACACGGCAACGGCCCCCGTGCTGCAGGCCCTGCACGGCGATCTGGACGAGAGCGCCGTGGAGACCCTGGTGACCGATCGCGGAGATACCGGCTACGAAACGGTGGATGGATTTTTGGGTCACAACGCCCTCGCCGGGCTGGAACTGGATACGGAGGTCGACGTCAAGAGCGATTTCTTCCGGATCCTGACCGATGTCGTGGTGGGCCAGGGACAGGCGCGGCTGGATAGCCTGCTGAGTCGTGCCGATGGCGACACCCGGATTGTCCGCCGGGTGCGCACCACGATCCGGTCGGCGCCGCAAATAGAAGGTGTGAATGATTGATCTGAAAACGGTTTTTGGTAGGATGGGGGGATATCACGGAGTGGGGCAAAACCATGCGTAGTACCCTGTTGATACAGGCGGGTAGGGATCGGGCAGACGCTTGCCGCTGGGTGACCCTGGACGGCGAAGGCCGGCCCACGGGTGCGGCCCGCAGCGGCACCCCGGCGGAGGCGGCCGCAGAGGCCGGCGGCATGCGGGTCGTGGCGCTGGCCCCCGGCATCGATTGTCTGCTGACACAGGTGCATATCCCGGGTCGGAACCGCCAGAAACTGCTGCGGGCCGCACCCTATGCGCTGGAGGAGCAGTTCTCGGAAGACGTCGAGGACCTTCACTTCGCCCTGGGGCCGACCTTGCCGGGGGGCGACTACCCGGTTGCCGTGGTGGCAATTCAGCGCATGAACGCCTTGCTCGAGCCGTTTACCGACGCCGGCCTCGAGGTCCACCAGCTGGTCCCCGATCTGCTGACCATCCCGTGCCCGGAGGACAGCATCTGCGTGCTCATGGACGGCGACGTGGCCCTGGTGCGCAGCGGTCCCTACAGCGGCTTTGCGGTTGATGCCGAGAACCTCGGCATGCTGCTGGCCGCCCAGCTGGAATCGGGGGAAGACGGCGCCCCCCAGGTGCAGGTCACCGTGACGGCGGGTGCCACTCGGCCGGAGCTGGAGGAACTGGGCCAGGCCGTGGAGGTCGAGCACACCAACGGCAGTGCGCTGGATGTGCTGGCCCGGGGTCTTTCCACCCCTTCGATTGACCTGCTGCAGGGTGCCTACAGCCGTTCCCGGGAATGGGGCAGGCTCTGGCAGCCCTGGCGCGCCACTGCGGCGCTGTTGCTGGCGGGTCTTGTACTGGCCCATGCCGTGCAGGGGATCGACTACGTCCGCCTGAAACGCCAACAGGCCGACCTGAGCGCGCAGATCGAAACGGTCTTCAAGGAGACCTTCCCCGCCACCCGACGGGTGGTCAATCCACGCGTGCAGATGCAGCAGCAGCTGGACCAGATGCAGCGGCAGCGCGGCGGCGGAATGCAGTTCATGACCCTGCTGGCACGCTCCGGTGACGTGTTGCGCTCGGCCGGTGATGTCGATATTACCGGTGCCAGCTTTCGTGCCGGCCGGCTTGACCTGGACCTGAAGCTGGCCAATCTGCAAAAGCTCGATGAACTCAAGCAGACCCTGGTCGCTAGCGGCCTGAGTGTCGAGATACAGTCGGCAACCACGGACGGCGACCAGCGCGTCAAGAGTCGTCTGCGTATCCAGGGGAGCGGCGCATGAAGGCCTGGCTGGCGGGACTGGAGCCGCGCGAGCGCATGCTGGTAATGGCCGCCGGGGCCGTGCTGGCAGTGCTGCTGGTCTATGCCTTGCTGCTGCAGCCGTTTTACAGTCAGCATGGCAAGCTCAGGACCAGCGTGGCGGAACAGCACGAAACCCTGCAATGGATGCAGCAGAGTGCGGCGACAGTGCGCCAGTTGCGGGGCAGCGGGCAAACGGCCGGCACTGGCCTGGGCGGGCGTTCCCTGCTCTCGGTGGCTGATTCATCGGCCCGCGAGGCCGGCCTGGGCCCGGCACTGAAGCGGGTGGAGCCGGAAGGCAGCAGCGGGGTGCGGGTCTGGCTGGACGGCGCCCTGTTTGATTACGTTATCGGCTGGCTCGATACCCTGGGTAGCCGCTACGGCGTGGACATCGAAAGCATCACCCTGGAGCAGAGCGGTGCCAGCGGCCGGGTGAATGCACGCCTGACCCTGCAGGCACCCGGTTCTTGAGGCTTTTCTGGCGACTTCTCCCGGCAGGGCTGCTTGCCTACCTGCTGTTCCTGGCTGTCAGCTTTCCTGCGCAGCGCGGCGCGCTGCTCCTGCAGCAGCAGGTCGACGGCCTGGTCCTGCAGACGGTCACCGGCACCCTGTTCTCGGGCCGGGCCGGGCGTCTCGAACTGCAGGGCATTGACCTGGGGCCTGTCAGCTGGGCATTCAGGCCCGCGGCCCTGCTGACGGGGCGGCTGGAATACCGGCTGGATTTGACCGGGCCGCTCATCACGGGCAGCACCTATGCCGGTGCGGGGCTGGGCGGCCGCGTCTACGGGCGCGAACTCGACGCGGTCCTGCGGCCCGATCCGCTGGTCAATCATCTCTCTCCGCTGCCGGTGCAAACCGCCGGTAGAGTCAAGCTGCGCGTCGAGGAATTCAGGGTGGTTGACGGTTTCCCGCGGAGTCTGAACGGCCAGCTCGACTGGACGGACGCCAGCATCCTCGATCCGATCAAACTGGAGCTGGGCGATGTCGCCCTGGTCCTGGACAGCGTGGGTGATGCGCTTACCGGCCAGATCAGCAACCAGGGCGCGACCGGACTCTCGGGGGAATTCTCGTTGACCCCGGCCCATGACTACCGCCTGGACCTGGACCTGGTGCCCGGCCCGGATACACCGGCGGATATCGTTGACATGCTTGCGGGGTTTGCCGAGGTGCGCCCGGGCGGTGTCTACCGCATCAGCGACGCCGGGCGTTTCTGAATCAATGGAATCAATGGGGTCAGACTCGATTGATTTCTAATCATGTCAAGCCTGTAAATAACTTGTGATCAATCGAGTCTGACCCCATTGATTGCTTGTCGGTTGATTTGCATTAATTCGGTAAACAGTTGATAAAGTGACATTCGTAATAGCGACTGCCCGCAGGTGGCACCAAATCGATGAACCCGCTGGAATTATCTACACCTGAACAGCATGACTTTTCCGATCCGACCGTGGAGCGGAACGAGAAACGCCTGCGCACCTGGTTGATCAACCTGCCGCTCATGGACGTGGCCGAGACGGTGCGCCTGGTGCTGGGGGCGCTGAATTCACTGAACCAGCAAAAACTGGGAACGGAGAAGCGCTTCCAGTTACTGAATGTCTATCGGGATACGGCCCAGCGCCTGTTTGTCACCATGGAGCCGCAGCACCTGCGCCAGCTGGCCCTCTCCAAATCACAACAGCAGCTGGCCACGGAAGGCGTGAACCAGCTGTTACTGGTAATGGCCGAGGGTTACAAGCTGGTCATCAAGACGCTGTACCAGTCGGTAGACAACAAGCATCCTGAGCGAATGTTCGGCATGGCCATCAAGCATGCCATTGAACAGCTGGGTTACGCCCTGCTGGACAGCTATCGCTATTACCGGGCCGTGCCGCCGACCGTGTTTCCCGAGTTGCACCTGCTCTACCGGACGGCGCGCCATTACGGCCTGCTGGAACTGGTCGATGAAAGGGACCATGACATGGAAAGCCCGCTGACTCTGTCAGCCTATTACCATGCAACCCTGCTGCTTGCGCTCATCGACCCGTTCCGGCTGGTGGAGGGCGAGGTGGGGATGGTGCATGATGTCCTGATGCAACATGCCGACAAGTGTCGCGTGGTCCCCGGTGGCGACTGGCCCGAAAATTCCCGGGGGCTGTTCTTCGTGGACTTGAGCAGTGGCGCTGAGCCCGTGGTGCACCCCCCCGAGGCGTTGCCGCGTCTGGCCGGTGAACCCTACATGCTGGACGCGCGTGAGGCGCTGCAAGCCATCCGCGACCAGCTGGAACAGATACCGGTCAAGGTACGCATGCAGAGTCCCGAGGCGATGATCCTGCGCCGCCTGTCGCCGGAGGCGGTTGAGCAGCAAAAGCAGCGCGAACCGCGCAGTGCAGAGACCGGCGAGGTCGGTCTACTGCTGGGGCTCAAGGAGGTTCACGGCTACCTGTCGAAGGCCATCAGCATACTTCCGGACATCCCGCTTGTCAGTCGGACGGAGCCGGTCGAGCCGTCACCCGGCCATATGGTCAACAGCAGCGAGAACGGCATGCGCCTTTACCTTGAGGGCAATATGCCCACCAGGGCCAGTGTCGGTGAATTGCTGGGGCTGGTGGAAGAGGGTGGTCGTTTGACCTTGTCCGTGATCCGCAACCTGCGCGCCACGACCGAGGGGGTGATGGAGATCGGCGTGCAGCTGATACACGGCAGTTGTGCGCCGGTCTATTGCCGTGCCCTGGACGACGAGGAAAGCATGGCGGTGCCAGCCCTGTTCATGCCGGGCGACGAGGAGCAACAGGTCAATACCTCGCTAGTGACCGTCAAGGGTATCTATGAGCCGGACAGCCGTGTACTCATCAACGTGGCCGGCAAGGAGATACGGGCACGCGCCGGCAACAGCCTGCTGGAGACACCGGTCTTCAAGCGCTTCGAATTCTCCACGGGCAGAAAGCTCTGATCCCATTGATTGTTATATGCTACGCTAGCCTGCGATCCGCTAGCTCTGTTGAATTTCTGCAATCAGGCCGTCATGAAACACATACCCGTCGATATCAAAATCACACCTGAAAACAAGTGCGGTTTCTGCACCAATTCCAAGTGCTGCACCTATATCACCGAGGAGTTGTCGACGCCGCGCTCCATGCATGATTTCGACCACCTGTTGTGGCAGCTGTCGCACAAGGACGTCCAGGCCTACAAGGACGAGGAGGGCTGGTACCTGCTGGTGAACAACCCCTGTACCCACCTGCTGCCGGACGGGCGTTGCGGTATCTACGACGACCGGCCGCAGATCTGCCGTGAATACACCAATGATTTCTGTGAATACGACGAGCCGGCCACCGACGGGTTTGACCTGTTCTTCGACGGCTATGATTCCCTGCTGAAGTATGTCCACAAGCGTTTCAAGACCTGGGACCGGTATGCTGCCAGCCGGGATTGATGCCTGTACTATATAGAACAAATAGTTACCGCAAAGGCGCGAAGGACGCAAAGAAGAAAATAAATATCACCGCGGAGACGCGGAGGGCGCAGAGAACAAATAATAGCCACGGAATCCACTGAAGAACACGGAAATATTAAATATCCATTCTAATAAAGAGGGTCTTCCCCTGATTGAGTGGGTAACACATCAATTCAGACGAGGCGCATTCCTTTTGATGGCGAGGTTGTTGGCCGAATAAATTCGTTCCTACTGTAGGGCCGAATTCATTCGGCCAACGGTGTTTCATCGTCATCTGTTATCCAGATGCAATCCCAATGCGGGTAATCGCCAATATTCCGAGCCAGGCCAGCTCGCAACGGGTTGGC
>CAMYIX010000038.1 GCA_947258615.1 uncultured Ectothiorhodospiraceae bacterium | reverse complement strand
CAGACAGTAACAAGGTTAAACCACTGATTGCATAAGCTTGCTGTGATTTAATACCAGCGGGTGCCTGCCAGTGCCAGACGTGGCCTACTCCCACTCGATGGTCGCAGGCGGTTTGCCGGAGATATCGTAGGCCACGCGCGAGATATCGGGCACCTCGTTGATGATGCGGCGGGAGACCAGGTCGAGGAATTCGTACGGCAGGTGCGCCCAGCGCGCGGTCATGAAGTCCACCGTCTCCACGGCGCGTAACGCCACCACGTAGGAGTAGCGGCGACCGTCACCCGTGACCCCGACCGACTTCACCGGGAGGAAGACCGTGAAGGCCTGGCTGACGCTGTCATACAGGTCGTGCTTGCGCAGTTCCTCGATGAAGATATGATCGGCCAGGCGCAGGCTATCGGCATACTGCTTCCTGACCTCACCGAGGATACGCACACCCAGGCCGGGGCCCGGGAAGGGATGCCGGTACACCATGTCGAAGGGCAGCCCGAGCTCAACGCCCAGCTTGCGCACCTCGTCCTTGAACAGCTCGCGCAGCGGTTCCAGCAGCTTGAGGTTCATCTCCTCGGGCAGGCCACCGACATTGTGGTGGGACTTGATCAGTTGGGCCTTGCCGGTCTTGGCACCGGCCGACTCGATCACGTCCGGGTAGATCGTTCCCTGTGCCAGCCACTGGGTATCGCCGCTCAGCCTGGCGGCCTCTTCCTCGAACACCTCGATAAACAGGTTACCGATGACCTTGCGCTTCTGCTCCGGGTCATCGACCCCCTCGAGGGCCGCCAGGAAGCGCTGCTCAGCGTCCACGCGGATCACCTGCACCCCCATATGCTCGGCGAAGGTGGCCATCACCTGGTCCCCTTCCCGGTAACGCAACAGGCCGTTGTCCACGAACACGCACACCAGCTGGTCGCCGATGGCCTTGTGCAACAGGACCGCGACCACCGAGGAGTCCACGCCCCCCGACAGGCCCAGCAGGACCTTCTCGTCACCCACCTGGTCACGGATCGCCAGCAGGCTGCTCTCGATGATATGGTCCGCCGTCCACAGGGCGTCACAGGCGCACAGGTCGATGACGAAGCGGCTGAGAATGCGCTCGCCCTGGCGGGTATGCGTGACCTCGGGATGGAACTGCAAGCCGTAATAGCCGCGCTCGTCGTCCGCCATGGCGGCGATCGGCGCGCTCTCCGTGGAGGCAATCAGCTTGAATCCGTCCGGCAGCTCGGTGACATGGTCACCGTGGCTCATCCAGACATCCAGCAGGCCGTAGCCCTCCGGGCTGGTATGGTCCTCGATATCCGTCAGCAGACGTGAATGGCCACGGGCGCGCACCTGGGCGTAACCGTATTCGTGGTGGGTCGCGGTCTCTACCTTGCCGCCCAGCTGCATGGCCATGGCCTGCATACCGTAGCAGATACCCAGTACCGGAATGCCCAACTCGAATACCAGGGACGGGACCTGCGGTGCATAGTCCGCGGTGACGGTCTCCGGCCCGCCCGACAGGATGACACCCCTGGGATGGAAGACGCGAATCTCGTCCTCCTCCATGTCATAGGGGTGGATCTCGCAATAGACGCCGGCCTCACGCACCCGCCGTGCGATCAGCTGGGTGTACTGGGAACCAAAATCCAGTATCAGGATCCGGTGCGCATGAATGTCGTTAGTGGCGGTCAAGGTTCGGCCTCAAAGCAGTTCACCGCAGAGACACAGAGGACGCGGAGAAAAATGTTAAAAAGCAATAATGCAGAATTGCAGACAATGGAAACGGTTTATCAGAGAAAGCTGTTCACAGGCAGACTGCCGATGAGCTATTTTCTTTGAACTTCTTCGCGTCCTCTGCGCCTCTGCGGTGAATACGCCGTAAATAATCCAGCTCGATCAATCCACCCGGTAGTTGGGTGCTTCCTTGGTGATCGACACGTCGTGCACGTGGCTTTCCTTCATGCCGGCATTGGTCACCCGGACGAACTCGGGTTTGCTGCGCATTTCCTCGATGCCGGCACAGCCGGTGTAGCCCATGCTGGAGCGCAGGCCGCCCATCAGCTGGTGCAGGATGGTCAGCATGGTGCCCTTGTAGGGCACTCGGCCCTCGATACCTTCGGGGACCAGCTTGTCCTGCTCGCCGCCCTCCTGGAAATAGCGGTCACTGGAACCCTGTTGCATGGCACCCAGCGAGCCCATGCCGCGGTAGGCCTTGTAAGAACGGCCCTTGTACAGTTCGACCTCGCCCGGTGCCTCCTCGGTA
>CAMYIX010000037.1 GCA_947258615.1 uncultured Ectothiorhodospiraceae bacterium | reverse complement strand
AGCGTGATATTGGCTGCCTTTTCAGCCTGGTTGGCGGCATAGATGATGTAACCGGCCGGTGCACACTCCAGGATAAACATGCTCTGTCCCGGCAGGATCATGGAGCCGCCGCGGTGCTGACGATTGATAAGCACGCAGTGGTCAGCCGTCATCCCGCGGATGATCTCCTGCCATTCGATCTTGCATTCCTGGCGATCTGACAGCACGGCACCCAGGTTGTCGAGCATGATTTTCCCGACCTCGCGAACATCGCTCTGGTCGCGGTGATGGATTACCATGGAACCGAAGGCACGCTCCACCACCTGCTGGGTGAGATTGACACGGGTCGCCTTCAGGGCGATATCGGTAAACATGTGGATGGCCATGCCCGGGGAGACCTCCATCCACAGGCAGGCATCGCCGGGCACCGGCGGGAAGCCCTGCGACACCGATGCCATATACTCGGCAAGCTGGGGCTGGGCTGCAGGGAGTCGATGTAGACGTAGGTTCTGAGTTTTACGACTGTATCCACTGTATCGTCTGGCCTTGACTGGATGCGCTATCGATCAGCGCCGGTCGCCCTTCCTGGCGGGCGCCACGAGACCTCGTCAGATACGGGGATCGGGACAGGTTTCGCCGTGAGAAGCTTAGGCAAAGCAATACTTCGATTCAAATAAATAAAGTCATACTTAAGCATAGATATTTATCTATATGCGACATGAATGTCAGCATGACGCCCGGATGGACAGACACGCCAGCGCGGTCGAAGGCGGGTCAATGACGCCTGAAGGGGACGATTTCGGCCCGGTCCGGCCGGCCCTCCCCGGCTCTCTCGTATTTCTCCAGCCTGTCCAGTGCCGGCGGAAATTCGCTCATCAGGCGTGTATGCAGGTCACGGGTATTTTCATGAAAGAAAACGATTTCCAGCGAGACCGGCCGGCTGAGTGTATCCCGCTGTTCCGTCTTCGAGAAATCCCACGCCAGCATGATCAGTCGACCTCCCCGACCTTCGTGCACGGCGTAACTGAGATTATCCACGAACATGACCTCGTCCCGGGCGATGACCGCCAGCAACTGCATGTTGCGGACCGGCACGAAGGCGCAGTCGGTCACGCTGCGGGCGAGCGCCTTCCGGCAGCGATTGAATAAATCGGCCCTGATGCTGCTGGCCTCGCGCCGCAGCTCTTCGGGGCGGAAAAAGACCTCGGTCTGTATTCTCATAATGACTGGAACCGTTGGCGTCCGATGCAGGTGGGGGATACGGAAGCGGCAGCGCGATCTCGCTGCAGACCCACACCAGGCCGTCCCGGCCTGATTCTAGCGTAGCAGCCAGACCCGCGGGAGACCGGGAAGGCCGTGATTCCAGGCAGCCACCGGGCAAGCACGGCCTCAGTTAACAGGGTAATATCCAAACGGCCGGAAACAACCCTTACACCGCCTGTCACCAGGCGTTCGCTATCGCCCGGAGATGATGAAATGCCCGCAAGCAGACCCGCTCCCGACGCGCTGCTGTTAATGGGGACCCAGTGTCCCTGGTGTCCCGGGGTACTGGCGTCACTGAAAAAATTACTCGCAGACGGGGCCATCGCGTCACTGGAAACCGTGAATATCGAGGAACAACCCGACCTTGCCGCCGAACTCCATGTCAGGAGCGTGCCCTGGGTACGCATCGGGGCATTCGAACTGGAGGGACTGCGCTCCGAGCAGGAACTCAGGGAGTGGGCGGGAAAGGCGGGCTCAGCCGAAGGGCTCAGCAGCTACCTCGATGAACTGCTGTCGAGCGGCGGCATCAACAAGGCGCTGGGGCTGGTGCGCAAGGACCCGGCCGGCCTCGATGCCCTGCTCAACCTGTTTGCCGACCCCGATACCCAACTCAATACCCGCATCGGCATCAGCGCCATTATGGAAGACCTGGAAGGCAGTGAACTGCTGCGCGAGCGCATCGTTAAACTGGCGGAACTGACGCGGCATGCAGAGGCGCGCATCCGCGGCGATGCCTGTCATTACCTGGGGCTGACCGGCAGCCCCGAGGCGAGCGCCCACATCCGTCCCCTGCTGGAGGACGCTGACGCGGATGTCAGGGAAGTGGCCGCAGAGAGCCTGGCCGAGTTAGCGGAGGACTGACCTCTCAGGCGTTCGCCTTCAGTCGATGCCGCACATGCCGCCACCGCAGCACGGGCCGCTACTGCAGGCGGGGGCGGCCGCATCGCCCAGGCTGGAACTGCGCACCACCTGGCCACCGGTAATCAGCTTCCTGACTGGGGCATCCGGCGGCGTTGCGCCGGTTTCGATCCCGGCCAGGGCACACAGCTCGCCCCAGGTCGCCACCTGTTCGCTCATCCGGTGACGCACCTCGATCACCTCACCAGTGACCTCACAGCAATAATCGTAGCTTGGCATTGTCCTTCTCCATCGAAATCCAAAAACACAATGGAATGATTATAACCCGTGGGCGTCTCCCCCGGTCAGAGGAGCGAAGCGGGTGCAGCTTCAAGAAACCTTGCGGGAATCGTCACCAACGGCCCGGGAGGATTCCTCGAGGTATTTCCCGGGCAGGGTGAAGGCGAAGATCGAGCCGGCCCCCGGCCGGCTGCTGATCTCGAGGAAGCTGTTGTAGCGTTCGAGCACATGCTTGACGATGGAGAGCCCCAGGCCGGTTCCCCCTGCATCACGGGAACGGCCCACATCCACCCGGTAAAAGCGCTCTGTCAGTCGCGCCAGGTGCTGCGGCAGGATACCAACCCCGGTGTCGATGACCTCGAAACGCACACCCTTCTCAACGGCATTGAGCTTCACCGTGATGGCGCCATCCGCCGGTGTATAGCGCACGGCATTCATGACCAGATTCGACACCACGGCGTACAGGTCTTCCTGCTGGCCGCGCACCCGCACGTCCCCGGCCACTTCCACGGCAATGCGGTGACCACCGCGCTGTTTACTTGCGGCCTGCGCCTCTTCTATGACCTCGGTAATGACGCCGGACAGGGACACTGCCTGCAACGGCCCGGTCTCCTGGCGGCTTTCCAGCCGGGCCAGGGTCAGCAGGTCCTGCAGTATAGACATCATGCGCTGGCTCTGTCGTTTCATGCGGTGCAGCGGTTTCTCCAGTTCCGGACTGCTGCCGATCCCGGCCTCCAGCTGCTCGATTGAGCCCTGCAATACCGACAGGGGTGTGCGCAATTCGTGGGAGGCATTGGCGATAAAGTCCCGCCGCATCACCTCGATGCGGTGCTGCTCGGTCACATCGCGCGCCAACAGCAGGTACTGCTGCTGGCCATAGGGCACGACCCTGATTGCCAGCCGGGTCTCCATGCCGGGCTGCGGGGCCAGCTGCAATGGCCGCTCGAATTCCCCGGCATCCAGGTAATGCTCAAGGTCGGGGTGCCTGATCAGGTTGGTCACCGGCTGGCCGGCGTCGTTCTTGCGCACGCCGAGCAGCGTCGTGGCGGCCTTGTTGATCCACTGGATATTGAAATCGCGATTCAGCACGATGGTGGCGTCCGGCAGGGCGCGCGTGGAGGCCTTGAACTCCTTGAGCAGGCGGCCTATCTGTTTCTTGCCGCTTTTGGTCTTGCGGCGGCGCACCTCGAGGCGATGATAGACATAACCCCAGATACCGGGCGTGGAGAACGGCAACTGCCTCGAAGAACGGTCCAGCCAGCGGATCAGCAGGCGCAGGTGATAGAGATGCCAGATCAGATAACCGAAGATGCCCGCGGGTACCAGCCAGCGCGCGAGCCCGGTCAGCAACCCGACCAGCCACAGCACGACCAGCAGGCCACCGATCACCCAGAGCTCTTCCCGCCATGCCTTGAACAGCATCATGTCAGTGATCCCGGATACTGAAGCGGTAGCCCGCACCCCTGACGGTCTGTACCAGTCCGTTCTTGGCCATGGGTTCCAGCGCCTTGCGCAGACGCCGGATGTGAACATCCACGGTGCGTTCCTCGATAAAGACCTGCTGACCCCAGACGGCGTCGAGCAACTGACTGCGCGAGAATACCCGGTCCGGATGGCCCATGAAGTGTTTCAGCAGGCGGAACTCGGTGGGACCGAGCCGGATCTCGTCGCCATCAACTGTCACCCGGTGGGTGTCGATTTCAAGCACAATGCCCCCGCTCTCGAAGCGTTCCGGTTCCTGGTCACCGTTCTGTTTGCGTAGTTGCGAACGGATGCGGGCCTGCAGTTCCTTCAGCGAGAACGGCTTCACCAGGTAGTCGTCGGCACCACCGTCCAGTCCTGCGACCCGGTCACTGACCTGGCCGCGCGCCGTCAGCATAATGACGGGAAGATGGAGGAATTTCCTGGCGCGCCTTAACTGGCGCAACCACTGCAATCCGCTGGCGTCTGGCAACATCCAGTCCAGCAACAACAGGTCGGGAGAAGTGCGCTCCAGCTGCTGCCGTGCCTCGCTGATAGTCCCTGCAGTCAGGGTGTCATAACCGGCCTGTTCCAGTGACTCGCTCAGCATGTCACGCAGGTCAGTCTCATCTTCCACTATGAGAATATGAGTCATGCCCAGTTGTCCGGGAGTTGCTTGACTGCCGTCAGGCGCCGATTTCCTGCTCGAGTTCGTCGATGGTGGTGTGTCGAACGTCCTTGCCCTCGACCAGGTAGACGACATATTCACAAATGTTCTTGGAATGATCGCCGATGCGCTCCAGTGAACGCGCCACCCAGATGAGTGACTGGAAATCCTCGGTATCCTGCGGGTCCGCCTTGATATGCTGGGTCAGTTCGGTCAGCAGGGAAACATAACGCTGGTCAATATCATCGTCCTTGCGTGCAGTACGGACAGCAGCCTGAACATCCATACGGACATAGTTGTCCAGGGTTTCGCGCAACAATTGCAACACCATCTGACCCATGGCGTCGACCTGCTGCATCAGCTGATCCCGGCCCGGGAATGATGCGGTCGCCATGTCCACGGCAATGTGGGCGATCTTCTCGGCCTCGTCACCGATGCGCTCGATATCGGTAATGGTCTTGATGATTGCCATGACCATACGCAGGTCCCCGGCGGCCGGCTGGCGGCGGGCGAGAATATAGGTGGAGTCCTCGTCGATGCTGACCTCCTGGGCGTTGACCCGGTGGTCGGTGCGAATGACGTATTCGGCCAGCTCGGTATCCTGTTCCGTGAGCGCCGTCAGTGCGTCATTTACCTGACGCTCGGCCAGTCCACCCATGGAGACGACCCGATTACGCAGGCTCTCCAGTTCGCGATCGAAGCGATGATGTATATGCTCGCCGAGATTGGTTGGATCCATGATTACCGTCCGCAAAAGCTAAGTTATTGAGGGATATAGTTCAGACTGATTCTATAGCCGAATTATGACACAGATATGACAACAATCATCCTCACTACCTCGATAAAACCACGAAAACTCAACTGGAATTGTCACACTGATGTCATAATCCGACCGTATGGTGACAACCACAATTTGATGATTGAGACCTCTAACCAGGAGATTGCATGAAGACCAAGCTTAGTACCCTCATACTGGCCGGCCTGATCGGCCTGGGCGCCAGCCAGACCAGCGCCGCGCGCGACAATATCGTCATTGTCGGTTCCAGCACTGTCTATCCTTTTTCCACGGTGGTGGCGGAACGCTTTGGCAAGACCAGCAAGTTCAAGACCCCCAAGGTGGAAGCCACGGGTTCCGGCGGCGGCCTGAAGCTGTTCTGTTCGGGCCTCGGCGTGGAGCACCCGGATATCACCAACTCTTCCCGCAAGATCAAGGATTCCGAGATCGAGCAGTGCAAGGGCAACGGGGTCAAGGAAATCATTGAAGTCAAGATCGGCTATGACGGTATTGCTCTGGCCCAGTCCAACACCGCCGAACTGGCGGAGTTGTCCTTGCGTGACATCTACCTGGCGCTGGCCAAGGAGGTCCCCGACCCGAAGGGTTCCGAGACCCTGGTGAAAAACCCCTACAAGACCTGGAAGGAGGTCAATGCCGACCTGCCCGACAGCGCCATCGAGGTGCTCGGCCCACCCCCCACCTCCGGAACCCGGGATGCCTTCGTGGAACTGGCCATGGAGGGTGGCTGCAAGACCTTCGATTGGATTAAGGCCATGAAAAAGAAGGATAAAAATGAGTACAAGCGGGTCTGTCATACCGTGCGAGAAGACGGTGCCTACGTGGAGGCCGGCGAGAACGACAACCTGATCGTGCAGAAGCTGGATGCCAATCCCCGGGCCATGGGCATCTTTGGCTTCAGCTTCCTGGACCAGAACACCGACCGCGTCCAGGGCGCCGTGATCAATGGCGTGGCCCCGGAGTTTGAATCCATTGCCGACGGCGAGTACCCTATCTCACGCCCGCTCTACTTCTATGTAAAGAAGGCGCACGTGGGCTCGATACCTGGTATTCGTGAATACCTGGCCGAGTTCACCAGCGAGAAGGCCTCGGGCGAGGACGGTTACCTGTCCGACAAGGGCCTGATACCCATGCCGGATGAGGAACGCCAGGCGGTAGCTGACAACGTCAGGAACCTGAATCCGATGTAGGCAACCGGAAGGAACGAATCCCATTAAGCAGGTGGGTGCGCCAGAAGGCGTATCCACCTGTTTTTTTACAACAAAGCAAACAATTGAATACAACCAATCTCTTCATCGTGATCTGCCTGCTGGCTGGTGCCGCCTTTGTGTTCGGTCGACACCGCGCCTATGCCACCAGCGGCAAGTCGATTAGTACCCTGCACTCGCTGCCAGGGCACTATGGACTTTACGCACTCATCCTGACCACCCTTCCCGCCGTCGCCCTGCTGATGTTCTGGTCCATGCTGGCGCCGCGGGTGATCGAGGTGCTCCTGCTCGCCGACCTGCCTGCTGCCATGCAGGGCTGGTCACAGGAACAGCTGGGACTGCTGCTCAATGATGTCCGCAACAGCCTCAAGGGCTACAGCGTCGCCAGCGACAATCCCGAATTGATCACGCAGTTCGGCGAGCGTTACCAGGATATGGAGCAGGCCAGCAACTGGCTGCTATGGATCACGGTACTTAGCCTGTGCGCGGGTGGACTGGCCTGGGCCTGGTACAAGATCCGCGCCGATCACCCGGCCCGTCACCGCGTCGAGGCCGTTGCCGTCACCGGCCTTATCGCCTGTTCACTCATTGCCCTGCTGACCACCATCGGCATCGTCCTGTCGGTGCTGTTTGAATCATTGAGGTTCTTCCAGCATGTGCCGGTTACCGAGTTCCTGTTCGGCCTCGATTGGAGCCCCCAGACGGCCATCCGCGAGGACCAGGTGGGCTCTTCGGGGGCCTTCGGCGCCGTCCCCCTGTTTGCCGGCACCTTGCTGATCTCGGCCATCGCCATGCTGGTCGCGGTACCGGTCGGCCTGATGTCGTCCATCTACCTGGCGGAATATGCCAGCCAGCGCATCCGCACCATACTCAAACCGCTGCTGGAGATCCTCGCCGGCATTCCCACCGTGGTTTACGGATTCTTTGCCGCCCTCACCGTGGCCCCGCTGGTACGTGATGCAGGTAACTGGCTGGGACTGGAGGTCGCCTCGGAGAGCGCGCTGGCCGCGGGCCTGGTCATGGGCATCATGATCATCCCCTTTGTCTCCTCGATTTCGGACGACGTGATTTCCGCGGTTCCCCGGGCCATGCGCGAGGGCTCCTATGGCCTGGGGGCAACCCAGTCGGAGACCATACGCCGGGTGATCATTCCTGCAGCGCTGCCGGGCATCGTCGGCGGCATCCTGCTGGCGGTATCACGCGCCATCGGCGAGACCATGATCGTGGTGATGGCCGCCGGGCTGGCCGCCAACCTGACGGCCAACCCCCTGGAAGCGGTCACCACCGTGACTGTACAGATCGTCACCCTGCTGGTCGGTGACCAGGAATTCGACAGCCCCAAGACGCTGGCAGCCTTCGCGCTGGGTCTGACCCTGTTCATCGTCACACTGATACTCAATATCATCGCCCTGCAGATCGTGCGTCGCTACCGCGAACAGTACGACTGAGACCACGGATACGAGACTAGCGGACACATGGAACAACGCACCGTCGACCTGATGCAGAAGCGCCTGAAGCGCCGCTACGCGGCCGAACGCCGTTTCAAGTGGTATGGCAGGATCTCCATCCTGATCGCGCTGGCCTTCCTGCTGCTGATGTTCATCAATATCGTCGGCAAGGGCTACAGCGCCTTCCAGCAGACCCATATACGCCTGGCCATGACCCTGGATGCGGAGGACTTCCCGTCAGACATCAGTGATGCCGAGGCCCTTTTTGCTGCCGATTACAGCGGCCTGATTAAAAAGGCCCTGCGAAACCGCTTCCCGGAGGCAACCAATCGGCGCGACAAGCGCGCCCTCTACCAGCTGATCAGCCCCGGCGCCAGCTACAAGCTGCGCGACGAGATCATTGCAAATCCTGCGCTTATCGGCCAGACGGTTGAGGTCTGGCTGACGGCCGATGACGATGTCGACATGTACGTCAAACACCCGCCCAAGGGAGACGCCGGGGGAGAACCCGGTACCCAGCGGCTCTCCGAGAAACAGCGCACCTGGCTGGAGCAGCTGCGCAGCGAAGACCGGCTGGCAAAACATTTCAATACCACCTTCTTTAAGGCGGGGGATTCGCGCGAGCCGGAACTGGCGGGCATCTGGGGCGCCCTCGTGGGCTCTTTCTTTACCCTGCTGGTCACCCTCTGCCTGTCGTTCCCCATCGGAGTGGGCGCAGCCATCTACCTGGAAGAATTCGCGCCAAAGAACAAGTGGACCGACCTGATCGAGGTCAACGTCAACAACCTCGCCGCCGTGCCCTCCATCGTCTTCGGCCTGCTCGGCCTGGCGGTATTTATCAATTTCTTCGGGGTACCGCGCTCGGCGCCGATAGCGGGCGGTTTTGTGCTGACTCTGATGACCCTCCCGGTCATCATTATCTCCAGTCGCGCGGTCCTTAAGGCAGTCCCTCCCTCGATTCGTGAGGCCGCACTGGGCGTCGGTGCCTCCAAGGTGCAGATGGTGTTCAGCCACGTGGTCCCGCTGGCCCTGCCCGGCATGCTGACCGGCACCATTATCGGCATGGGCCGCGCGCTGGGTGAAACCGCGCCACTGCTGATGATCGGCATGATGGCCTTCGTGGTGGATATCCCCGGCAGCCTGTTCGATTCATCCACTGCCCTGCCGGTGCAGATCTACCTCTGGGCCGACAGCCCGGAACGGGGTTTTGAAGAACGCACTTCCGCGGCCATTATGGTGCTGCTGGCCTTTCTGGTCGTCATGAATGCCGCCGCGGTTTACCTGCGCAAGCGGTTTGAACGCAAGTGGTAAATACCGGAAAATAGCAGGAATTATTATGAGAGCCGCAGAAGATACTACAATGGAAACCACAAATGATCAGGCTGCGGGCATCCCCGGCGGCACGCAGAAAGAAGATGAAAAGCTGACGTCGGAAGCCGCCATCGAGACCGTCGGTGATATCACTGTCGAAAATCCACGCATCCAGTGTCACAACGTCGACGTCTTCTACGGTGACAAGCAGGCCATCAAGAACGTCTCCATCGAGATAGGCCGTAACGAGGTAATTGCCATGATCGGCCCCTCCGGCTGTGGTAAGTCGACCTTTCTGCGCTGCCTCAATCGCATGAACGACATCATCGAGAGCTGTGTCGTCAAGGGTGATATCCAGCTTGATGGCAACAACATCTATAGCAAGTCAACCGATGTGGTCACCCTGCGCGCCCAGGTCGGCATGGTTTTCCAGCGTCCGAATCCGTTCCCGAAATCCATCTACGAGAACGTCGCCTATGGTCCACGCATCCATGGCCTGGTGGACAGCAAGATTGATCTCGACGAGGCCGTGGAGAACAGCCTGCGCCGGGCGGGACTGTGGGACGAGGTCAAGGACCGCCTGCAACAGCCAGGCACCGGCCTGTCCGGTGGTCAGCAGCAACGTCTGTGCATCGCACGGACCATTGCGGTGCGGCCGGAAGTCATTCTCATGGACGAGCCCTGTTCCGCCCTGGACCCGATCGCCACGGCAAAGATCGAGGAACTCATGGATGAACTCAGCCAGAACTACACCATCGTGATCGTCACCCACTCCATGCAGCAGGCCGCCCGAGTGTCGAAACGCACTGCCTATTTCCACCTTGGCGAACTGGTCGAGGTCGGTGATACCCGCCGCATCTTCACCAACCCGCAGCACCGCCTTACAGAAGGCTATATCACGGGCCGCTTCGGCTGATTACCAGATCCTCGGTGCGCAGAGTGCACCTAACATTCTGCAACTGCCATTCCGGCGCAAGCAGGAATCCGGTTACCGCCTGATCAACAACACCTGGAGTCCGGGTCTGCGCTGCGCTCCGCCCGGAATAGCGGCTGGATCAAAGCTTCACTTAGACGAAAAGCTCGATGGACCAGTTCTCCAGGTCACTCTGACTGTTACTGTATATGCCGCTGGTAATGCCGGACTCGATCAGCTCGGTATCGAACATGTTGTACTGGGCGTCGACCGAGAAGCCCTCGGCACGGAAAGCGCCCGAAATCTCGTAGCCGGTCACGGAATCGACATCGCATTTTGACCCACAACCCGGATCGTAGGTGTTGTTATCATCATCGTTGCCCCAGGCAAAGGCCGCGACGCCGACGGTGGCCCTGGTCTCGCCCTTGAAATCGCCCTGGGACATTTTCAGCAGGCCGAAGGGGTGGAAGTCGATGCGGCCGCCGAATATCCAGCCCTCGTTCCAGTCGCTTTTCTCGTTGACCGGGGTATCGAAATCCAGCTTCTTGTTGTCCGGGTCAATGGATGCCATCGCCACGGAGGCACCCCAGGTGATCTTCTTGTCGGCACTGTTGCCGGTTAAATGGATACCGACGTTGCGGTCCGGCGTACCGTAGTTATGATCACCGACAAAGGTACGCTCCACCAGCTGCTGCTTCTTGGACGAGGTCAGGAACTCCCTGGAAAACGGGAAGTTGACGTTGCCGATGCTGATCTTC
>CAMYIX010000036.1 GCA_947258615.1 uncultured Ectothiorhodospiraceae bacterium | reverse complement strand
AAGTGAGAAGTAAGAAGTGAGATGTAAAAAAAGCGGGCACGGAATCCACGGAAGAACAGGAAATAATACAGGCGCCAAATCATTGCTATCACGCCTGCAAGACAATATTTGAGTATTTATTTTTCCGTGGATTCGGTGGGTTCCGTGGCGATTGTATCTGTTTTATGGGTCTTCCCCTGATTGAGTGGGTAACACATCAATTCAGACGAGACGCATTCCTTCTGATGACGAGGTTGTTGGCCGAATGAATTCGGCCCTACACCGGTAATCTACCCACTCGATTTGGGGAAGAGCCAAACAGTAAAAGAGCAAATCCTTGCCACGGAAATGCACGGGATTACACGGAAAGATAAACAGAAAGTGAGAAGTAAGAAGTGAGATGTAAAAAAGCGGGCACGGAATCCACGGAAGAACAGGAAATAATACAGGCGCCGAATCATTGCTATCGCGCCTGCAGGGCGCTCCTGCAAGACAATATTTGAGTATTTATCTTTCCGTGGATTCAGTGGGTTCCGTGGCGATTATCTTGGGTTTTTTACTTCTTACGCTTCACTTTTCACGTCTCACGTTCTTGCTTTTTCCTAGCGCTTCATCGATTCGAAAAACTGGGAATTGCTCTTGGTGGCCTTGAGCTTGTCGATCAGGAACTCCATGGCGGCCAGTTCATCCATGGGATGCAACAGCTTGCGCAGGATCCACATCTTCTGCAGCTCGGCCGGGTCGGTCAGCAGTTCCTCGCGGCGGGTGCCGGAGCGGTTGATATTGATGGACGGGTAGATGCGTTTCTCGGCGATCTTGCGGTCCAGGTGGATTTCCATGTTGCCGGTGCCCTTGAACTCCTCGTAGATCACGTCGTCCATGCGCGAACCGGTGTCGACCAGTGCCGTGGCCAGGATGGTCAGGCTGCCGCCTTCCTCGATGTTGCGTGCCGCACCGAAGAAACGCTTGGGGCGCTGCAGGGCGTTGGCATCCACGCCACCGGTAAGCACCTTGCCGGACGAGGGCACCACCGTATTGTAGGCGCGTCCCAGGCGGGTGATGGAGTCCAGCAGGATGACCACGTCGCGCTTGTGCTCGACCAGGCGCCGGGCCTTCTCGATGACCATCTCGGCGACCTGCACGTGGCGGCTGGCCGGCTCGTCGAAGGTGCTGGAGACGACCTCGCCCTTCACCGAGCGCGACATCTCGGTCACTTCCTCGGGACGCTCGTCGATCAGCAACACGATCAGGTAGCACTCCGGGTGGTTGGAGGTGATGGACTGCGCGACGTTCTGCAGCAGCATGGTCTTGCCGGCCTTGGGCGGCGACACGATCAGGCCGCGCGAACCCTTGCCCAGCGGCGCCACCAGGTCGATGACGCGTGCGGTGATGTCCTCGGTGCTGCCGTTGCCGCGTTCCAGGTTCATCCGTTCGTTGGGGTGCAGCGGGGTCAGGTTCTCGAACGCAACCTTGTGCTTGGCATTCTCCGGCTTTTCGTAATTGATCTCATTGACCTTGAGCAGGGCGAAATAGCGCTCACTGTCCTTGGGCGGGCGGATCTTGCCGTCCACGGTGTCGCCGGTACGCAGGCTGAAACGGCGTACCTGGCTGGGCGAGACATAGATGTCGTCCGGACCGGCGAGGTAGGAGCTGTCGGCGGAACGCAGAAAACCGAAACCGTCCTGCAGGATTTCCAGCACGCCGTTGCCGAAGATGTCTTCGCCTTTCTTTGCGTGTGACTTGAGGATGGAGAAGATGATGTCCTGCTTGCGGGAGCGGGCCGTCCCCTCGATGCCCATACCCTGTGCGATTTCGATCAGCTCACTGGCGGGTTTGAGCTTGAGTTCGGAGAGATTCATAGAATGCCTTTGATGCGTGTCATGGATGATTGAATTGAACAGGCTGCGGCTGGTGTAGCCGGAGAAGCTTAAACGGTGTTTTCAGGAGGTGCCGTCCGGGCGAGTGTGGAAGCCGGAGCGGTTGTGGTTTTTCTGTAAAGCAACGCTAGCACGTGCAGCGTGGTGCGTCTACCCCCTGGGTATCTATCAGGCCTTAAGCCAACACTAGATGTTGCTATCGATGAAGGCGGTCAACTGGGACTTGGACAGGGCGCCAACCTTGGTGGCCTCTACATTGCCGCCCTTGAACAGCATCAGTGTCGGTATGCCGCGGATGCCGTACTTGGGTGGCGTCTGCGGGTTATCATCGATATTCAGCTTGGCGATCTTGATCTTGCCGTTGTACTCGGTGGCGATTTCATCCAGGATCGGTGCAATCATCTTGCAGGGACCACACCATTCCGCCCAGTAATCGACCAGGACGGGATCGGAGGCATTGAGGACCTCGTTTTCGAAGGTGTCGTCAGTCACATAAATGATATCTTCACTCACAGTACAATTTCTCCTGTTGCAATAGAATAGCCCTGATGATCCTGATCAAAGCGGGGCATTGCGGCGCCCTTCAACCTGGTAACAAATGGAATTTTCCGTAGTAAGATGCTGTCGAGGATCTGTCGGGAAAGACGGCCGTGGCCAACATTGCATGCCAGTGTCGGCGTGGTGTGTCGCGCCACGTGCCAGCCAAGGACTCCATTTGAGCCTAATTCCGATTAATTTACAAGTCCGGAAATAAATTCCTGTATCCTAGGCGGTTATGAGCGAGACACATTTAACAGATACAGCATTCTCCGATTTTGATTTGCCGGCAGAGTTGATGCAAGGCATTGAAGAGGCGGGATTTTCAAATTGCACCCCGATTCAGGCGGAGACCCTGCCGGTGGCGCTGCAGGGGCGTGACGTCGCCGGGCAGGCACAAACCGGTACCGGCAAGACCGCCGCATTCCTGATCGCGGTGATCAAACACCTGATGACCCATCCCGCGGATGCGCAGCGCAAGCCCAGCCAGCCGCGTGCGCTGATCCTGGCACCGACCCGGGAACTGGCGATACAGATCTATAATGATGCTGAGGTGCTCGGCCGTCATTGCGGGCTGAAACTGTGCCTGGCCTACGGCGGCACCGGTTATGACTCCCAGCGCGATGCAATCCAGGCCGGTGTCGATATCCTGATCGGGACGCCGGGGCGCCTGATCGACTACTTCAAGCAGCATGTCTACAACCTCAAGCAGATTGACGCCATCGTCCTGGACGAGGCCGACCGCATGTTCGACCTCGGTTTCATCAAGGACATCCGCTACCTGCTGCACCGCTGCCCGCCACCGGACCAGCGCCTCGGCATGCTGTTTTCCGCCACGCTGTCGCACCGTGTCAACGAGCTCGCCTACGAGCACATGAACAATCCCGAATACGTCGATGTCGAACCGGAGCGGGTGACGGCCGAGCGGGTACGGCAGGTGATCTACCACACGGCCAATGAAGAGAAGATCCCCCTGCTGATCGGTCTGTTGAAGCAGATCGACTCCAGGCGCAGCATCGTGTTCGTAAACACCAAGCGCAATGCCGAGCGCATCTGGGCCTTCCTGGAGGGCAACGATCTCAAGGCGGCCGTGCTCTCGGGCGATGTGCCCCAGAAAAAGCGCCAGAGCCTGCTGAGGCAGTTCCAGGAGGGCAAACTGCCCATACTCGTGGCCACGGATGTCGCCGCCCGCGGGCTGCATATCCCGGATGTCAGTCACGTATTCAACTATGACCTGCCACAGGACGCCGAGGACTACGTGCACCGCATTGGCCGTACCGCGCGAATCGGCAAGGACGGCGATGCCGTCAGCTTCGCCTGTGAAGACTTCGTCTATTCGCTGCCGGAGATCGAGGAATACATCGGGCACAAGATTCCGGTGGAACCGGTGCCGGACGGCAGTATCCAGAAACTCAAGCCGCCGGTCAGGATTAAACGCCGCGAACCGCCGGGTGGTCGCCGTCGTCCGGGGGGCAGGCCCGGTGGCGGGCGAGGGGGCGCCAGGCCCCGGCGCGAACGCCGCGCCAGAAACGCCTAGTCCGGGCCGTCATCAGGGGAGGCAATGAAAACGCTGACACTGCAATCAACCGACTGGGTGCGCCTTATGCAAGGCACGCGCATGCGGCTGCTGATTACCGTCATCAACCTGTTACTGGTGGTCTGGATCGCCTGGCTGCTGGCCAGCCTCACCTGGGACCTGATCAACACGCGCGAGCCGCTGGAAGCGGAGCCGGCGCCATCCTCCGCTCAAACGGCACCGCTGCCGGTGGATCGCTATGCGCAGCTGGCGCGCCAGCTGCCCGACTGGCATTTATTCGGGGAGGCGGCGCGCGAGGCGGCGTCGACCAAGGCGGCTGCCCCGGTCGATGCGCCGGATACTCGTCTCAAGCTGGTGCTGCGCGGCGCGTTCTCTTCCGGTGATGAGGCGTTTTCGCGCGCGATCATTGCCGACCCGCGCGGCAAGGAAGAGATGTACGCTATCGGCGACAAGCTGCCCGGTAATGCCGAACTGCACGAGGTCTATGCCGATCGGGTGATCCTGATGCGCGGTGGGCGCTACGAGACCCTGCGGCTGCCGCTGGACGAACCCGCTGGCAACCGCGCGGGCCTCCCGCGCAGCCGTGCGTCAAATACCAGTCGGGCGCAGCGCCTGGGTTCGATCCGCCAGACCCTGAAACAGAACCCGAAATCGCTGCTGTTCGAACAGATGGGGCTGCAGCCGGGTGATGTGGTAACCCAAATCAACGAAATCAGCCTGGACAACCTGTCGAATGGGATGCGGGCCCTGAAGAGTGCCCAGAGCGGCGAGACGGTCAGCATGACCGTGATGCGTGGCGACCTGCAGGAGACGCTTTCTTTCAGTATCCCCGAATAACTGGTATTTACCTATAATATAAAGTTAAACTTCAGATATTTATAAGGAAAGTCTGATCAAGCCGTTATTCCGGGCGGAGTATAGCGAAGACCCGGAATCCAGTGGTTGGTAGTCAGGTAGTGACTGGATTCCGGCCTGCGCCGGAATGACGAAAGATGAGTTAATCAGATGGTATGGCCTTCCATAAGTTTTCAGGTTTTGGCCTGGTAACCGAAAACGCGGTAGCGATTATGAAAATTACAATACGAATGCTGTTCATCCTGGTGGCCTGGTTCTCACAGGTGCTGCCCTTGTCTGCGGAGACGGTGACCCTGAACCTGAAGGATGCCGATATCAGCGCCCTGATCAATACCGTCGCCGAGGTCACCGACCGGAATTTCATTATCGACCCACGCGTCAAGGGCAAGGTGACGGTGGTCTCCTCGCGGCCCATGGACAGTGACGAGGTCTACCAGGTCTTTCTCTCTATCCTCAAGGTGCACGGGTTTGCTGCCGTACCCAGCGGGGCGGTCATCAAGATCGTACCGGACGTCAACGCCAAGCAGGACAGCATCCCCACGGTGGGTGACCGGGCGCCGGGCCGCGGGGATCAGATGGTGACCCGGGTGGTGGAGGTCGACAATGTCGCCGCCGCCCAGCTGGTGCCGATCCTGCGGCCTCTGGTGCCGCAGCAGGGTCACCTGGCCGCCTATCCGGCCACCAATGTACTCATCATTTCCGACCGGGCCAGTAACGTCGGCCGCCTGGTCAGTATCATCCGCCGCATCGACCAGGTCAGTGACAGCGAGATCGAGGTCATACCGCTGGAACACGCCTCGGCCAACGAGGTGGTACGGGTGCTGACTAGCCTGGAACGGGCCGCACCGAGAGGCAAGGGCAAGGTCCCGGCCGCGGCGGGCGGCCCGGTACTGGTTGCCGATGAGCGCACCAACAGCGTGTTACTGGGTGGCGACCGGGCCGCTCGCCTGCGGCTGCGCGCCATCATCTCCCACCTCGACACCCCGCTGGAGGCCGGCGGCAACACCGATGTGGTCTACCTGCGCTATGCCGAGGCCGCGGAACTGGTGAGCGTGCTCAAGGGCGTGGGCAAGATCGAGGAGAAGGAGGCCAAAGGAGGTGCCACGGCCGCCCGGCGTTCCGAGTTTGATATCCAGGCCGACGAGGCGACCAACGCCCTGGTCATTACGGCGCCGCCGGATATCATGCGTACGCTCAAGCGCGTCATCAGCCAGCTGGACGTGCGCCGCGCCCAGGTGCTGGTCGATGCCGTCATTGCCGAGGTCTCCCCGGTAACCGCCCGTGAACTCGGGGTGCAGTGGGTATTCGAGGGAGCCAAGGACGGGGAGGGTCCGGTGGGGTTGATTAATTTCACCAACGCCGGAAATACCATTTCCGATGTCATCAATTCGGCGGCCGATGTTATCGACGGCGGGGCTTTACCCACACCTTCCGGCAATGTGTTGCTTGGCGGTGGACGTACCAACAGCAACAATATCAACTACCTCGCGGTACTGAATGCCCTGTCATCGGATACCAGTACCAATATCCTGTCCACCCCAACCCTGGTCACCCTCGACAACGAAGAGGCCGAGATCATCATCGGCACGAACGTGCCGTTTCTGACCGGTTCCTTTACCAGCACGGGTGCGGGGGATTCGGCCACCAACCCGTTCCAGACCATTCAGCGCCAGGACGTCGGCCTGACCCTGAAGATCAAGCCGCAGATCAACGAGGGCAATGCCCTCAAGCTGGACATCGAGCAGGAGGTCTCCAGCATCGCGGACAGCGTGGCCGGGGCCACGGACCTCATCACCAACAAGCGTTCCATCAAGACCAGCGTCATGGTGGAAGACGGCCAGGTCGTGGTGCTCGGCGGTCTGATCGAGGAACAGGTGCGCGAATCGATCCAGAAGGTCCCGCTGCTGGGTGACATCCCCCTACTGGGCCTGCTGTTCCAGTCGCGCAGCGCGGACCTGGACAGGAAAAACCTGATGGTATTCATCCACCCGGTGATTATGCGTGATGCCGCGGTCACCGCCGAGTACACCAATAGCAAGTACAACTACCTGCGGACCCTGCAGCTTACCGAGGACGAGGACGGCGTCAACCTGCTGCCGGGCAGTCACCATCCGGTGCTCCCGGAATGGGGCCAGCCCCTCGGCCAGCCCCCCGTCGATATGCTACCCCAGGCCGACAGCCAGGAACCGGACACGGCCGGTTTTGAATGGACAGATGAGTGACCTGAGCCAGGTTGATCACAATGACCTGACCGAAGGCGTTGAGACCGCTCTCCAGCGCCCGTCCTTCCTGTTTGCCAAGCGACACGGCGTCCTGGTGTCCGGCGTGGAGGACGGCAAGGTGGTGGTGCTGCACCGCGGCAAGGTCGATCCCATGGCGCTGGTCGAACTGCGCCGCTTCCTGGACAAGCCGCTCAGCCTGCGGTCGGTCGAGGATGCGCGCTTCGAGGAACTGCTGGCCAAGGCCTACGAACAGGACTCCAGCGATGCCATCCTGATGATGGGGGACCTCGGCGACGACATGGACCTCTACCATGTTGCCCAGCAGCTCCCGGAGCCGGAAGACCTGCTGGAGAGCGAAGACGATGCGCCGATCATCCGCCTGATCAACGCCCTGCTGACCGAGGCGGTCAAGGAAAATGCCTCGGACATCCATATCGAACCGTTCGAAAACCGCCTGGTGGTGCGCTTCCGCTGTGACGGCGTGTTGCGCGAGGTGCTAGAACCCCAGCGGGTGCTGGCGCCCCTGCTGGTCTCGCGCATCAAGGTCATGGCGCGCCTGGATATTGCGGAAAAACGCCTGCCGCAGGACGGCCGCATTTCACTCCGGGTCGCCGGCCGCGCCGTCGATGTGCGCGTCTCCACCCTGCCATCCGGCAATGGCGAACGCGTGGTATTGCGCCTGCTCGACAAGCAGGCCGGTCGCCTGGACCTCGAGCACCTCGGCATGGCGCCGCCAACCCGGGCGAAGGTCGATCACCTGATCAGCCGGCCGCACGGCATTATCCTGGTGACCGGACCGACTGGCTCCGGCAAGACCACCACCCTGTATGCGGCCCTGGGGCGGCTCAACAACAAGCGCCGCAACATCATGACGGTGGAAGACCCGATCGAGTATTACCTGGACGGCATTGGCCAGACCCAGGTCAATACCAAGGTGGAACTGACCTTTGCGCGCGGCCTGCGCGCCATCCTGCGCCAGGATCCGGACGTGGTCATGGTGGGTGAGATCCGTGACCTGGAGACTGCGGAGATTGCCGTGCAGGCCAGCCTGACCGGGCACCTGGTGTTTTCGACGCTGCACACCAACAGCGCGGTCGGTGCGGTCACCCGTTTGCGTGACATGGGAGTCGAGCCCTTCCTGCTGTCGTCCAGCCTGATCGGGGTGCTGGCCCAGCGGCTGGTGCGCGTGCTCTGCGATGCATGCAAACAGTCCTACACCGCCGGTCAGGCCGATTGCGAGACCCTGGGCATGCCGGCGGAGAATCCACCGACGCTTTACCGCGCCGTCGGCTGCAGTGCCTGCAACCAGCTGGGATACCGCGGGCGAACCGGCATCTATGAACTGGTGGTCATCGACGATGCCATCCGTTCCATGGTGCATGACGGTGCGGGTGAGTTTGAACTGGAGCGGCATGCACGCCAGCATGGGCCCGGTATCCGCCAGGACGGCTGGGACAAGGTATTGAGGGGCGTCACCTCGGTCGAAGAAGTGCTGCGCGTGACCCAGAGCGAGTAAGCCCGGGCATGTTCTGACCATGGGCGCGTTTGAATACACGGCACTCGATCACCGCGGGCGCGAGAAGAAGGGTGTCCTTGAGGGTGATGCGGCCCGCCAGGTCCGTCAGCAATTACGTGAACAGGGCTGGGTGCCGATGGTGGTCCAGGAAGTCGCCCAGCGCGAGGCGCGGCGCGGTAGGCGGGCTGGCATCCTGCAGCGCGGCATCAGTGCCACCGACCTTGCCCTGATCACCCGCCAGCTGGCCACCCTGGTACGTGCCGGCCTGCCGCTGGAGGAGTGCCTGCGTGCCGTGTCACAGCAGACCGAGAAGGCGCGGCTGAAGAGTATGCTGCTGGCGGTGCGCTCGCGGGTCATGGAGGGGCATTCGTTGGCCGCCGGTCTTGCGGATTTCCCCAATATCTTTCCCGAGCTGTACCGCACCACGGTGGAGGCCGGGGAGCAGTCAGGTCACTTGGAACGGGTCCTCGAACGGCTTGCCGATTACACCGAGAACCGCCAGCTGATGCGCCAGAAGATCCAGCTTGCGGTGTTTTATCCGGCCCTGCTGACGCTGGTCGCCATCCTGGTGGTGGGTGGTCTGATGACCTACGTGGTGCCCCAGGTGGTGCAGGTGTTCGACAATATTGGCCAGCAGTTGCCGCCGCTGACCCGGGGCCTTATCGCGATCAGTGATTTTCTGCGCAACTATGGCATGTTCATCCTGTTGCTGGTGGTGCTCAGCGTGATCGGCTTCAGTTACCTGCTGCGCAACGTCGGTGTGCGCCGGCGCTTTCATCGCTTCCTGCTGACAGTCCCGATGATTTCGCGGCTGGAACGCGGCCTCAACACCGGCCGGTTTGCCCGCACCTTCAGTATCCTGGCCGCCAGCGGCGTGCAGGTGCTCGAGGCTATGCGCATTTCTGCGCAGGTGATGTCGAATATTCCCATGCAGGAGGCCGTCGCCGAGGCCAGTGCGCGGGTACGCGAAGGCACCGGCATCGCGGCGGCCTTGGAGAAGAGCGGTTATTTTCCACCGATGACGGTACACCTGATCGCCAGTGGCGAGGCCAGCGGCAAGCTCGAGGAGATGCTGGAACGCGCGGCCATCAACCAGGAGCGCGAGATCGAGACCCTGATTGCCGCGGTGCTCGGTCTGTTCGAACCACTGCTGATCCTGCTGATGGGCGGCATTGTCCTGGTCATCGTGCTGGCGATCCTGTTGCCGATCTTCGACCTCAACCAGCTGGTTCAGTAAGTGTTACAAAAAACAATTAATAGCCACGGAATCCCCGTAAGGACACAGAAAGATAAAATCGTAAGACGTGAAACGTGATTTCCGTAGGATGGGCAAAGGCCGAGAGGCTGTGCCCATCATGATCTCCTTTGAACTTCGCATATCACCGCAGAGACGCGGAGTGCGCAGAGAAAATCAGCAGAATAACTCTCACCGCAAAGACGCAAAGGGCGCAAAGAAAATTCTTGCCAGGAACCCTATTGAGCAGTTTTATCCTATATTGTTTGGCTTTGGGAATGACTGATTAACGCATCTTTCGTCATTCCGGCGAAGGCCGGAATCCAGTCACTGCATGATCAGCAACTACTGGATTCTGGGTCTCTTCTAGCTCCGCCCTGAATGACGGCTTGATCAGATTTACCTTAAATCTTTCCGTGTCCTTCCGTGGCTGTTAGTTTGATGTGAGTTTCACAAAGGCCTGCTCTGCGTCCTTTGCGTCTCTCGGTAACTGCTCCATGCGTTACTCTACCTCCTGTATCCATGCAGTCGTGCGGTGAGTTGTATTGTTAAAAATATTTTCGTGTTCTTCCGTGGATTCCGTGGCTAGTTAAACACCGCCGTTCAATAACCGGCCGACTCGAGATCGATGGTGCCGGGGATCTCGGCCAGGCGCTGGATGCCGGTTTCGATACGACCGTCTGCGTGCAGGGTCAGCCAGCGGTAGCCCGGTGCCGTGTCATCCAGGGCAAACTCGGAACTCCCCGGCATGAACTGGATGCAGGTGGAGGGCGTGGACATCAGCCTGACCGTGTTGCGCATCCGGTCGAACTCCTGGTGGACATGTCCCCAGAGGATGCCGCGCACCTGGGGGTGACAGTCGATGAGGTCGAAGAAATCATCCCGGTTGTCGACTGCCATGGTGTCCAGCCAGCGGCTGCCCATCAACACCGGCTGGTGATGCAGGCAGACCAGGGTATGGGTATCGGGGGCGGCCTGCAGCCGGGCCTCCAGGGTTTTCAGCGCGGCCGGAGTGAGATGTCCACCTTCGCTGCCGGGCCTGGTGGAATCAAGCAGAGTAGCGATGTTGTCCCGCAATGCCTCCGTCTCGTCGTGATTGCCGGGCAGGCAGTAGACCGGTATACCCAGGCTGGAGAGATGGTCGAAGGTGCGCTGATAGGCCGCCGCTGACCCATCATGGACCAGGTCGCCGGTCGCCAGCACGAGGTCCGAGCCAAGATGTGAAAGGCGGGCCTCTGTCGTGACGGCCTGTAGCGACTGTTCCGTGTTCAGTCCCAGCAGACAGCCGTCACTGCTCGCATACAGGTGTGTATCCGTGATCTGCAATACACTGATTGTTTTACCCGGTCCTGAAGCGGTCATTGTTCCATCATGATGTGATTGCCTGAACGCTATACTACCCTGCCATACCCGCCGAACTGTGTGAAGTGTATTCGATTTCCGCTGTCAGTGTGTAATCACTTAAGGCAGCACGGCGCGGGTCCGGACCAGTCGATAAACGGAGTGGACATGACCAACAAGACACTTTCCATGAATGATGCGCTCTACGACTACCTGCTGTCGGTGTCTCTGCGCGAACCGGGGGTCCTGCGCCGTCTGCGCGCCGAGACAGCCGGTGATGCCATGGCGCGGATGCTGCTGGTGCAGCTGATGGGTGCGCGCCGCTGCCTGGAGGTGGGGGTCTACACCGGCTATAGCACACTCTGGGTGGCGCAGGCCCTGCCGCCGGATGGCCGGATCGTGGCCTGTGACATCAGCGAGGAATGGACGTCAATCGCCCGGCGCTACTGGGCCGAGGCCGGTGTCGCCGGGTGCATCGATCTGCAGCTGGCGCCCGCACTGGAGACCCTGCAGGGGCTGATCGATGCCGGACAGGGCGGCAGTTTCGATTTTGCCTTTATCGATGCGGACAAGGAAAACTACGCCAATTATTACGCCGCGGTCCTGGAGTTGCTGCGCCCGGGCGGGCTTATGGCCATCGACAATACCCTGTGGTCGGGGGATGTCGCCGATCCGGCAAAACAGGATGCCGACACCCGAGCCATTCGCTCCCTGAATCGCCAGGTGCACGCCGACCGGCGGGTGATGATGAGCCTGTTGCCGGTGGCGGACGGCCTGACGCTGGCGCTCAAGCGTTAAACGTGAAGCGTGAAATGTGAGAAGTAAGATTAGAGGTGTAGGAGCGCCCCGCGGGCGCGGTTGAATAGCCACGGAACCCACGGAAGAACACGGAAAGATAATTACAAAGTCAAAATCGACATAAATCTTTTGCCACGGAAACACACGGAATTACACGGAAGAATCTATTGCAAAAAAATCACCGCGGAGACGCCGAGGGCGCAGAGAAAACTTTTCATGTAAAAAACCTGTTTTCTTGTTCAGGGCAGCAGCAGGCAGGTCGGCTTACGCTAACGCCAATCCGGCCTGCTACTGTCTTCGGGTATGGGCTTGTGCAATTTTTCTTCTGTTCTCTGCGCCCTCGGCGTCTCTGCGGTTGATTGTTCTGTTATGAATATTCCCATGTTCTTCTGTGGATTCCGTGGCTGGTTAATGTTGCGTTCGGGGACTGAAACGTCGTGCAGGATAATGCCGGCCGCTTTCAGTCCAGCGCCTTGAGATACACCCGCGACTTGCGCTGGTAGTTGTACAGGTCCTTTTTACGTCCCGGCAGCTGGTCGACATCGCCCGGTACGAAACCGCGCTCCCTGAACCAGTGCGCGGTGCGCGTGGTCAGTACGAACAAGGTCTTTACCCCGGTACGCACCGCCTTGTCCTCGATGGCCGCCAGCAGGGCATCGCCACGACCCTGCTTGCGGTAGTCCGCGTGCACCGCCAGGCAGGCCAGCTCGGCGTAGCGACCCCGTTGCGCGGGGTAGAGCGCGGCGCAGGCGATAATAGTTCCGTCACGTTCGATGACCAGGAATTGGTCGATCTCCATCTCCAGCCGTTCCCGGGAGCGTTTGACCAGGATGCCTTCCTCCTCCAGCGGCTTGATCAGCTCGAGGATACCGCCGACATCCTCGATAGCGGCCTGGCGCAGGCCCTCGTAGGTCTGCGCCGTGATCAGGGTGCCGCTGCCATCACGCGTGAACAGTTCCAGCAACAGGGCGCCGTCCTTGCGCCGGCTGACCAGGTGGATACGCCCGACGCCATGACGGATGGCATGCAGCGCGTGTTCCAGGTGCCGGGTGGTGTCTTCCGGCAGCCGCCGGCGTGACTGCAGCAGGTCGCTGGCCTCGGTCAATGTCAGCTGGGATAGCGGGCGCCGCCGGCCGTCGCGCAGTTCGGGCCCCTCGGTGATCAGGATCAGCTTGTCGGCCCCCAGCTCGGTTGCCGTGGCCGTGGCGACATCCTCCGCGCTGATGTTGAAGACCTCGCCGGTAGGCGAGTAGCCCAGGGGCGAGAGCAGGACGATCCTGCCATCATCGAGCTGGTGCCGGATGGCCGCGCAGTCGACGCGTCGGACCTCGCCGGTGTGGCAATAGTCAATGCCGTTATGGATGCCGAACGGCCTGGCGGTGACAAAGTTTCCCGAACTGGCGCCTATGCGGGCACCGGCCATGGGCGTGTTGGCCAGCCCCATGGAAAGCAGGGCCTCGATCTCGACACGCACCGTGCCGACCGCCTCCTTGACGCATTCGAGCGCCGCGTCGTCGGTAATGCGCAGGCCGCCGACATACTCCAGCCGCACACCGCGCGCCTTGAGGCGGGATTCGATCTGCGGGCGCGCGCCGTGCACCAGCACCAGCCGGATCCCCAGGCTGTGCAGCAGTGCAATGTCGTGAACCAGGCCGGCAAACTGCGGATCCGCGACCGCCTCACCACCGAAAACTATGACGAAGGTGCGACCGCGGTGCGCATGAATATAGGGCGCCGAGAGACGAAAGCCGTCGATAAAGTGTTTGTGCGTGTCTTTTGCAGTCATGATAAAACCTACCTGTGGCAATGTTTATAGCAAGTGCACGCCTCAGGTACAAACGCTTTTGACCAGGTCGCGGATCAGCCTGATGGTCGGTTCCAGGCGGTCCAGCGCGAGGTATTCGTCCGGTTGATGTGCCTGTTCGATGTCACCCGGGCCGAGTACGACCGTGTTCATGCCCAGCTGCTGCAAGTAAGGTGCCTCGGTGCCGAAGGCCACGGCACCGGCGGCGTGGCCGGTCAGCTTCTCGGCAACCCGAATGATTTCGGCATCGGCGCCGGTCTCCATGGCCGGGATGCCGTCGAACAGCGATTCGAAGCTCACCCGGATGCCGGAGTCCCGCAGGCTGCGGTTGACACAGCGGTGGATGTCTGTGCGCAGTTCCTCCAGTGCCATGCCGGGCAGCGGGCGCAGGTCGATGTGCAGTTCACAGTCGGCACAGATGCGGTTCGGGTTGTCGCCGCCGTGGATATGCCCGAGGTTGAGCGTGGGGACCGGGACTGCGAACAGCGGATTACGGTGCCTGTCCTGGAGTTGCGCACGCCATGCCAGCAGGGCGCCAATGACCGTGTACATCGCCTCCAGCGCGCTGTTGCCGAGGGCCGGATCGCTGGAATGTCCCGATTGGCCCTGCAGCCGAATCGCCTCCATCAGGATGCCCTTGTGCATCCTTACCGGGCGCATGCCGGTGGGTTCGCCGATCAGCGCATGCCGCGCCTGCGGGATGCCACGTTCGACCAGCGTCCTGGCGCCCGCCATGCTGGTTTCCTCGTCGGCCGTCGCCAGCAGGATGACCGGTTCACGCAGCTCGGCGGGCCGAATATCGCGCAGCGCCTCGATGGCCAGCGCCAGGAAGGCCTTCATGTCGGAGGTGCCCAGGCCGTAGAGGCGGTCGTCGGTCCGGGTGAGTGTGAACGGGTCATGTGTCCAGCGGCCCGCATCGAAGGGTACGGTATCGGCATGTCCGGAGAGCACCAGTCCGCCGGGACCGCGGCCCAGCGTGGCCACCAGGTTGGCCTTGGCGGGCGTCCCCGGCAGCGGCATAACCTCCACCTCGAAACCGGCGTCATCCAGCCAGCCGGCCAGCAGGTCGATGACCTCGCGGTTTCCCTGGTCCAGTTCCGGGCTGGCGCTGCTGATGGAGGGTGTGCCGATCAGTGCCGCAATCATGTCGAGCAGGGCAGGCGATGTAGTCATGGTCGTATGCTTCAGGGTCCTGGGTGGCGGCAGCGGCCGCACCGGTGCAGAGTGTCTGCTGTCCCTGCAAGGATAACGCTTTACGCCTGGCAGGAAAGGGGCTGATTTACGTCAGTTGCCGCGAGGGCGGGTCATGACGAGACCACCATCAGGCGGGGCCCCACGACCCGGGAGAACTCTTTCAGCGGTTTTGGCTGGTTGTAGGCATAACCGGCGACATAGTCGACCCCGATGCGTTTCAGTTCGTCGGCGACATCCTTGGTCTCGATGCCCTCGGCGATGGTCTGCTTGCCGAGCAGGTGTCCCATGACGTTGATGGACTTCACCATGGCCCGGTCGATGGGGTCGGTCATGATGTCGCGTGTGAAGGTACCGTCGATCTTGATGTAATCGACCGGTAGTTTTTTCAGGTAGATAAACGAGGAGAGGGCACCGCCGAAATCATCGAGTGAGAATCTGAAGCCGCAGCCGCGCAGCGTCAGCATGAAGCTCGTGGCCGTGGCGATATTGGTAATGGCGGCCGTTTCGGTGATTTCGAAACACACCTGTTCCGGTTTCACCCCATGTTCATTTTTCTGGTCGATGATGTATTTCAGCATGCCGGCGTCGTTTATCGACTGCCCGGACAGGTTGATGGTGATCCTGATGGGCCAGTGATTGCATGCATTCTCCTGCGCCAGCCAGGAAAGCGCATTCCGGATTACCCAGCGATCGATTTCAGCGGCCATCTGGTGTTTCTCGCCGGCAGGCAGAAATGCCGCGGGTGTGACCGCCAGGCCATCATCGTCAATCATGCGCAGCAGTATCTCGATGTGCTTGTCATGCCGGGGATTGCCGTCGCAGGCACTGATCTGCTGGAAGTAGAGGGCAAAGTGGTCTTCCTCGAGTGCCCTGGTCAGGCGTGATGCCCATTGCATCTGGCTGTGCTGCTCCTGCAGGTCCGGGTCGCCGAGGTGCGCGATCTGCAGCTGATTGTGGCCGGCCTGGCTGGCGATGTAACAGGCCGAATCCGCCGCACCCAGGATCTTTTCCAGGCCGCTAGTGTTGCGGTTGATCGGCACCATGCCGATGCTGATGCTCGGCGTGAATGAGCTGTCATTCCAGGTGAACTGAAATCTTTCAACGGCACTGAGCAGGTTGTTGGCGATCTGTACAGCCCTTTCCAGGGGGCAGTTTTCCAGCAGCATTCCGAATTCATCGGCGCCGAGCCGGCTCAGGGTGTCGCGCTGGCGCACCGAGCTCTGCAACAGCTGGCTCAGTTGCTGCAGCAGTTCGTCACCCGCCTGCTGGCCGTAGGTCTCATTGATAAGCCGGAACTGGTCCAGGTCCAGGTGCAGCAGCGTGTGGGTCTGGGACTGTGTACGGGCCTGCTCTATGGCCCGCTTGACCCGTTTCTCGAAGCCGCGCCGGTTGATCAGGCCCGTGAGGCTGTCGTGTGATGCTTCGTAATTCAGTTTCTGGTTCTTTGCAGAAATGCGCTGGATGACGATCCTGGCGACCAGGATGCAGAACACCAGGGCGATCCCGACCAGCGTGAACAGCAGTTTGCGTGTCCCCTGGTAGTGCTGCTGGTTGGCGGACAGTACCGCGCGTGAGTTCGCCTGTACCATGGCGACCAGCCTGTCCAGCTGCGCCAGGATGTCGTTCTGGTGCTGCTCGGCCATTGCCATGGCGGCCGCGAGTTCCCCGGCGGATGCGGCCCCCTGCAGTTTGTCGGAAATGTCGTCATTATAGGGTTGGGCTGCCCGGGTGAGCCGGGTGAGTTCCTGGTGGATGTCGTACTCCGTGTCGTCCATTCCGAGGCTGACCAGTCTTTCACGGGCGGCCCAGTATTTTCCCTCGTGGCGCATGAACTCCCGGTATTCCCTGTCGCGTTCACCGGGGTTCTCGGTCAGGCGCATGATGTCGAGGCTGTTGTTGCGCAGGCGTATGGCATCGCGCATGTCGTTGGCTGCCGCCGTCTTGAGATTGCTGACCTCGACCAGACGGGTCATGCTCTGGGTGCTGGCATGCAGCTGGGCCAGCGATACCGACACCAGCATAAAGATCAGGGCGGGCAGGGCCAGCAGGCCGATACTGGTGAGCAGGCGGGTATTGTTCTTCATGTTCTGTTTCAGTCCACTCTCTGTCAGGGTCAGTGCGGCCGCCAGGCATTTCCCGGTTGCATGCAGAACGGGGCGATATCAGACAGATGATCGGCTGCGACGGGGTAATCTTGAAAGGGTCCCGGGGTCGGAGGCGAGGCAGCCGGATGGCCGTTTGCCGCGACGGAGGCCCGGGCAGCCTGAGAGCACGGCCCGATACGGACCGCACGGGGTGATCAGCTAGCGGGGCAGGTTGCCCGGGCCGTAATCAATGATGCCGCAGCGCAGGTTGCTGGGCAGGGCCTCGTGCATGTGCCGCGGCGGGTCGAGCCTCAGGCCGTTCATGATGGCGATGAAGTCGTCGCGCGATTTCCCCTTTCCGGCGCGCGGGTTGTGCGCCTTTTCCTCACCAATGGTCGTGTACGAACGGCCGCTGTAGTCATGGCCGGGATAGACGATGGTGTCGTCGGGGAGTGTAAACAGGCGCCGGGTGATCGAGTCGTACAGGGTGCCGGGATCACCGGACTGGAAGTCGGTGCGCCCGCAGCCGCGGATCAGCAGGGTGTCGCCGGTGAATGCGACGCCCGGAATCAGGTAGCTCACATCACCCAGGGTGTGGCCGGGGGTGTGCATGATACTGATTTTCCCGGAACCCAGCGGAATCAGGTCGCCGTCCCTCAGCAGGATGTCGGCACATTTTGAACCGCAGTCCTCGTGTACCAGGACAATGGAGTTCAGGGTCTCCCGGAGCTGACCCGAGCCGGTGACATGATCGGCGTGGACATGCGTTTCAAGGGTATAGATCAGATTCAGGCCAAGTTCCCTGATCAGCTGGATATCGCGTGAGACCTGGCCATGGACAGGGTCGATCAACGCCGCTTCACGGGAAGCGGCGTCCCACAGCAGGTAGGAGTAAGTGCTGCTTTGCGGATCGAATAGCTGACGTATCTCCATAACGATGCCCGGTTTGAGTTCAATCCCTGTGCGGCTACTTTTGCCCGAGCAGGCGGGTGTAGGAACCCAGGTTGTGAACCAGGGAAAACCCGTAGGTCTCGAGCAGGTGCTTGGCGACACCGCTGCGCTGCCCGCTGTTGCAGTACAGCAGCACGGGTGTGTCCTTGTCCAGCTGCTTCAGTGCCTGCTGGATAACCGGTAACGGGATATTGACCGAACCGGGCACGCTATGGTGCTGGAATTCGTGCGGGTTTCGCACGTCGACCAGTTGCGCGCCCTGTTCGACCAGTTCCCTGGCTTCAGCCTCGTTGATTGTCGCATGGTACATAACGTCAGCCTCCGTCAGTTCGTTGTGCTATCAGGTTTTCGGATTTGTGCTTTGCGAAGACTCGTCGCGTGTCCGATGATCATTGGTCAGGCAGTTGTGTACGATGCAGCCATAGATGAAACTGCCCAGCGCAACAACGAAAATAATCAGGGAAACCCAAGTCAGATTGTCAAAGTACATATCGCACCTCCTATGATGTTTAAGCACATCATAATTTAAGCAATTGCTTATATAGTACTGCTATCAATACAAAAAGCAAGCCATTTCGGTGTCAGAATTCATCTGCCCGGATTTATACATAAGATATTGATTATTAATATATAAATTACCGATAAATAGCCAATTATTTGGCGTCTTCACGGTCCTTGGGTCGGGTGAGCGTTTTTACCTGTTTTGGGCGGCATTCAGCCCGGCTGGCTCGGCCTGGCCGGTGGCGGGTGTTTATGGCGGGTTGCCCGGGTCTGTACAATGGCCGGCCGTTTGGGTGTTTCGGCTGGTCGTTGATTCTGGTTGATACGGGATTCTTCAGCGCAGAGACGCTGAGGAGGGAGAGATAAAGATATTCACCGCAAAGGCGCAAAGGGCGCAAAGTAAAATATGCTCAAAACCAGGTATGGCCTGGTTATTTTACGGCTGATTCCAGTATGTGCCGCGCACCGGAAAGAATAGGCAAACTGTCGATTTATGGCGCATGGAGCACTCTACTGACAATGCAGTACTTTATATGACGTGATTTTGTGAATTAATCAGAGGTCCCCCGGATATGGCAAACAAGTTAAACCGCTACAGCTCGCGCATCACCCAGCCCAAGTCGCAGGGTGCCTCCCAGGCCATGTTGCATGGCACCGGGTTGACGTCCGAGGACATGGACAAGGCGCAGGTCGGTATCTCCAGCGTCTGGTACGAGGGCAATACCTGCAATATGCACCTGAACGACCTGGCCGCGAAGGTGCGCGAGGGCGTGCAGTCGGCCGGCCTGGTCGGGATGCGCTTCAATACCATCGGTGTCAGCGATGGTATTTCCATGGGCACCGATGGTATGAGCTACTCGTTGCAATCGCGCGACCTGATAGCCGACTCGATCGAGACGGTCATGAGCGCACAATGGTATGACGCCAACATCTCCCTGCCCGGATGTGACAAGAACATGCCCGGCTGTCTGATCGCCATGGGTCGCCTCAACCGGCCCGCGCTCATGGTCTACGGGGGCACCATCAAGCCGGGCCATCTGGACAATCAGACCCTGGATGTCGTGTCTGCATTCCAGAGTTATGGTGAATTTATTGCGGGCAAGATCGACGATAAGACCCGCCGGCAGATCATAGAAAACTCCTGCCCGGGTGCGGGGGCCTGCGGCGGCATGTACACGGCCAATACCATGGCCTCCGCCATCGAGGCCATGGGCATGTCGCTGCCCTACAGTTCATCGACCCCCGCCGTGGACCCGCAGAAGCTCGAGGAGTGTCTGCAGGCGGGCGCGGCGATCCGCAAGCTGCTGGAAATGGATCTCAAGCCGCGCGACATCATGACGCGTGCGGCGTTCGAGAATGCACTGGTGGTGGTCATTGCGCTGGGCGGTTCGACCAATGCCGTACTGCATCTGCTGGCCATGGCGCGCGCCGTGGATGTGTCCCTGTCCATCGACGATATCCAGCAGGCCAGCAACCGTATTCCGTTTCTCGCCGATCTCAAGCCGAGTGGCAAATATGTCATGGAGGATCTGCACACGGTGGGTGGCACACCGGCAGTGATGAAGTACCTGCTGGAGCAGGGTCTGCTGGACGGCAGTTGTCTCACCGTGACCGGCAGGACCCTGGCCGAGAACCTGCAGGACCTGCCGGGACTGGCGCCGGGCCAGGAGGTCTTTCATGCCCTGGATGATCCCATCAAGCAGACCGGTCACATCCAGATCCTCAAGGGCAATCTGGCGCCCGGCGGCTCGGTCGCCAAGATCACCGGCAAGGAGGGTCTGCACTTCCAGGGGCCGGCGCGGGTGTTCGACAGCGAGGAGGACATGCTGCAGGCGCTGGAGGAGAACCGCATCCAGAAGGGCGACGTGGTCGTGATCCGCTACGAGGGTCCGAAGGGCGGGCCCGGGATGCCGGAAATGCTCACCCCGACGTCGGCCATCATGGGCGCCGGGCTGGGGCAGGACGTGGCCCTGCTGACCGATGGCCGTTTTTCCGGGGGCTCACATGGTTTCATCATCGGTCACATTGTGCCGGAGGCCCAGGAGGGCGGTCCGATCGCCCTGGTCCGTGACGGCGATACTGTCACCATCGATGCCGACAGCTGCAGCCTCTCGGTCGATGTCAGTGATGCGGAAATGGAACAGCGCCGGCAGGCCTGGACCATGCCGGCCTACAAGGCCACCAGTGGCACCCTGTACAAGTACATCAAGCTGGTGAAGGATGCCTCCGAGGGCTGCGTGACCGACGAGTGAGACGCTTAAAGTGAGGCGTGAGAAGTGAAGAGTGAGACCTACAACATATCAGCCACGGAATCCACGGAAGGACACGGAAAGATAAAAAAGGTGAAAATTAAATCGTAGGATGCAGGGGCACCTCCCCGGCGCGATACATCGCAATAAAATCAGCCACGGAATCCACTGAACCCACGGAAATATAAAAGCGCGGAAGGTGAAATGTAGCAATCGACACGGGGGTGTGATGGGCTCGCTGCGCTTAGCCCATCCTACGGAACTGGAAATTGCCACGGAATCCGCGGAAGGATAAGAGCGTAAAAAGTTAACACTGATTGGTAGGGGCGCCCCCGCGGGCGCGATAGAAATTTCACCGCTGAGACGCAGAGAACACAGAGATAAACAATTACTAATGAGATTCAGTTAATTTATTCACCGCAAAGACGCGAGGAAATTAGGCTTAAAAATAGTGTAATTCAGTTCTCTGCGTGCTCGGCGTCTCTCGGTAACTGCTCCCTGCGTTACTCTACCTCCTGCATCCATGCAGTCGTGCGGTGAATAGCTTTTAAATACTGTTTCAATTCTCCTGAAACAAGAGAATGATGGTTCTTACTTCTCACTTCTTAACTAAAACGTGTCCCAGCTGGACTTCTTGCGCCAGCGGATGCGCGGGATGATCAGGCCGACAATGATGCCCAGCAGCACCACGCCGGCACCGACCATGAACCAGTCGCGGGCGGTGCGGTCCTTGAGGCCTTCGTTTTCCTGTTGCAGGGTCTGGAGTTTGCGTTCCAGGGCCACGACACGGTTCTTGAGTTCCTTGTTCTCGCTGTCTATGGCTTCATCGTCTCCATGGCGGTTGCCATCTTGTTGTTTTCAAGCTCCAGTTCCGCGAGTTTCTTCTCGGCAGTTGCCAGCTTGTCACGCGCGGCCTGGCCCTTCATCAGGAAGCGTGACAACACCCAGCCGGTCTTGCCCTCCCTGGTACGCACCCGACTGTAGCCGGAGTCGTTATCGGTTTCGAGCACGTTCAGCTGGGTCCCGCTGCGCAGCATGCGGATGATCCCGTGGCTGGTGCTTTTGCCGCTGCGCATGGTGATCTCCAGGCGGTCGCTGACATAGCGGGTCTCGGCCAGGGCATGGCCGCTGACCAGGATGGATAAACAGACTGAGATTAACAGTTTTCTTGTAAGCATCATGTATTCCCCGGACAGGGTGTTATGTCGAGACGGCCGCTATTGTAGCCGATCGGGCGATACAGAGAATACCGGCCCGCACCGGGCCTGCAGCGAGGCATGTGGCCGCGGCGTGGCATTTGGCTGGGTTATACTTGCGCTTGCAATGGTAGATATGACCGCGCTTGACCAGTTCGATTTCCACGACCGCCTTGGGGGAACACGGGGGGCGGTGGTGGTGCTGTTCGTGGCCCCGGGTTGCGCCTCCTGCAGGCACTGGAAACGCTTTTTGCTTGACTACGCGAGCACCCGCAGCGACCTTGGCCTCTACCAGGTCAACGTCCAGCAGGATATGGCCCTGGCGCACGAGTTCGGGGTGTTCCACCTGCCGGCCGTGTACCTGTACCTGGACGGGCGGTTTCACTGCGAGTTGCAGTCCGAGGCGCGCCGCGAGCGCTTTGATGTGGCGCTGCAGGAGGCGCTGCTGGCCCCTTCCCGGGAGGCACCGTGAACATCGACGTGACCGACGGGCTGTTGTCCGGTGCGCGGCAGGTGGACTCGCCAAACTGTGACGAGCGCCCCGACTGTGATGACATCAGCCTGATCCTGATCCACGGCATCAGCCTGCCGCCGGGGGAATACGGCGGTCACTGGATCGATGACCTGTTCACCAACCGGCTCGATGTGGCGGCACACCCCTACTTCAGGGAACTGGAGGGGCTGTGCGTCTCCTGTCACTTGCTGATCCGGCGCGACGGCGAAATCGTGCAGTATGTGCCGTTCAACAAACGCGCCTGGCATGCCGGCGAGTCCTGCTATGACGGTTGCACCGCCTGCAATGACTTTTCCATTGGCATCGAGCTCGAGGGCCAGGACGAGGAACCCTATACTCCCGTCCAGTACGAGCGGCTTGCGGCGGTGATCCAGGCGCTGGTGCAGGCCTTTCCGGGCCTGTCATACGAGCGTATCGCCGGGCATGCCGACGTTGCACCCGGGCGCAAGACTGACCCCGGTCCGGCCTTCGACTGGCAGCGCCTCAAGGCGCAGTTGCAGGACGGCCCTGCCTGAATGAGGTAACAATGATGTCTTCAGATACGTACCGGGAGACCCGGATTGATCTCCTGCGCCACGGTGAGCCGGTCGGTGGCGGACGCTACCGTGGCCAGGTCGATGATGAGCTGAGTGAAAAGGGCTGGGCGCAGATGTGGTCTGCAGTGGGTGATACTGCCGACTGGCAGCTGATTGTCACATCACCCCTGTTACGCTGCCGTGCGTTTGCCGATTCACTGGGAGAGCGGCACCGGCTGCCGGTACACCGGGAGCCGCGCTTTCGGGAAGTCGGCTTCGGTGTATGGGAAGGCAAGACCCGCACCGACCTGGAGGAGATCTCGCCCGGCCAGGTCACACGATTTTACCGGGACCCGCTCAACAACCGGCCGGCAGGTGCCGAGCCGCTGGAGGCATTCGGCGGGCGGGTGCAGTCCGGGTTTATCGAGTTGCTGGAGCGCTTTGAAGGCCAGTCGGTGCTGGTGGTCGCTCATGCCGGGGTCATCCGCGCCATTATGGCGCATGCCCTCGATATACCGCTCGCCAGCATGTACCGTATCCACGTGGCCAATGCCGGCATCAGCCGCCTCCGCACCGACCGCGACCGCGGTTTCAACCTGATCTCGCACGGCAATGAATGACGCCCCCGGGGCCCGACCAGCATGCGTATCGGCATTGACCTCGGCGGGACCAAGATAGAGGGTATCGTGCTCGGGTCCGGCGGTGCCGAACTGGCCCGCGAGCGCATGGCAACGCCCGCCGGGGACTACCCGGGCACGCTGGCCGCTATCCGGGACCTGGTGGTCGCCCTGGAAAACGATGCCGGCCACCGCTGCCCGGTGGGTATCGGCATGCCAGGTTCCTGGTCCCGGGCGACCGGCCTGATCAAGAATTCCAACTCGGTGTGCCTGAATGGCCAGCCCCTGCGCCGTGATCTAGAGGCCCTGCTGGAACGCCCGCTGCGCTTTGCCAACGACGCGGACTGCCTTGCCCTGTCGGAGGCCGCGGACGGGGCCGCGGCCGGTGCGGCCGTGGTATTCGGCGTGATTGTCGGTACCGGTACCGGCGGTGGTATCGTCGTTGACGGCAAGCTGGTCACGGGGCCGAACGGCACTGCCGGTGAGTGGGGTCATAATCCCCTGCCGTGGCCGCGGACCGAGGAACTGCCGGGGCCCGAATGCTACTGCGGCCTGCAGGGCTGCATCGAGACCTGGTTATCCGGCCCCGGTCTGGCGCGCGACTACCTAAACAGCCAGGGTGAGGCGCTGGATGCCGTCGAGATCGGCCGGCGTGCAGCCGCGGGTGACGCGCCGGTCGTGGCATGCCTGCAGCGTCACGCCGATCGCATGGCGCGGGCGCTGGCCAGCGTCATCAATGTGCTCGACCCGGACGTGATCGTGCTCGGTGGCGGTGTATCCAATATCGACACCCTGTATACGGCCGTACCGGCGTTGTGGACGCGCTATGTCTTTTCCGATCGCGTCGACACGCGGCTGGTCAGGGCGCAACACGGGGATTCCAGCGGGGTGCGCGGTGCGGCCTGGTTGTGGCCCGCCGCCGGTTGAAGCGAGGTAGAAATATTTATTGAGGCTCTGATGTATTCGTCACTGCGACGACTGCATGGACGATGTATATGGAGAAGGTGAGACCGGTAATCGGTCGAGAGGCTGGCCTGGGCCACGTACAAGCGTCGCGAGAGGGCAGGATGCCCAAAGCGACGGCAGGAGGTAGAGCAATGTATGGAGCAATTGCCGAGAGACACAAAGGACGCAAAGAAAAGCACAATAACTATAAAAGCGACCAGGCAGGCAGGATTACACTGGTGCTAATTCGGCCTACGATCAATATGACCAGAAGTTTTTACAATTATGTTGTCTTTCTCTGCGTCCTTTGCGTCTCCGCGGTAAGATTTTATTTTTATGGGTCTTCCCCTGATTGAGTGGGTAACGCATCAATTCAGACGAGACGCATACCTTCTGATGGCGAGGTTGTTGGCCGAATGAATTCGGCCCTACAACGGTAATCTACCCACTCTATTTGGGGAAGAGCCAACTATTGTAATAACTGTTGGGAGATTGCTTCGCTACGCTCGCAATGACGTGATACTTGAGTCAATCAGAGGTTCTTCAGTTATGTCGGTCGTCTCAGGCGAGTTATGCCGTAAACCTGGAACCAAGCTTATCGGATTACGCTAGCGCTAATCCGATCTGCCCTACTGTCGTGCGCGGCTCTTTTATGGATTGGATTGTCGGGCGGCGATCTCTCGCAACTGGGGCACTGCCAGTCCGGCGGCATCGGCCTGTTCCAGGGCGCGTTGCAGGCGCGCCGGCGCGCTCCTGCCCATGCAGCCATGATCGGGATCCCCGTCGAAGGCGGTCAGCATGCCCTGGATGAGCTCTTCAGGGGGCAACGACTGGCCGGTGAGGGTCTCCTGGATCTGGATGACCTCGCGGGCCACGGCCTCCGCCAGTTCGCGGTGGTTTGACCACAGCTCGCTCACCGTGCCGCCGGTGACCAGGCCGGCGCAGTTGGTGGTGACGATGTAGACGTTCTTGATGACCAGTTCAATCAGCATGTCGGCGGCGCTGTCCACCGCCCGCGCCGGAATACCGATGGCGCCGAGTGCCTCCACCAGCAGTTCGGCCTGCGGTCCGAAGGCCGGCGAGGGAATCAGCACCTTGGCATCCTGGCCGGGTTTTTTTTCGAACCACACCGAGATCACGGTGGGGTTGATGAAGCCGTACTGCTCCCAGTCGCGCGGCAGCAGTTCGTTCTGCAGCAGCCCCAGGCGCGCCTGCCAGGCCGGGGGTATCTGTTCCAGCACCGGGTGCAGGTCCTTTTCGGCAACCGCGACCAGTACCAGCTCAGGTGCCGGCAGTTCCTGTGCCGCGGCAGTGATGTCGTCGTCGCGGGTAACGGGGTAGACGGGCCAGCCGGTGCGCAACAGGCCGCGGGCAAACACCCCGCCCATTTCACCGACACCTATCAGTACTACAGGTGATTTCATGTTCGTGCTTCCGTCTTGTATCTGCCTGATGGACGCGAGAGTATAACGCAAGCGGTTGCCGGTCTGCTGCAACCCGAGACCCGGATCCTGCGCATGGCGATATCAAAAAGTGGACCCTCCCGGTTGGTCGGCCTGTTGCTGCTGTGGGCATTGCCGGCGGTGCCGGCATGGGCGGAGATCCAGGTGACGGATGATGCCGGCAACCGGTTCGTGCTGGAGCAACCCGCGCAGCGCATTGTCAGCCTGGCACCGCACATCACCGAGCTGCTGTTCGCCGCGGGTGCCGGCGCTGCCGTGGTCGGTGTGTCCGAGTACAGTGACTATCCCGCAGCCGCCGCCGATCTGCCACGCATCAGCGGCGGCAGCGGACTGGACCTGGAGGCCATTGTCGGACTGCGGCCGGACCTGGTGATTGCCTGGCAAAGCGGCAATCCGGCCCACCAGGTGAAACGCCTGCGCCAGCTGGGCCTGCGGGTATTCATTTCGGAGCCGCGCCGCCTGGAGGGTGTGGCGGATACCCTGGAGCACTTCGGGCGGCTGTCCGGCCATCCCGTGCAGGGACAGGAACAGGCCGCGCACTTCAGGCGAGGCTTTTCCGACCTTGCCCGGCGCTATGCAGGACAGGACACGGTCGATGTGTTCTATGCCATCTGGCAGCAGCCGCTGATGACTGTCAATGGCGAGCACCTGATCAGCGACGTCATCGGGCTGTGCGGTGGCCGCAACGTGTTCGCCGAACAGCCGGGCCTCACGCCCCGCATCGGCATCGAGGCGGTGCTGGCGGCCGATCCCCAGGTGATCATCGCTGGCGGCGGCGAACGGGAACTGCCGGAGCTACTCGCGATGTGGGCGCCCTGGCCGGAACTGAGGGCGGTGCAACACCGCCACCTGTACACTTTGCCGCGCGACCTGATGGTGCGTCCTGCGCCACGCGTGCTGGACGGGGCGGAACGGCTGTGCCGCTTGCTCGAGACTGTGCGTGGAAAGGCGGTTCGAGAGCAATGAGCTGCTCACCGGTTCCCGGGTATGGGCTCTTGGCAGGTGAAGTATGAGTTGGAATGATTTCCGGGCGACAGGTTAAGATTTTTCCGGTAGACAACAACTACAGGGCTCGCGTCAGCAGGGCTCCCTGATTCCGGGAGCAGCAGAAACAGGTCTGAATCATCTGTTCCAGGCAGGTTCCTGGTTAAGTTACTTAAGGCGGCCGGATGTAACTCGTGTGTTGCATTTCTCATATCAACCGCGGCATGCGCACGCGCTCTATACGTGCGGATCTGGCAAGATTCAGCGCTATCATGCATAATTTGCGCCCACCAAACCGTTCGCTCGGGATGCTAGCCTGGCTCCCGTGATTTGTCTGAATCGGGATATCCGGATATCCCGGCCACCGTAAATGGAGATCTGCCGCCCACATGTTTGCGTCAACAGCCAATGTCGAGGAACTGATAAGTAACTTTCATATCGAGGGTGCCACGTTCCGGTACAGCAGCTTCGTACCCCGGCTCTACAATTACGTTAAATCGCTGGGTTTCGAAACGGGCAAGATGCTTCCTTCGCGCGCCTTCTGCGCCGACGAAAGCCAGGGCTACCCGATCATTCTCCTCACAAAGCATTTTGGTACCTTTCCGTTCAACCACGGGCGTGGGGGGGCCGTCGTCGCGACGGACCGACACGGTGCCTACGCAGAGCATGGAGAGGGCCTGGTGATCATTCATGCCAGCCATGTGGGTTATGAGCCCGATACCGGAGGGTTCGGTACGTATAACAGGCTGCACACCAGGGACAGCCGTCATACCGACTGCTGCGGGAAAATTGCGGGGGTCGTGAACTGGTACCTGGATCAGTATCGCATCGCGCAGTCCGACGTCCTGCTGGAACACTTCGACGGGGAATTGTGCCTGCGCATCGACAATGGGCTACTGCGCGGCAAACGCAAGGAAGGCCTGTTCCTCAGGCTGTCACGCCTGGTCAGGCGTGACAGCGAAGGTAATTTTATTCCGCTGCACACACACAGCACCGCGAAAAGCTTTGTGGCCTGCAAGGCCTTGCAACAGAAACTGGCGCACCTGGACCCCGAGTTACAGGAGGGGAAACGCATCCCCATCGGGGCTCACCTGAAGCCGGACATGTTTTTCTTTCGTCGCGAGCTGGACGAGACGGTGGAAGGCCATAACCACCAGGAACAGAACCTGATCTATCCCATGCCCTGGATCGTGACGTCACCGTGGCCGATGCTGACTGCTGCCCAGATCAATACCCAGGTCGAGTTCGACCGCACCCTGCGCACCATCGCGCACGCAAACATCTTCCGCGACAAATGCCTGCTATACATATCCGGCCTGAATATCGACATTTCCCCGCAGCCCGGCGAGCCCTTTCCCACCACCAAGTTCGTCCCGTGGGCCGCCTTTCTCAGGGACAGGAAGGGGGGGCAACGTATCATGGAGCAGTCCGAGCTGGTTTTCCTGTTGCGTCAGCAGAGCAAGGAAAACCCCGACGAGATCGATCTCGATGCGGCCATCCGTGAAATGGCACAGGCCGAGTCGGTCGATATCGCCACACCAGCTGACGAGTAGCGTGTCGCTCTATCCGCGTGCGGTGTGATTGGCCTCAGCGCCCTCGCGCTGATTCCCGGTTGTTTGGTCGTTTCAAATATCAGCGTTATGTAACAAACGCGAACTAACCCCACCTCAAAGTGCAGGGTTTTGGGTTAAAGGTCAGGAACGTACTGTAGTCGGACATACAGGCCAGGACTGCTATCGGCTGCCATCTAGCCAACATGGATACACTGGCAACCCTGTTTGAACGATATGTTTCGGCATAATACTGTCAATTGACACAATAGGCCGCGCCGGTACTATTACCAATAGCGCGGATTTCGCCTGTTACACAGTTAGCTGAAATCAAGAATTGGTCGATGGCCGGAACTGGAAACCAATACTGCCGTTCGGAGGAGAAAATGAAATATATGCTTTGTTGGTCGATCTCACCCGAAAACTACAACGCTGCGGTTGATGCATTTTTAGAGGAAGGGGCGCCCATGCCAGAAGGTCTGACCTCTCTGGGTAGGTGGCATGCACCAGGCTCCACTCGTGGTTGGTTGGTGTGCGAAGCTGAAGACCCCGTGGCTGTGGCGCACCACGTAGCCCAGTGGGCTGGTTTGTTGAAGATTGACGCTTATCCCGTGCTTGATGATGCCGGGGCAGGTGAAGCTGCTACCCGTGCCCGGGCTTCGTAACGTCAGGCGAATCAGCTGACAAGTTGCTCCAGCTGCCCCGAATAACCCGCGGCGTTTTGCTCCTGCCTTCGGTGTCGCTGAACCAGGTATTATCAATGACCCGGATTGCCGCTACTCGGCGGTAGACAAGCAGCCAGGGGATGGTGAGTTTCAATGTATTTCGACCGTTAGACGGAGATTTTTCCAGGGGATCCGCAAGAAAGACTCTATCATGAACAACATGACCAACAATCAAGACGGCAAATTTCAATCCTATATAAAAAGGGCCTGGGCAATCTATGCGCTAATTACAATTGTCCTTATCGCTATACTGGTACTGTTTGTCGCCCAGGATGTAGAAGAGAGGTTTTTCTTCACAATAATGCCTGCAGCAGCAGCTTATGTTTTTCGCCCGACTGAGAGGTACCTCAGCAAACACATTTTCAAGTTCACTGGTGTTTCTCGACCCTCTGAGAATGAATGAGCTTGCACTAGCTAACAGCTTATTTCGATAGTGAGTGCTCCTGAACGTCACGCTCGTTAGCCCAATCGCTGCGAATGACCGCAGTTGCGGCATCTAAGGCCATTTCTTGTAATAATGGTAATGTCACTTTGTGGTTGAAAGCACGCCTACAGACTGATTCTGAATGAAATATTTCAGGCCACATCCCAGATAATTTTCCTAGTATTCTCTGTCCTTTGTACCTCTGCTGTAAGATTTAAGGAAACTCTGATTAATCGGTCATTGCGCTCGCAATGACGAGATTTCCTCAATTAATCAGAGCTTCCTTAATTGAAATCAAAGGGGCAGTCTCGATTGATTTGAGGGTTTAGTGACCGATCATTCGGGTTCCAGCGCATTGGCCAACTGTTTAGGAACCTCTGATTAATTCGAGTATCACGTCATTGCGAGCGTAGCGAAGCAATCCCCCAACAGTTATTACAATAGTTGGCTCTTCCCCAAATCGAGTGAGTAGATTACCGTTGTAGGGCCGAATTCATTCGGCCAACAGCTATCCTTGCCATTGGAGACAAGGAGGTCACCCTATC
>CAMYIX010000035.1 GCA_947258615.1 uncultured Ectothiorhodospiraceae bacterium | reverse complement strand
CTACCGGATCCAGATTGTCTTGGCGTTCATGAACTCGCGGATGCCCAGCTTCGAGAGTTCGCGCCCGTAACCGGAATGCTTGACGCCGCCGAACGGCAGACGCGGGTCGCTCTTGACCATGCCGTTAACGAAGGCGCAGCCGCATTCCAGCTGCCGCGCCACCCGCTCGCCACGCTCGCTGTCCGTGGTCCAGACACTGCCGCCCAGGCCGAAGTCGGAGTCATTGGCGATGCGTACGGCATCGGCCTCGTCGCGGGCGCGGATCACGATCGCCACCGGGCCGAACAGCTCTTCGTGATAGGCGCGCATGCCGGGCCTGACGTGGTCCACTATGGAGGCCTGGTACCAGGCCCCCGCACCCCCCTCCGGGCTGCAGCCGGTGACGGCCACGGCACCAGCGGACATGCTGTCCATCACCTGCTGGTGCAGGTCATCGCGCAGGTCAAAGCGCGCCAGCGGGCCGATCTGGGTCGCCTCTTCCATGGGGTCGCCGACCACCAGCGCCTCGACCGCGGCCTTGAAGCGTTGCATAAAGGCATCGGCAATCGCCTCGACGAGGATCAGGCGCTTGGCGGCGATACAGCTCTGCCCCGCATTCAGGTAGCGCGAGGCAACGGCGTTCTCCAGCGCCAGGTCCAGGTCGGCATCCTCCAGCACAATAAACGGGTCGGACCCCCCCAGCTCCAGCAGGGACTTCTTCAGCCTGGAACCGGCCTCGGCCGCCACCTGGCGGCCGGCCGGCTCACTGCCCGTCAGGGTCACGGCATGTACCCGCGGGTCATTGATCACCCTGGCCACCTGCCGCGACGGGATCATCAGGGTGCGGAACACGCCTTCGGGGAATCCCGCCTCCCGAAACACCGATTCAATGGCCAGGGCGCACATAGGCACGTTCGAGGCATGCTTCAGCAGGCCGGTATTACCGCCCACCAGGGCCGGCGCCGCGAAGCGGAACACCTGCCAGAAGGGAAAGTTCCACGGCATGATCGCCAGCACGGTGCCCAGTGGCTGCCAGGCCACCAGGCTGCGCCCGGCATCGGACGCGATGACCTCGTCCGCCACAAACCCCGGGCCTTCATCCGCGTAGTACTCGCACCCCAGGGCACACTTTTCTATCTCGGCGCGCGCCTCGCGGATGGGCTTGCCCATCTCCTGGGTGATGATTTCGGCAAATTCATCCAGGTGCTTGCGCAGTACCCCGGCCGCCTTGTGCAGCAGGGCGGCCCGTTCGCCGATTGCCAGTTCGCGCCAGGGGCCGGTCGCCGCGGCCGATTCCTGCAATGCGGCTTCCAGCTGCGCCGGAGTGAATGCATCAACCTCCCTGAGTGTATTACCATCTACCGGGTTAACGGACTTGAATGACATGCGCGGATTCCTCGTTCTTTTGATTTTGCCGGTATCCACCGACTGGTGTTTGCTGTAACTATAGCGAACAATGCCACAAATACCCCGATTCCTGACAGCCCTCTTTCTGCTGGCCGTAATATCCCCCGCAGCGGCGAAAACCGGCTCCCTGGAGGCGCAGCGCCAGCTATTTGTCGAGGCACGCAATGCCCTTAACAACAGCCAGCTGGAGCGCTACCGGGAACTGGCCGGACGCCTGCGGGACTATCCGCTCTATGCCTACCTGCAGTTCGAGGAACTGCGTACCCGCCTGAGCCGCGCAGAAGAGGCGGAGGTCACGGATTACCTCGACACCTATCCCGACCATCCGCTCAACAAACGACTCCGGGAGGCCTGGCTGTACACGCTGGCGCGCAACCAGCGCTGGAAACCGTTCCTCAGGCACTACCGGCCCTCAGGTTCCGTCAGCCTGCAGTGCTATGCCCTGCAGGCCCGCCTGGCGACCGGCCGCAGGCAGGGCATCGCCGACGACATCCTGCCGCTGTGGCTGGTGGGCAAGTCGCAACCCAAGGCCTGCGACCCGCTGTTCAAGTATCTCCAGGACGGTGGACACCTCACCGCCGACCTGCTTTGGCAGCGCATCCGGCTCGCCATGCAGAACAACCGTCCCAGCCTGGCCGGCTACCTCGCACGCCGCCTGCCGGCAAAGGACCGGGACTGGGTCACTCTCTGGCGCAAGGCCCACAGCAACCCGAGCAGCACCCTCAAGGACCCACGCCTGGACCGCGATTCCCCCAGGACGCGCGAGATCAGCGTGCATGCGCTCAGGCGCCTGGCGCGCTTCGATGCCGAACAGGCCCACGAGGCCTGGCAGGCCATCAAGGGCCAGTACGCCTTTAGTGACGCCCAGCGACGCTCCGTGGAAAACCGGATCGCCCTGTACGGCGCGACCGAACACCATCCCGACGCACATGCCTGGCTGGACAAGCTGCCGGAAGATGCCCACGACAAGCGCACGCGCGAGTGGCGCATACGTCGTGCCATTGCCGACCGGAACTGGGATGCAGTAATTGCCCATATCCGTACGCTGCCCCCGGATGAACGCGATAAGGACGAGTGGGACTACTGGCAGGCCCATGCCCTGGCGCAGGATGGCCAGCGCAGCGCGGCGACAAGCGAATATTCCCGCCTGGCCAGGGAGCGCAGTTTCCATGGCTTCCTGGCGGCGGACCACCTCAACTGGCCCTATGAAATGGGAGACCAGCCGCTGAGCTACGATGCGGAGGCCCTCGAAGAACTGGCCCGGACACCCGGCATGGTGCGCGCACGCGAACTCTATCTCGCCGACCTGTTGACCGATGCCCGCCGCGAGTGGGCCCATGCCACCCGCAATATGGACCATGGACAGCTGAAACTGGCCTCGGTACTCGCGCATGACTGGGGCTGGAATGACCGCGCCATCTTCACGGTGGCCCGCACCGGGGATTATGCCGATCTCAAGCTGCGCTTCCCCCTCGACCACGTGGACGTGGTACGCGATCATGCCCGCCACAACCGGCTCGACCCCAGCCATGTGTTTGCCGTGATTCGCCAGGAGAGCGCGTTCAACAAGGATGCCCGATCTCCGGCCGGCGCACTGGGCCTGATGCAGTTGATGCCGAAAACCGGCCGGCTGACGGCGCGCAAGAACCGGATCCCGCTATCCGGCAACCGCACGCTGTTTGAGGCGGACAAGAACATCCGTATCGGTTCCGCCTACCTGCGCGAGGTCATGGACCGCTATGACGACAACCCCGTGCTGGCAACCGCCTCCTACAATGCCGGTCCGCACCGGGTGAAGTCCTGGCTGCCGGAAGGGGTCGATGAATCCGCTGCATTATGGATTACCAACATCCCGTTCTCGGAGACCCGCAAGTACGTGCAGCGGGTGCTGACCTACGCGGCGATCTATGACTGGCGCATGGAACAACCCGTCACCCGGCTGACACAGCGCATGCCGGGTATACTGAGCGCCGCCCGATATTAGGATACCGGCCGCTAGCCGTTTTGTTATACGATTCATTCCCTACCAGACAGATTGCAAACCAGCAGGATCCAGACATGAAAAACAAGATGATATGCGTACTCGGCGGCACCGGCTTCGTGGGCCAGCTGCTGGTACACCGCCTGACCAGGGCGGGCTACAGCGTACGGGTACTGACACGCCGGCCTGAGCGCCACCGCGCCCTGATCGTCAACCCCGCGGTCCAGCTGGTCAAGACCGACGTGTGCAGCCTGCACGATCTGCACGGCCATCTGGCCGGTGCCGGCACCGTCATCAACCTGGTCGGAATTCTCAACGAGGGCGGCAGGAAAGACCCGGGGTTCCAGCAGGTGCACGCGGAGTTACCGGAGAAGATCGCCACCGCCGCCGTCGAGTGCGGCGCCAGCCGCCTGCTGCACATGAGCGCGCTGAATGCCAATGCCGGCGAGACCCTGAGCCAGTACCTGAGGACCAAGGGCGAGGGCGAGAACCGCGTCCATGCCGCGGCCCGGGAAGGCCTGCTGGTCACCAGCTTCCGGCCCTCGGTGATTTTCGGGCCGGGTGACGGCCTCTTCAACCGCTTCGCCACCCTGCTGAAGATCACCCCGCTGGCCTTCCCGCTGGCCTGTCCGGACAGCCGTTTCGCCCCGGTATTCATCGGCGACGTGGTCGAGGCCTTCTGCCGGGCACTGGACGACGACGCCACCGGCGGCCAGCGCCTCGAGTTGTGCGGGCCCGACAGCTACACCCTCAAGGAACTGGTCGAGTACACCCGCGACACCCTCGGCATGAAACAACGCATCATCGGCCTGGGCAACGGGCTGTCACGCCTGCAGGCACGGATGCTGGGGATCATGCCCGGCAAGCCGTTCAGCATGGACAACTACTATTCCCTGCAGACCGACAGTCTGTGCAAGAACAACGCCCTGCCGACACTCGGTATCACGCCAACCCCGGTTGCCGCGGTCGTTCCCGGCTATCTTGCCGACCGCCACAGCCGCGGACGCTACAACCAGTTTCGCCGTACAGCACGGCGCTGATGTCAGGGCCGGTTTCACCCCCCCGCAACAGATACCGCACGGCCTAGGCGATGGATATCTACCTCGTCGGCGGCGCAGTCCGCGACAAGCGACTCGGCCTGCCGGTCAGGGAACGCGACTGGGTTGTCATCGGCGCCACGCCGGAGGCAATGCTCAGCCAGGGCTACACACCGGTCGGCAAGGACTTTCCCGTGTTCCTGCACCCGGAAACGAAGGATGAATACGCCCTGGCCCGTACCGAGCGCAAGACCGGGCCCGGCTACACCGGCTTCGAGACCTGCGCCGATCCCGACATCACCCTTGAACAGGACCTGCAACGGCGCGACCTGACCATCAACGCCATGGCGGAAACGCCGGAGGGCGAGCTGATCGACCCCTACGGCGGGCTGGATGACCTGGAAAACGGGGTGCTGCGCCACGTCTCCCCGGCCTTTTCCGAGGACCCGGTCAGGGTCCTGCGCGTGGCCCGCTTCGCGGCCCGCTTTGCCCACTGGGGCTTCCGGGTCGCCCATGAGACCAATGCCCTGATGCGCCACATGGTCGGCGCCGGCGAGGTGGACCACCTGGTCCCCGAGCGGGTCTGGGCCGAACTGGTCAAGGCACTGGCGGAAAAGACACCGGCACGCTTCTTCGATGTGCTCTACGGCTGCGGCGCCCTTGCCAGACTGTTCCCCGAGGTCGAACCGCAGTACGTCGCGGCGGATCGGCCGGGGCATGACCGCGAGGACGACCGCCTGCCCGTGCTGCAGGCAGCGGTGCACCTTAGCGATGACCCGGCGATACGCTTCGCCGCCCTGGTCTGCGACTCCGGCATCGGCACCCCGGAGCTGGACCAGCTGTGCAAACGCCTGCGCGTCCCCAATGCCTATCGCGAGCTTGCCGGCCATGCAATCCGTTACCGGGGCCGGGTCCACACCATCGCCGAGCTGTCGGCCAGCGAAATGCTCGACCTGCTGGGCGCCCTGGACGCCTTCCGGCGACCGCAACGTTTCGAGGACCTGCTGCAGGTCTGCCGGGCCGATGCCAGGGTACATCAGCATGATCACGACGGCCGGTACCCGCAGGCCGAACTGTTACGGCAGGCCCATGCAGTGGCCCAGGCAGTCGACACCGCCAGCCTGGCCAGCGCCGGCCTGTCCGGCCCGGCCATCGGGGAGGCGCTGCGCGAAGCGCGCATCGAGGCGATCGGGCAACTGCTGAATTGAACAGATGAGGCCGGTGCAGCGAATAGCCCGGATGAAGGCCGTTGGCCGCGATCCGTGACATGTGCACCCGTTCCCGGATTCCATTGCATTTTATCCGGGCTACCAGCACTCGCAATGACGCGATATTGTCATTCCGGCGCAAGCCGGAATCCAGGCAGGCCTGAAACTGTCACCGGGTTTCAGGTTAGCTACGTCTCGCCCGGAATGTCGTCACGATGTTACTGCCACATCGGGTACACTGGCGGCCTCATGTATACACCATCAGGGATCTTGATCAAGAGGAATGATTCACATGCCAGCCAATGACACCAACCGCTACGTTTTCTCCTTTCACGACGGCGACGGCCACGACAAGCAGCTGCTCGGCGGCAAGGGCGCCAACCTGTGCGAGATGACCCAGATCGGGCTCAATGTTCCCCCGGGTTTCGTCATCAGTACCGAGGCCTGCCTGGCCTTCCTGCACTCGGCCGACAGGACCCTGCCGGCCGGCCTGCTGGAGCAGACCCGCGCGGAAATGGCCGCACTGGAGAAGGCGACCGGCAAAGGCTTCGGCAACGCCGACGACCCGCTGCTGGTCTCGGTGCGCTCCGGCTCGGCCCTGTCCATGCCGGGCATGATGGACACCATCCTCAACCTCGGCCTGAACAAGGAAACCCTGGCCGGCCTGATAAAGCAGACCGGCAACGAGCGCTTCGGCTACGATGCCTACCGGCGTTTCATCCAGCTGTTCGGCAAGGTGGCGCTGGGCATCCCCGATGAACGTTTCGATGACCCGTTCGAGTCGCTCAAGCAGCGCGAGGGCATCAAGGCGGACATCGGCCTCAACGCGGAACACCTGCACGAGATCAGCGAGACCTTCCTCGAGGTGGTGCGGGTTGAGACCGGCAAGCCCTTCCCGCACGACGTCTTCGAGCAGCTGGAAATTGCCATCAAGGCGGTGTTTAACTCCTGGATGGGCAAGCGCGCGATCGACTACCGGCGCGAGTTCCACATCACCCCGGATATGGCCAACGGCACCGCAGTCAACGTGGTGACCATGGTGTTCGGCAACATGGGCAGCGACAGCGCCACCGGTGTCGGCTTCACCCGCAGCCCGGCCACCGGCGAGAACGTCATGTTCGGCGAGTACCTGGTCAACGCCCAGGGCGAGGACGTGGTGGCCGGCATCCGCACCCCCAAGCCGGTGCATGAGATGGAACAGGAAATGCCGGAGATGTACCGCCAGCTGATTGACCTGCGCAACCGCCTGGAGACGCATTACCAGGAAGTCCAGGACTACGAGTACACCATCGAGAAAGGCATCCTCTACTGCCTGCAGACCCGCAACGGCAAAATGAACGCGGCCGCCCGGGTGCGCACCTCGGTGGAAATGGTCAGCGAGGACCTTATCGACAGGGAACAGGCCTTGCTGCGCGTCGACCCCGAGGAACTCGAGCAGTTGCTGCATCCGCGCCTCGACCCGAACGAAACCAGTGTCCCGGTCACCCAGGGCCTGCCGGCCTCGCCCGGCGCGGCCCATGGTGCCGTGGTGTTCGACGCCGACCGTGCCGAACTGCTGGGCCGCACCGGTGAAAAGGTCATCCTGGTACGCGAGGAGACCAAGCCCGAGGACATCCACGGCTTCTTCGCCGCCCAGGGCATTCTCACCAGCCGCGGCGGCAAGACCTCGCATGCCGCCGTGGTGGCGCGCGGCATGGGCAAACCCTGCGTCGCCGGTGCCGAGGGCATCAGCGTCGACACCGCCAACCGCCGCGCACAGGTGGGCGACACCGTCCTGCGCGAGGGCGACATCATCACCATCGACGGCGGCAACGGCAACGTCTACCTGGGCGAGCTCCCGACCGTCGATCCCGAGTTCTCCGACGACCTGCATACCCTGCTGGGATGGGCCGATGCGGCCGCCGGCCTGAAGGTGATGGCCAATGCCGACACCGTCGATGCCGCCCGCCAGGCCAGCGAATACGGGGCCATGGGCATCGGCCTGTGCCGCACCGAACGCATGTTCAATGCCACCGACCGCCTGCCCATCGTGGTGGACATGATCCTCGCCAACACCACCGAGGAACGCGAAAAGGTTCTCGAGGAACTGCTGCCCATACAGCGCGGCGACTTCAAGGAGCTGTTGAAGGTGATGGCACCGCGGCCGGTCACCATCCGCCTGCTGGACCCGCCGATCCACGAGTTCCTGCCCAGCGAACGTCAGCTCGAACAGGAACTCGAACACCTCCACCAGCTGCGCAGCACCGTGGTCGGCATGCACGACCTGACCGGGGCCCTGCGCCTGTTGCATGCCGAGCAGGCCGCGGGCCAGGCGCTGCCGATGCCCTTCAACCCCGATGGCCCGGAACTGGTCGACGCCGCCATCGCCAAGAAGAAGCTGATGCTGCACAAGGTGCGCGAGCTGTTCGAGATCAACCCCATGCTCGGCCACCGCGGCGTGCGCCTCGGCCTCACCTATCCGGAGATCTATGCCATGCAGATCCGCGCCGTCCTCGAGGCGGTGGCAGAGTGCAACCGCGACGGTATCGCTGCCGATGCCGAGATCATGGTGCCCCAGGTATGTACCTCGGAGGAGCTGTCACGCGTGAAGCTGATCGTCGACGAGGTACAGCAGCAGGTCGAGGCGCAGTACGGCGCCCCGGTGAAATTCAAGTTCGGCACCATGATCGAGGTGGTGCGCGCCTGCATGCGCGCCAGGCGCCTGGCCGAGGTGGCGGAGTTCTTCTCCTTCGGCACCAACGACCTGACCCAGTCCAGTTTCTCGTTTTCGCGCGAGGACGCGGAGAACAAGTTCCTGCCGTTCTACAACGAGACCGGCATCCTCCAGGACAACCCCTTCGAGGTGCTGGACGTGCACGGCGTCGGAGAACTGATGCGCATCACCCTGGAGTGGGGCCGCAAGGCGCGCCCGGACCTGAAGGTCGGGATCTGCGGGGAACAGGGCGGTCACCCGCAGTCCATCCGCTTCTGTAATTACATCGGCCTGAACTACGTGTCCTGCTCGGCACCGCGGGTGCCGGTCGCGCGGCTGGCCGCCGCCCACGCCCGGCTGACGCAGGACAGCTACGCTCTGGACTGAGGGTAGCGGATTAGACGAACACCCAGAGCAGTACCGCGCCCAGCAACAGCCGGTAGATCACGAACGGCAGCATGCCGATGCGCTCGATCAGCTTGAGGAAAAAGTGGATGCACAGGAAGGCGCTGATGCCGGCGACGGCGGTGCCCAAAAGCAGGGCGTCCCAGGCCACCGGCTCCGTCAGCTGCAAAAGCTTGCGCGTCTCGTAGCCGCCGGCCAGGGCGATCACCGGAATCGACAGCAGGAAGGAGAAGCGCGCCGCGCCCGAGCGGGTCAGGCCCAGCGCCAGGCCGGCGGTCATGGTGATGCCGGAGCGCGAGGTGCCGGGGACCAGCGCCAGCGCCTGCGCCAGCCCGATCACCACTACGTCCTTGACACCCAGGGTGTACTCGTCGCGCAGGTGGCGGCCGGCACGGTCGGCCCAGCCCAGCAGCAGAGCAAATACAATGGTGGTCGCCGCGATCACCAGCGGCGAACGCAGCGCGGTCTCGATCAGGTCGTGCAGCAGCAACCCGGTCAGCACCACCGGCACGGTCCCCAGCAACACCAGCCAGGCCAGGCGCGCCTCGCTGTTCATGCCCCGGCCGGCGAGCGAGCCAACCCAGGCCCCGGTAAGCCGCACCAGGTCGTGGCGAAAATAGGTGACCACCGCCAGCAGGGTGCCCACGTGCACCGCCACGTCGAAGGCCAGCCCCTGGTCTTCCCAGCCGAACAGTCGCGGCATCAGGATCAGGTGCGCCGAGCTCGAGATCGGCAGGAACTCGGTCAGGCCCTGCAACAGGGCCAGGATGATCGCTTGCAGATTATCCATAGGGTCGGTCTGTTTGGGTCAGCGCCTCGATGGCGCCATGGCTCCGGGATGATACACAGGTCGGCCGCCTGAGCGGATATATTAAGGCGCGCTTTCGTCATTCCAGCATGTAGGTCGGATTAGCGCCAGCGTAATCCGACGTGACCTCGTCGGGTTACGGCCATGCGGCCTAACCCGACCTACTGTCTACGCGCTCATAGCCGGTGGCGAAAATCCTGCAACCTGAAACCGGGAATCGGAATCTCGATGTCTTTGGACAGGCCGATGAACTTGAAGCGCTCGCCCATTTCGCCCGGCAGCATCAGCTGCTTGGCCTGCTGCGCGAGCTTCAGGTAGTCCGTCGAATCGTCGGGACCGGCCGCGTTCAGCAGCCGGTCGATGCCGCAATCCATCAGGAAGTGCGCCTGGGTGGTGTAACCGCACACGGCCAGCCCCGCGGCGACGCCCGCCTCGGCCACCGCGGTGAAATCCACGTGCGCGGTAATGTCCTGCAGGCCCGGCAACAGGAAGGGATCATCATGGGCACGGTGCCGGTAGTGGCACATCAGGGTGCCCATGCTGCGCTGCGGGTGGTAGAACTCGTGGCGTGAACTGCCGTAGTCGGCCAGCAGCAGCGCGCCCCGGTCCAGC
>CAMYIX010000034.1 GCA_947258615.1 uncultured Ectothiorhodospiraceae bacterium | reverse complement strand
GTAGGACATGGTGACCTCCTTGTCTCCAATGGTAAGGATAGCTGTTGGCCGAATGAATTCGGCCCTACAACGGTAATCTACCCACTCGATTTGGGGAAGTGCCTATACTTTTAACAGACAGGATGAACGGGAGCGGGGCACGATGCAGGCGCACGGCTACGATATCAGGGATCCCGCCCTGGCGGAGCAGGGAGAACGGCGCATCGAATGGGCCTGGAGGGAGATGCCCGTATTGCGTCGGCTCGCCGAGCGTTTCTCGCGCGAGCGTCCACTGCAGGGTATCCGCATGAGCGGCTGCCTGCATATCACCACCGAGACGGCCAACCTGGCGCGTACCCTCAAGGCGGCCGGTGCCGACCTGGTGCTGTGTGCCAGCAACCCGCTCAGCACCCAGGACGATGTGGCGGCTGCCCTGGTCGAGCGCCACGGCATTCCCGTGCACGCGATCCGGGCCGAGTCGACGCAGACCTACTACCGGCACGTCAACGCCGCCCTCGATCATCGCCCCGTACTGACCATGGACGACGGTGCCGACCTGGTCAGCGAGATCCACAAGCGCCGTACCGAACTGCTGCCCGCGATGATCGGCGGTACCGAGGAGACCACCACCGGTGTGATCCGCCTGCGTGCCATGGCCGCTGAGGGTGCGCTGCGTTTCCCGGTGATGGCGGTCAATGACGCCATGACCAAGCACCTGTTCGACAACCGCTACGGTACCGGGCAGAGCACCCTGGACGGCGTGATCCGCGCCACCAATATCCTGCTGGCCGGCAAGACCCTCACCGTGGTCGGCTATGGCTGGTGCGGCCGCGGCATCGCGCTGCGCGCCAAGGGGCACGGGGCACTGGTGATCGTAACCGAGGTCGAGCCGCTGCGCGCACTGGAGGCGGCCATGGACGGTTACCGGGTCATGCCGTTGCTGGAGGCCGCCGGGCAATCGGACTTCATTGTCACGGCCACCGGTGACAAGCATGTCATCGACGCGGCGCACCTGGACGTCATGAAGGACGGTTGCGTGCTGGCCAACTCGGGTCATTTCAATGTGGAGATCAATATCCCGGCCCTCGAGGCGCTGAGTGTCGATAGGCGACGCCCGCGTCCCTCGGTGGACGAATACCGGCTTGCCGATGGCCGTACCCTGTGCCTGCTGGCCGAAGGCCGGCTGGTGAACCTCGCCGCTGCGGAGGGCCATCCATCCGCGGTAATGGATATGAGTTTCGCCAACCAGGTCCTGTGTGCCGTACACCTGGTAGCCGCCAAGGGCCGGCTCGAGAACCGCGTGCACGCCGTGCCGGCGGAGATAGACCGGGAGGTGGCACGATTGAAGCTCGCGGCGATGGGGCTGCAGATCGACCGGCTCACCGCCGAACAGACGCGTTACCTGTCCTCCTGGGAGGAGGGCACCTGAACAGGACCGGCCGCGGAGATGACATGAAAAAGGCCGTAAAACGCATGCTCGACACCATCGAAAGCGAGGTGCACTACACCCGCTCCCTGATCGGGAAGAATGCACTCGACCCGCGGGTGATGGCGGCGATGGCCGCGGTGCCGCGCGATCAATTCGTGCCACCCGAGTTGAGGGCCTTCGCCTATGACAACGGCCCGTTGCCCATCGGCCATGGCCAGACCATATCCCAGCCCTATATCGTGGCCCTGATGACCGACCTGCTGCAGATTGGACCGGAGCACGAGGTGCTCGAGGTCGGCACCGGTTCCGGGTACCAGACGGCGGTGCTGGCAGAGCTCGCGCACAGGGTGTACACCATAGAGGTCATTGGCGAACTGGGTGAGGCTTCGGCAGAACGCCTGCGGGCGCTGGATTACACCAATATCGAGTACCGTATCGGTAACGGCTACGCGGGCTGGCCCGAGCATGCCCCCTACGACGGGATCATGGTCACGGCCGCGGCCTCCCATATACCGCCGGCGCTGGTCGAGCAGCTTGGTCCCGGGGGGCGGCTGGTCGTCCCGGTCGGTCTGCCCTATAGCCACCAGGAGTTGATGCTGGTGGAAAAGGATGCCGGCGGGGACACCCATAGCCGCGACATCCTGGGTGTGGCCTTTGTTCCGCTGCGCGAGGGAGAGGACAGCCAGGCGGACACCCCGTCCCTGCATTGAAACCGGCAAACCGCTGCCAGCGGAATGCCCGCTACGGTATGTCCTTATGGATCAGGGCAGCCGGCGCAATTCGACCCGTCGGTTGCGCGCCAGCCCTTCCCGGGTGTTGTTGTCGGCGATCGGTTGCTGCGACCCGTAACCGCGTGCCGTGAGCGTGTCCGGCTTGACCCCCTGTTTGACCAGGTAGTCCATTACGCTGGCGGCGCGCTGCTGGGACAGCCACTGGTTGTAGGCCGGGTTGCCCTGGTTGTCGGTATGGCCGGCGATCTCGAGCCTGAGAGTGGGTTGCTGGCGCAGGACGGCGGCAACCCGGTCGAGGATGGCGAGGGACTCGGCGTTGAGCTGGTGCGAGTCATAGCGGAAACCGACGCCTTCCAGGATGATCGGTGTATTGGCGCTGCAACCATTCGGCCCGACGCTGCCGCCTGGCGGTGTGTCCGGGCACAGGTCGTCGCTGTCGGCGATACCGTCAGCGTCGCCGTCGACCATGACGGGTGAGGTTTGCGCTGCAGGTGGTGTGGTTGCGGTCATCGCTTCGAGCTGCGCCTGTGACTTTTTCAGTTCGGCCGCGGCCGCGGCCCGTGCGGTGTTGCAGGCCGTCAGCCCGGCCTCTGCGGCCGCGCGCGCCGACTCCGACTTCTCCAGTGCCCGCTGCCTGGTGGCGTGGGCGCGCCTCTCCTGTTCGAGTGCGGTCGCCAGGGTGTTCCGTTCCGTCTGGCAGGCCTGTTGACCGGTGGCCTTTTCATCGCGCTGTGTGCGTGCCAGGGCCGTTTCAGATTGCGCCTGTGTCAGGGCCTCGGCGGCGGCCTGCACCTCGGTTTTCAGCAGGGCGAGTTGCTGCCTGAGTGCCTCCAGCTCGCTGCGCGAGTCGCTGGCTTCGGCGGTTCTGGATTCCACGAGCGCCTCGAGCCTGGCGAGTTGCGCCTCGCGTTCCGCCAGCAGCCGTTCCTGTTCGGCACGCGCCTGTGCGTGTTCCAGGGCCGCCTTTTGCTGCTGTGCGACGCGTTCCGAGAGCCTGGCCAGTTGTGCCTCGCGTTCCGCCAGCAGCCGTTCCCGTTCGGCACGCGCCTGCGCGTGTGCCAGGTCGGCCTTTTCCAGCTGTTCGAGGCGTTCCGTTGCCTGGACCAGCTGTCTCTCCGCGGCCATCAACTCGATGGACAGCTCGGTCTCGCGTTCCCTGATTCTGTCGCGCTCCTCCATGGTCGTGGCCAGTTGGGTGTCGAGGGCGGCATAGCCGGCTGTCACCTGATGATAGTCCTTATACGCCTGGTCGAGCGCCTGGCTGGCATCTTCCAGCAATTCCCGGGTCTGCCGCAGTTCATCGCGGGCGGCGTCGAGTTCGGCACCTTGGGCGTCCAGCTCTGCCAGCAGGCGGAGCTGGATGGCATCGGGGCTGTCTGCGGTCTGGATCGGCGGTCTTGTTTGCCAGGCCTGTGTGCGGGGTGCGAAAGAGGGCTGATGGCTGCCATAAGGCGGTGTCGACCACGGTGCCGGGTAATAGCGGTGGCTGCTGTTCCAGTCGCTCCGTGGCGCTTCCCCGGGGACATGGCCGCGCCCTGGCAGGGCGGGGTAGTATCCGGGCGCCGGCCTGAATTGACCCGGGGCCGGTCCGCTTGCGGGTTCCATGGACCAGGCCGGGTTGCCGGCCGCAATCACCAGGGAGAGACTGGCAAGGATTGTCTTCAGGGTATTGTGAATCATGCTGGACACCTGCTTTGTTGTTGTCTGTTGGTGTTACTGCTGCGGCTGCCCCGGTCCTGGCTGCAAACCGCTCGGCGACCGTCATTGCTGTCGCATATTTTATGTAAGTATAAGCACAGCCCGGGAAGAATGTCGCGCGGGATGCGGAAATGTGCGCTCCCGGCGCCGGCGGGCGGAGATCTACAGGCGGCGTGCCAGCAGGCCCATTTCAGGCAGCGGACCGTCCAGCGGGATCTGCACCCGGTAGCCGCCACCGGGTGCTTCATGCATGTGCATGCCGTCCATGTCGCACATGTTGGCAAGTTGGAAACTGCGATTGCCACCGGGCAGTATCAATTCCATATCATCCCCGACGGCGAACTTGTTCTTGACCACGACCTGGGCCATACCGGTTTCCCGGTCATAGCCGGTGAGTTCCCCGACGAAGCGTTGCCGCGTGCTGGTCGAGCAGCTCTCGAGGTAGTTCTGGTATTCATGGTCGGGGTGACGTTGCAGGAAGCCGTCGGTGTAACCGCGGTTGGAGAGGTTTTCCAGCGCGCCCAGCTGCCGGGCATCGAATGGCCGCCCCGCCCCGGCATCGTCGATGGCCTGGCGGTATATTTGCGCGGTGCGGGCCACGTAGTAATGCGATTTGGTGCGCCCCTCGATCTTGAGGCTCTCCACGCCGATTCTGACCAGTCGCTCGACATGCTCCAGCGCGCGCAGGTCCCGGGAGTTCATGATGTAGGTGCCGTGCTCGTCCTCCTCGATGGGCATGAGTTCGCCGGGGCGCTTGCCCTCTTCCAGCAGCCATGCGGGGTATGAATTGTCTGCCGTGCCGGCATCCAGGGGACGGATGTCGCCGCTGATGTCCTCGCTGGCCGGCCTGAGCTTGTAATCCCAGCGGCAGGAATTGGTGCAGGTCCCCTGGTTGGCGTCGCGGTGATTGAAATAGCCCGACAGCAGGCAGCGTCCCGAGTAGGCGATGCACAGGGCGCCGTGCACGAACACCTCCAGCTCCATGTCGGGGCATTCCTGGCGGATCTCCTCGATCTGGTCCAGCGACAGTTCGCGTGACAACACGATGCGCGTGATACCCTGTTGCTGCCAGAAGCGCACGCTGGCGAAGTTCATGGTGTTGGCCTGCACGGACAGGTGGATCGGCATATCCGGCCAGCGTTCCCGGACCAGCAGGATCAGCCCCGGGTCTGCCATGATCAGGGCATCGGGGCCCAGTTCGATAACCGGCGCCATATCGGTCAGGAAGGTCTTCACCTTGACGTTATGCGGCAGGATGTTGCTGGCGAGGTAAAAGGCCTTGCCGCCAGCATGGGTCTCGCGGATGCCCTGCGCCAGGTTCTCCAGGCGATGGAAATCGTTATTGCGCACCCGCAGGCTGTAGCGCGGCATACCGGCATACACGGCATCGGCTCCATAGGCCAGGGCATAGCGCAGGTTGTTGAGGGTACCGGCGGGGGCCAGCAATTCGGTCTGTTTCATGGGGTCGTCAATCCGGGTCAGTAGATGTGAGAAAATATAGGCCAGCCCGGCCGGCTGCAAGCGCTTGCGCCCCTGCGGGTGGCGTCAGCACCCGATCGAATGCCGTCCATGTGTTCACAAGGGGCAATTTTTACAGTAAAAACAAACCAGATTCCTGCTCTGTTGACCTGGATCAATTCCACTGGCCCTGAAAATGGAGATCATCCAGATAGGTTATCATTCGCTGCTGACTGCGTAGCGGGGTTGCGGGAGCGCGCGCGCTAGTCGGGCATTTTTCAATCTATCCAGGTGGGGGAAAACGTAATGAGTGATGTGAGAGAGGAAGTCAGGAACTGGACCGCAGCCGATGTCATGCAACGCAATGTCCTGTCCGCCGATGCGGACTGGTCCATCGAGGCGCTGGCCAATTTCCTGACGGACAATCACATCTCGGGAGCGCCGGTCACCGGTGCCGGGGATGAATTGATCGGAGTGGTGTCGCTGACGGATGTCGTGCGTCACGGCAGCATGCCGGAGCATGATCAGGCCGCGAACGACACCCACGATGTCTACCTGTATGCGCTGGAGCGCCACATGGGACAGGAAGAGATGCGCCTGTTTCATACGGGTTACGAGTCACCGGTCAAGGTGCGGGACATCATGACGCCGATGATCTTCCGGGTTGACGCGGATGCCAGCGTGCAACAGGTTGCCGACACCATGATCCGGGGCGGTATTCACCGGGTATTTGTCACCGAGGGCAACACGTTGAAGGGGATAGTCACGGCACTCGACCTGCTGAAGGTCGTGGCCGCGCTCTGAACTGCAGGTGCGGGATCCGCTTCCGCTGCCTGCCGGCCCGGACAGTGCAGGTGCCGGACTATAATCAGTCGAGCGCGTTCCTGAGTTGCTCGCAGACAGTCCTGAGGACCTCGATGCGCGCATTGTACTTGTCATTGGCCGACACCAGCGTCCAGGGGCAGTTGCCGGTGCTGGTGTGCAGGACCATGTCATTTACCGCTCGCCGGTAGTCAGTCCACTTATTACGGTTGCGCCAGTCCTCCTCCGTGATTTTATGTTTCTTCCAGGGGGTTTTTTCGCGCTCCCGGAAGCGCTGCAGCTGCATATCGGGACTGATGTGTAGCCAGAACTTGATCAGGATGGTGCCGTGCTGGCTGAGCTGCTCCTCGAAGTCGTTGATTTCCCGGTAGGCGGCCATCCATGCGTGTTGTTCTGCGAATTTCTCTACACGCTCGACCAGCACGCGGCCATACCATGAACGGTCATACAGGGCCATGTAACCCGCCCTGGGAAACTGCCTCCAGAAGCGCCACAGGTAGTGATGTGCAAGTTCCTCGTCCGTCGGGGCGGCCACCGAGATGACACGAAACAGTCTCGCATCGATTGTATTGGTCAGGCGACGGATCGCACCGCCCTTGCCGGCGGCATCCCAGCCCTCGAAGACCATCACGGTCGAGAGCTTGGCGTCGTAGGCCTTCCAGGACAACTCGTTTGCCTGGGCCTGGTAACGGGTAAGCAGCTTGTTGTAATCATCATGTGAGAGTGCAGCGTTGAGATCGACCTTGTCGAGTATCGTTTTCTGCTGATCTGTAACAGTTATAACGGGTTCGGGGTCCTCGCTGCGTGACTCCACCGCACAGTAGCCTTTGTGACGTTCGTTCATCTGCCTGCCGATAACCTGGCCGGCACTGATGTCGCGGAAGCGCCGGTTGTCGGCCTCGATCATGTGCCAGGGGCAGCGACCGGTATCGGTGTGCCGCAGGCTGCGTTCAGCGGCAATCAGGAAGGCCCGGTACGCCACGCGGCTTTCGCGATTATCGGCGCGCGGTACATGTCTGGTTACGGCACGACGCTTCTTCATGCGCTTTTTGTGTGACTGTTCCGTAAGATGGAACCATAGCTTGATGATCAGCAGGCCATCGCTCGTCAGCATGCGTTCGAGTTCCCTGACACGCTGCATGGCATCATCGAGCTCGGCATCACCGATGCTGCCCGCGGCATGCTGGTGAATCGGATCCCAGTACCAGCCGCCGAACATTACCGCGATCTTGCCACGCGCCGGCAGGTGCCTCCAGAAGCGCCAGTATTGCGGGCGCTCCAGTTCCTCCTGGGTCTCGTCCCAGAAGGCGTGCGTTTCCATGCCGCGGTTATCGAACCACTTGTTGAGGAGGTCGACCACCTCGCCCTTGCCGGCACCCTCGACGCCGGCAACGATAATCAGGGTCGCAATGCCGCCCTCGGTCAGGTCACGCTGCAAGCGCAGCAATTCCGGGCGCAATTGCTGTTCCTGGGCCTTGAAATCTGCCTTGGACAGTGATTGCCCCAGTTCAATTGCTTCGAACATTTCTACTCCTGCGTGCTGGCTGGTATGTGGCGGCAGTATCCCTGCCGCGACTGCGGATATGGCCCTTTGTTAATGATGCGGCATGGGTGGATGGCTGTAAACAATGCCCCATTTGCTCAGGTGGTAATCAGCACCCGCAGTGCGTCGAGGCGCAGGTGTGCGGCCTCCAGTGCCTCGGTCAGGGCCTTCCACTGGCTTTCCAGGAAGCGAATTTCTGCCTCGCGCACATTGGGATTGACCTGGCGCAGCGCCTCCAGGCGGTTGATTTCCCCCAGCAGGGTCTGTTGTATCCGGCCATGCGCGGCCGCAACAATCCCGGGGGCCTGTTCCCCGGCCCGTTGTTCCCCCGCATCCAGCATCGCGCGCAGTTGCCCGGCGTAGCGGCGGATGATCCTGGCCGCTGTTTCGACCGGAACGGACTCGCGTGTCTTGCTGATGGCTGCGTGCGACAGCTTGCCGTCATGGTCGTTACCGTGCTGGTCGATGACCACGCGCACGCTGGTGGGTGGCAGGTAGCGGCCTGCCTGGAGTTGCTCGCTGGCAGTGCCTTCCAGGGTGTACAGGCATTCGACCAGCAGGCTACCCGGTTTTGTCCCCGGGTAGCGGATGGTAGCCACCGCGGTGTTGCCCAGCTCGCTGCCCAGCACTCGATCCATGGCGCCGGTGACCAGGGGGTGTTCCCAGTTGATGAACTGCATGTCTTCGTTGGCCAGCGCGGTGTCTCTCAGCAGGGTCATGGTCATCCCTTCCGGATTCAGGCCGGGAAACGAACCTCCGTGCATGTGATCGCCGGGGCGAATAATGAGGCTGTCCTCGCAGTGAACCTCCGAGTCGATGCCGAAGCAATCGAATATCCGCTCCAGGTAGTCAGGCAGGCCACTCTCGCGGTCCTGCTCCAGGGCGCGCTCCCGCAGCGTCTCGGCAACGCGTGGCCGGCATGAATTGTATTCCAGCAGGCGGTCGCGGCCACGCTGCAGGGCCGCCCTCATATCGCGGTGCAGCTGTCGGGTGGTGCCGATCAGCGCATCCAGGTCCTCGATGCCGGTGTCGATCTGGTGCAGGGCCTCGAGCAGGGTGGCCTCCACCATGACAAAGACACTGTGCCCGGCAGGGCAGGTGTGCTCGAAGGCGCCCAGTCCCTGCTGATACCAGTGGTACATGATCGCCTGGGCGCTGTTTTCCAGGTAGGGGACATGGATATGGATGGTGCTGGTCTGGCCGATGCGGTCCAGGCGTCCGATGCGTTGTTCCAGCAGGTCCGGATTGAGCGGCAGGTCAAACAGGATCAGGTGATGGGCGAACTGGAAATTGCGTCCCTCGCTGCCGATCTCCGAGCACACCAGAACCTGGGTGCCGAATTCAAGATCGGCAAAATAGGCCGCTGCCCGGTCCCGTTCCACGATGCTCAGGCCCTCGTGAAACACCGCGGCATGGATACCCGCACTGCTGCGCAGCGACTCCGCCAGGTCCATGGCGGTTTCGGCGCTTGCCGTGATCACCAGTACCTTGGCGGGACGGAGTTTTCCAAGCTGGGCGGCCAGCCACTCGGTGCGCGGGTCGATGCGGGTCCAGTGGGGCTGGTCGTGGTGTTGGGTCGCGGCGTAGAGCAATTCGGGGCAGAGCAGCAGCTGCGGCTCCGCCGTGCCACTGGCCTGGAACGCCGCCAGGCAATCCGCGTAGCCCGTTGGCAGGTCCAGCGGAAAGGCGCTCACCCGGCGCTCGGGAAAGCCCTGCACTGCGCTGCGGGTGTTGCGGAACAGGACGCGACCGGTACCGTGGCGGTCCAGCAGGTGCTCGACCAGTTCCAGGCGCGCGGCGTCGTTATCGGGTCCGCTGCTGTCTTGCTTGAGAACGGCATCGAGCAGTGCCCGGTTGTCTGCCTCGCCCAGCGTGCCGAGCAGGGTGTGACACTGGGCTGCGTCCAGCGGCTGGTCGCCCAGCAGGGCCTCGACGGCTTGCGCAATCGGCTCATAGGCGGTTTCCTCCTCGACAAAGGTCTCCAGATCGGGAAAGCGCGCGGGATCGAGCAGCCGCAAGCGGGCAAAATGGCTGGCCTGACCCAGCTGTTCCGGGGTGGCGGTGAGCAGCAGAACGCCCGGGGTATCCGTGGCCAGTTGCTCGATAAGCCGGTATTCCGGGTTGGCGCCCTGGGGTGACCACTGCAGGTGGTGGGCCTCGTCGACGACCAGCAGGTCCCATTCTCCCGCCAGCGCCTGTTGAAAGCGCGCGGGCTCGGCCACCAGGAATTCCAGGGTGCAGAGCACCAGTTGCGCGTTCTGGAAGGGATTTTCCTGGTCGCTGCTGGTCGCCAGTGCCTGGCAGCGGTCCTCGTCGAGGATGCTGAAATACAGGTTGAAACGCCGCAGCATCTCTACCAGCCACTGATGTAGCAGGCTTTCGGGTACCACGATCAGTACGCGCCGGGCGCGCTCCGTCAGCAGTTGCTGGTGCAGGATCAGGCCGGCCTCGATGGTCTTTCCGAGGCCGACCTCATCGGCCAGCAGGACCCGCGGTGCATAGCGGTTGGCGACTTCGTGGGCGATATAGAGCTGGTGCGGGATCAGGCTGGTGCGTCCACCGGTCAGGCCGCGCAGGTCGAGATGGGCCAACCGGTTGACGTGCAGCAGCGTCTGGTAACGCAGTTCAAACCACTTGTCCGAATCGACCTGACCGGTAAACAGGCGTTCGGCGGGCCGGTTGAGCTGGGTGAGGCTGTCCAGCTGGCCTTCTTCCAGTACGGCTGGGTGGCCGTCGTCACAGCGGCCGCTGTAGGTCAGCAGGCCGTCCTGTTCAGTAACCGAATCGACTGTGAGTGACCAGCCCTCGTGGCTGCGAATGCGGTCGCCCGCAGTGAACACGACGCGTGTCAACGGGGCACTCTGCCTGGCATAGCGCCGGGTCTCGCCGGTGCTGATGAAAACGATGGAGACCGTGCGCGCCTCCGATGACAGTACCGTGCCCAGTCCGAGTTGCAGCTCGGCGTAGCTGATCCAGCGTTGTCCTGGGATGAATTCCGTCACCGGGCGTCCTTGGGCGATTGAAAAGGGGGCGCCATAGTAGATGATTTTCCGGAAAAAATCCTGCCAGGCGGGACGTCCCGTGCGGCAGTGGCCGCGAGGGTTATCAATTGCTTTGCGGGAGGTACAATAGGCGCATGAGCGATTCATTGCATATTGTATGTGCTCCCTGCGGGGCCGTGAACCGGATCCCGACGGCACGACTGGGTGAGTCACCACAGTGCGGCAGGTGCCACCGGCCCCTGTTCAGCGCCCATCCCGTGGAATTGACGTCAAAAAACTTCATGACCCAGATCACCCGCAACGATGTGCCGGTGCTGGTTGATTTCTGGGCGCCCTGGTGCGGGCCCTGCAAGGTGATGGCACCGGCTTTTGAGCAGGCGGCGGCGCAGCTCGAACCGCGGATGCGGCTGGCCAAGCTCAATACCGAGAATGAACAGGCCATTGCAGGCCAGTTCGCTATCCGCAGCATCCCGACCCTGGTCCTGTTCAGGAACGGGCGCGAACTCGCCCGCCAGCCGGGTGCCATGTCTCTGCAGGATATCGTGCGCTGGGCCGGGGCGTACGCACGCGCTTGAACGCCGTGCCTTCGGACAAGGTCACTTCCTGATACCCATGCGTACCGATGCCGTTGTATTCCCGGCCTGGATGCTCTCGGCGATTGCATGCTGAAGATATCCACTCACGTTACCATCCCGGCCGCCGAGATCGAGATCAGCGCCATTCGTGCCCAGGGTGCCGGGGGGCAGAATGTCAACAAGGTATCCAGTGCCGTGCACCTGCGTTTTGATATCGGCGCGTCATCGCTGCCCGCATATTACAAGGAGCGCCTGCTGAAGTTGAACGATCGTCGCATCAGCAACGAGGGCGTCATCGTCATCAAGGCGCAGCGCCACCGCACCCTGGAAAAAAACCGGGATGAGGCCCTGGAGCGGCTGCAGATGCTGGTCAGGAGCGTTGCCGTTACACCAAAAAAACGCCGGCCGACCCAACCGACCCGCAAGTCACGTGAACGACGTCTCGATGAGAAAACCCGGCGAGGCAGGGACAAGCGATTGCGACGCAAGCTGACGCGCGAGGAATAGGCGCCGCTATGCCTGGATATTATTGATCCCGGGGGGCATTCTTGTAAGCTAGCAGGCAATCAACCGCCGGGGAGCAGTTCCATGCCAGACAGGAAGACCCAGAAAGACAGTGCCAGACTGGATCGCATTGTTGCCGAGGCGCGGCGCAACCGGGAACAGCGTGAACAGGGCTACCGGGAACAGGCGCTCAAGCTTTACCCTTGGATTTGCGGTCGCTGCAGTCGCGAGTTCACCCGTGCCAACCTGCATGAACTCACGGTTCATCATCGCGACCACAATCATGACAACAATCCTGCGGACGGCAGTAACTGGGAGCTGCTGTGTCTGTACTGCCACGACAACGAACATGCGCGCTACCTGGACAAGGTCACCGGCGGAGAAGGCCGTGCAGGTGACGGCAATGCGGAGCAAGCCACGCACAGCCCGTTTGCCGATCTCAAGGGATTGCTGGGCGGGAAGCGGCGCCCGGATGATTGAGCCACGGGAATACCGTCTGCAGGTCCAAAAAAACCCCGTCATCCTGGACGGGGTTTTTTTTATGATTAGGGGTCAGCCTGGCGATATCAGTCCAGCCGCGCCACCGTACTGGCCAGGCTGCGCGATGCCGCCAGGTCGAGCGTCAGTGCGTCGATATCCTCAGTGACAGAGGCCAGGTTGTTTTTTGCGAGCGTGTGCTCGCGTTTTTTGTAACCTGCATAGAGCAGGCCGCCCGGCATGATGGCCGTAATAACGGCGTCACCGGCATCCAGCCGGGTCTCCTCTACCGCCCTGCTGAGTTGCTGCTGGTGCTGGACGAGTTCCCCGCGCAGTAGTTCGATGCGTTCGGCCAGCAGTTGCGAATCAACCGTGGGCACCTGGGCAAGGAAGCCGTTGCGATCGACGGTTTCCACCCAGACGAGTTGTTCCAGGGACGCGCCGGGGTCGCCGGCCTGGTCGGCCAGTACGCTGGCGCTTGCAAAGGCGTTGACTAGCAGGGTGCAGAGAATAACCAGGTGGTGCTGTGACTTGCGCATCGTGTGTGCCTCTCCTGTGTGTTGTTGCCGGCGCCATGTTGCAGATGCTGTCGGCTGGATAGCGCAAGATATTAGCAGAACTAATGAAGAAAAAACTATAGAGAATTTAAATGGAGAGATTAATTTCGTACTTGAATAATAGTGTTAAATCGAATCTTAACTATTAAGATTCGTTTTCCGATTTACTGATTATTTTTTTATGTTCAGTATTATTATCTTACAAAACAGGGCTGGAAAAAGTAAACCACCGCGGTTGTTATTGTTACGCTTGGACCCGTCAAAGATTTGGTTTATTAATGATCCGAATGTCGTGGCTGAGAGATAAAAACGGCTTTTATTAGGCATTGCTTAATTAGCGTTCGGCACCCAGGGTGGTCGCCCGCTGCCTGCGCTGTTCGGCCTCGGTCATGGCGGCATCCGCATCCCAGTTGTCGATGTCCGGCCAGCCACTGACGTTCTGCATCACGATATCTGTGAGTGCATCAATGTGGTCCGGTTCATCATTGAGTGCCGGGATGTAGAGGTAATCACCGCCACCGGCCTGCTGAAAGACTTCTTTGTTCTGCAGGGCCATTTCCTCCAGCGTTTCCAGGCAGTCGGCGGAAAATCCTGGGCAGACCACGTGGACGCTTTTCAGGCCGCGCTTGCCGAGCTGTTTAAGTGTTTCGTTGGCATAGGGGCGCAACCATTCCTCGCGACCGAACAGGGACTGGAAGGCCACCATCCATTCGTCGTCGGCAAGTCCGAGTTGTTCGGCGACCAGACGTGCGGTCTTCTGGCATTGGCAGTGGTAGGGGTCTCCCGCCAGCAGGGTGCGCCTGGGCATGCCATGAAATGAAAACAGCAGCTGCTCGGGTTTGTCGTGCCTGTCCCAGAAACGCCGGATGCTGCTGGCTACGGCACTGATATAGCCTGGCTGGTCGTGGTACTGGGCGATAAGCCGCAGGTCCGGTATCCGGCGCCATTGCTGCAATGTCATTGCAACTGCATCCAGGGTGGAAGCGGTTGTTGCAGCCGAGTGTTGCGGGTAGAGCGGAAACACCAGGATGCGCTGGGCGTTGGCTGCATGCAGTTCTTCCAGTGCCGAGGCGATGGAGGGATTCCCGTAGCGCATTCCCAGGGCGACCTTCACCGGCCCCTTGATGCGTGTTTCCAGTGATTTCTGCAAGGCATCTCGCTGTTGCCTGGAGTAGGCCATCAACGGTGAGCCATCGTCGCTCCAGACCTGCGTGTAGGCGTGAGCGGACTTGCGTGGGCGTGTGGTCAGCACAAAGGCATGCAGAATGATCCACCAGACCGGTCGCGGTATCTCGACCACTCGGGGGTCCCAGAGAAATTCCTTCAGATAACGGCGTACGGCCGTGGGTGTCGGCTCGTCCGGTGTGCCCAGGTTGGTGATGAGGATCCCGGTGATCGACGTGGAATCGTGTGAGTAGTCGGACGGTCCCTTGTGCATACCCATGGTTTATCCTGTCTGCGGTCGATTGGTTCTGTTTCGGTAAACCACGAAGTATACCTGTCGTGCCTATGTCCGAATAGCCGGGTATCCGGCGGCACGGATATTCGTGTGGCTGCAGCGGGCTCGGGGCCGGAGGCTCAGGAATGATAGACGCTGTTTCCGTTCTCCATGTAGAAGTCGTCGATCGAGATGAACTCGACAAGGATATTGTTCAGGCGCCGGTCCGGGATCCGGCGTCGGTCGGCATTGAGTATCCGTCCCTTTTTGCCTACCACGGTATGGGCAGTCTTCGAAATGAGATCGCGCCGGTTCACTGCTCTGCGTTCTTTCATGTCAGCACCTTCAGGTTCCAGCTGTCGGCGTACCAGACCGGTGCGCCGAATACCCTTATATGCATAATGATAGTCCCACCGGGTGATGCAGCAGATGGCATTTTCTTGATCTGAATCAAGTAAGCGGCATATCGACGGTCTGCCAGCGTATGTGGGGTATGGGTAGACTGCCGGCAAGTCGACCCGGTCCGACTTCGAACGCCCGCTGGAGTTGTCGGAACCGTTGCAGAATGACTGGTCCCATTGTTCGGCCGGGCCGATTCGCTCAATACGACCCGCCGGTGGCGTCAACAGCAGGCATTCCGGCGCTGTCAGGGCTCGTTGTAGTCCACCCCGATGACGGTGTAACAGATCTTTCCGTTGGGCGTTTCCACCCTGACTTCGTCATCCAGGGACTTTTTCATCAGGGCCGTTGCCATCGGCGAGTCCATGCTTATCCAGCCCTTTGCGGGGTCGAACTCGTCGGCCCCGACGATGCGAAAGGTCACTTCCACACCGTCCTCGTCTTCCAGTGTGACCCAGGCGCCAAAAAAAACACGCGACGTATCTGAGGGCATCTCGGATACCACCTTCAGGTCCGGGACGCGTTTCTGCAGGTAGCGGATGCGCCGGTCGATCTCGCGCAGTTCCTTCTTGCGGTAGATATACTCGGCATTTTCGGAGCGGTCGCCTTCCGCTGCCGCGGCCGTGAGTGCCCGGGTCACCAGGTCACGGCGCTTCCAGATGGCCTTGAGTTCGTCCTGCAGGGCCGCGTAACCCTCCCGGGTGATATAGGGTGAGGACTTCGGGATGGGTGGACGATAGCGTCCCATCAGTAGCGGATATCAGTCGAGCGCGGGGCCGAGGATGAAATCCACGGCCTCGAAGCCGTGGTCCTCCAGCAAGGGCGCGATGTCGTCCCAGTCGTAGTCCGGGTTTTCCTCCTCGACCTGCGCGATCAGCCCCGTTACATGACGGTAGAGCTCGTGCTGCTCGAAGTCATCGGGCACCCGGACCAGCCGGATGGCGCTGGAATTCCTGGCAGGTAATATCATGAGGGTTTCGCTCATACAGTTCTCCTGGTAGCGATCAGAATACATTCGGACAAGTGATTTTCAGGTGCCGGATCGGGCATGGCAGTGGCCCTGTGATGCGGGTATTGCCGGTCTTCCGTGCTGTATCCACCTGACCTGATTCGGCATTATGGCCTGGGTATTGCGCTGCATGCCGGGGTGCCTGGTTGCTGCTATTTTAAACTATAGGATACGTGATAAACACCAAAGGGGTATGTGACAGACACAAATGATTTTCAGTGCCAATAGCATTCAAAGTATGCCGCGGCCTCTCCCCATGACGACAGTCGTGGGTCCGCGCGGGGCCGTCTTCTACCGGGGCGCCCTGTCGGCCGTGCACGGGGCGCTGATGCTGCTTGCCGGTCTGTCTGTCCATGGCGAACTCCTGGCCGACACGGAACTCGTCGAGCAGGGCAGGTATGTTTTCCAGGCGGCCGGTTGTGTCTCCTGCCACCGCGGTGACTCGACGCTGGCCGGGGGGCGGCCGATCGTGACGCCCTTTGGCGCCTTCTATCCACCCAATATTACCCCGCACCGGGAACGGGGGATCGGGCGCTGGTCAGAGGAGGACCTTGTCCGTGCCTTGCGCATGGGCCTCGACCCCGATGGGCAGCATTATTATCCGGCCTTCCCGTATCCCTCCTATACCCGGATGACGCGCCAGGACATGCGGGCCTTGTATGCCTTCCTGATGACGAGGCCGGAATCCGCCCGGCAGAGCCGGCCACATGAGTTACCGTGGCCGCTGTCCTTGCGGACGCTTATCGCTCACTGGAAACCGGGACGCTTCACGCCGGGAGCAGCCCCTGTTGACCCGGCGCGGTCGCAGCAATGGAACCGGGGCGCTTATCTGGCCACGGCACTGGGACACTGCGGCGAATGCCATACCCCGCGCGGGTTCCTGGGCACGCCGCGGCGTGACCGCTACCTGGCCGGCACCTGTACTGGACCGGATGGGCTATGGGTGCCCAATATCACCCCGGATGATGAGACGGGAATCGGGGGCTGGTCCACCGAGGAACTGGATACCTTCCTGGCCACCGGCAGACGTCCGGATGGCTGCTATGCGAGCGGACTGATGATGGAGGTGCTGGGCACCAGTTGCATGCAGCTCACAGATTACGACAGGCGGGCGCTGGCGGTCTATCTGGTCTCGTTGCCGCCCATTCACAACAACCTGGACTATCTGTGCGCAGCGTTTGGGGATGATGAATTTCTCGAATAGCCACCGGCAATGCAGTCTATAATCGCTTTACTGTCTGCCGGGAACTGCCAGTCACCCCGCATGCCAGATCGCTGTCACCTTTTCACCGCAGGGCCAGAGTGGGCCCGGGAGTTATCTATGTGCCGAACCATTCCGATTGTATTGCTGTTGCTGTTCAGCCTGCCGTCCCAGGCCGGCCTGGTCGGCGAGGAGGTGAGTTACCAGGACGGTGATACCGTGCTCAAGGGCTATATCGCCTACGATGCCGCCAAGGAGGGCAGGCGACCCGGGATCCTGGTGGTACATGAATGGTGGGGCCACAATGACTACGCCCGCAAGCGTGCCGAGCGGCTTGCTGCGCTGGGTTATACCGCGCTGGCCGTGGACATGTACGGTGGCGGCAAGACCGCTGAGCATCCCGATGATGCCGGCAAGTTCGCCGGGGCGATACGCCAGGACCTGCCGCTGATGCAGTCACGCTTCAATGCCGCGCGTGAATTGCTCAACCGCCACCCAACGGTCGATCCGGAGGCAAATGCGGCCATCGGCTATTGTTTCGGTGGCGGGGTGGTGCTGGATATGGCGCGCCAGGGATACGACCTGGATGCGGTGGTGAGTTTTCATGGCAGCCTCGGTGGCAGCTCCAGGGCAGAGGCAGGCAAGGTCAGGGCGCGAATCCTGGTGGCCAACGGTGCCGACGACCCCTTCGTCAGCGCCGAGCAGATCGCCGGCTTCAAGGCGGAGATGGATGCGGCGGGTGCCGACTACACCTTCATCAACTACCCGGGTGCCAGGCACAGTTTCACCAACCCGGATGCCGACCGGTTCGGTGAGCGCTTCGGTTTGCCGCTGGCCTATGATGCCGCTGCCGATGCCGATTCCTGGCAGGCCATGCAGGAACTCTTCGAGGCAAGCTTCGCAAAGCCCCGTAATGATTGATCCGCCGGCCGCAGCGACGCCAGATATATTCATGTCCGGCACGGCCTGATCGGCCGGGGGCCTGCAGGCGGGAAAAAGCACTGGTGGGTGCGCGCCTCTTTGCGCATAATGTGGCGCTTTTCTCAGGGTGCTCATATGTGGTTCAGGAATCTTCAGTTATTCCGGCTTGGCCGGGCCTTTGATCTCTCGGCTGAGGCACTGGACAGCCGCCTGCGTAAACAGACCTTCCAGGGATGCGGACGCATGGATCTGGTAGCCAGTGGCTGGGTGTCGCCGCTGGGACGGCATGGCGAGCAGCTGGTGCACGCCGCCAACGGCTACTTCATGATCTGTTCGCGCAAGGCCGAGAAGATCATCCCCGCCACGGTGATCAGGCAGCTGCTCGATGACAGGGTGGCGGAGGTGGAGGCCAGCGAGTCCCGTGATGTCTACCGGCGGGAGAAGCTGCGCATGAAGGACGAGATCATGGTCGATCTGCTGCCGCGCGCACTGACCCGCAACACCGACCTGTTTGCCTATATCGATACCCGGACCGGTTACGTCGTGGTGGATACGCCCACCCCGTCCCGTGCCGAGGACCTGATCAGCCAGATACGTTCGACCCTGGGGAGCTTCAAGGCCACCCCGGTGCAGGTAAAGCGCTCCTGCATGAATACCATGACCCAGTGGCTGAATGGTGATCGTCGTCTGCCGCCGGGCCTGGACCTGGGGGATGAATGCGAACTCACGCACACCGACCCGAGCCACGGTATTGTCAGTTGCAGGCACCAGGACCTGACTGCTGGCGAGGTTCGCAATCACATCAAGGGCGGCAAGTACGCGACCCGGCTCGCCATCCGCTGGAAGGAACGTCTCTCCTGTGTGCTGCACGATGACCTGTCGATCAAGCGCCTGCGTTTCGAGGACGTCATCCACGAGGCGGAAGGCGACACCGATGCCGACGACCCGGCGACCCGCTTCGACCTCGATTTCTCCCTGATGACCCTGGAGCTGTCGGACTTCCTGCCGCAACTGCTCGAGGCGCTCGGCGGCGAGGAGCTCGAAGAGCAAGCCGCGTGAGCGTGACCCAGGCAGTCGAAAGACTGCGGGGCCTGCTGCCGCTGCAGCAGCGCCAGCAGGCGTTGCCACGCGAGTGGGCCGCGATCCACCGCTCGGTTCTGCGTTCGCTGGCTGAACGGGGACGTGCCCCCGGGCGTGCGGAAATCGCGCATCGGCTCGGGGACGGGGATGTTGATGCCTTGCTGGCGCGGCTCGGGGAGGATGACCTGGTGGTGCCCGATGCCACGGGCCGCGAGATCGCGGGCGCCTACCCGATGACGACGGAGGCGACAGCGCATTGCCTCAGGGTCAACGGCCAGGCCGTCAATGCCATGTGTGCCGTGGATGCCCTGTCGGTAGCGCCGATGTTTGATGCGCAGGTCGAGATCGACTCCCAATGCCATGTCAGCGCCACGCCGTTGCAGATTCGCCAGTCGGGCAGCCGCTTGCTGGAAAACGCCCCATCGGCGGACATCCGCGTCGGTGTGCGCTGGCAGGACCCGCAGGCCTGTGCCGCTCACAGCCTGTGCATGGAGATGGTCTTCCTCAGGGATGCCGAAATCGCGTGCCAATGGCAGCAGGGTGATACCGACAACATCAGCCTGTTTTCACTGGCGGACGCGATCGCCCTCGGTGCGGGGTTTTTCCTGCCCCTGGTGCGGGAATGATTTACCGGGCCAGGCAGGTTCCCGGTTTCGGTCGTCACCCTGGGCGTCTACTATAGTCAGGGTAGATACGGGGGTGGAACATGGTTGGCACGAGCCGTTTCTGTTCAGTGATGCTTGCCGGTTTGATATGGGCGGCACCGGTGATGGCGGAGTCCTTTGATCGCGGCCAGGCGCTCTACGAGAATCATTGTATTGCCTGTCATGACACCTCGGTGCATACCCGCGCCGAACGGCGTGCAACCTCGCGCCGTGATATCGGCAAGTGGGTGACGACCTGGAACTTTCATGCCGCCCTGGGCTGGTCGGATGAAGAGGTCGAGGATGTGACCGATTTCCTGAACAGGCGTTTTTACCACTTCATGGATAAACTCTAGCAGGTGACGCCGGTGCAGCCCATCGGCAATCGGCAGCGGCAGCAGGTATGCGCCGCTACCCGGGCCTGTCTGGCGCGTGCTGCCGGGATCTGCCGGATCCAGCTTCCCGCCGTCGAAATCCGTTTCGACCTGAGCGGTCGGGCCGCGGGCATGTACCGCGTGCACCGGGGCCGGCGCTGGATTCGCTATAACCCCTATATATTCGCGCGCTATTTTGACGAGGGCCTGGCCGAGACGGTGCCGCACGAGGTGGCGCACTATGCCACGGATGTCCTCCACGGCCTTGGCAATATTCGTCCACACGGCGTGGAATGGCAGGCGCTGATGCGCGCCCTGGGCGCGACGCCGCGGGCCACCGCCCGATACGACCTGACGGGCATACCCGTGCGGCGCCAGCGCCGTTTCAGCTACCGCTGCAACTGCAATACCCATCGGCTGAGCACCCGGCGCCACAACCGGATTTGCCGTGGCCATGCGGCCTATGTCTGCCGCCGCTGCCAGGCCCCACTGGTGTTTGCAGGTTGAGGTAACGGTGGCCTGCAACGACTGACTGGTCCGGAGGAAACATGGCTGATCTGCATCCGCAACTCAAGCAAGACTGTTTACTCATCGGACGCTTCCCGTTGTGCCGGCTGTTGCTGATGCAGGACGCAAACTACCCCTGGTTCATCCTGGTACCGGACCGCGAGGGTGTCACCGAGATCCATCAGTTGGATGCCGCCGACCGCCAGCAACTGATGCGCGAGTCCTGCGCCCTGGCCACCGTGCTGGCCGAGCGCTTCAAGGCCGACAAGCTCAACATCGCCGCGCTCGGTAACGTGGTGCCGCAGTTGCATGTTCATCATGTGGTGCGCCACCGCAAGGATCCGGCCTGGCCGGCCCCGGTCTGGGGGCGTGTGCCTCCCACGCCCTACACAGCCGGACGGTTGGCCGAGGTGCTCGAAAGGCTCAGGGTGGGGGCCCCGGATGAGCTTGAAATTCTTGTTTAGGAAAGTGATGTATCTAATTGTATATAAATGTAAAGATGGCGCCATTATTTGTTTGGAAACACCCTGGAATACTTGACTAAAATACTCAGGTAATGTCTAATAAGATGTAACTGCCGGGCACGCCCGGCCCCTGTGTGATGTAGAGTGGAGAGAGTGTTGATGGAAATTCCTGAACGCGACGGTGACGGTTACCTCACCGATATGAATGCCTGGACCCCCGAGATCGCCCGTGCCATGGCGGCGGCTGACAATGTCGAACTCGATGACGAGAAGTGGGAACAGATCCTCAAGGCGCGCGAGTATTTCGAGGACAATAACGTGGTGCCGCCGATCCGCAAGTTCGCCAAGTACCTGGGTGCTGATCAGAAGGCCATGTTCAAGATGTGGATGACCGGCCCGATGAAGCCGATCACCAAGTACGGCGGCCTGCCGAAACCCACCGGCTGCGTCTGACGCCGGTTCCCCCACGGTATGGCGCCGCTGCCGGTGCATTGTTCCAGTGAAGGGCCGATTAAATTGTCATTGCGAGCAGTGGTGCGACGAAGCAATCTGTAGCTCGTTGTCCGTGCAGTATGAGATTGCTTCGCTAGGCTCGCAATGACGAGATACAGCAATTAATCTGCGCCTCCCAAAATATCGAGTCTAAGCCTGGATTACACTCCTTTATGTCCGGCAGCGGCTCATTGGGCTACCCCATCGCACCATGCCTGATTCGCAGTTCACTCACAAATGGCCTGACAGACCGGCAGACCACCGGGTGGTGGTGCTGGGCGCCAGTCCGAAACCGGCCCGTTATGCCAACCGTGCCGTCCGGGAGCTGATGGCCGGTGGCTATAGCGTCATACCGGTGCACCCGAAGATAAAGGAAATCGAGGGTCTGCCGGTGGTGCACACGCTGGGCGCCATCCATGAGCAGGTGCATACCCTGACCCTGTATGTGGGACCTGAACGCAGCCGGGGTCTGGTTGATGACATCCTCCGGCTGAACCCGGGACGGGTGATTCTCAACCCGGGGACGGAATCCGGCGAACTGGAATCACGGCTGCGCGAGCGCCATATCGAGTACCTGCACGCCTGCACCCTGGTCATGTTGCGGACCGGGCAGTTCTGATGCGCCAGTGGCAGTACGGGGTCAGTCCGTGCGCCTGAGCAGTTGCAACAGGACGAGCCCGGCGAGCGCGACGAACAACAACAGGGTCTGTTCCGGGATACTGAGTCCCAGCAAGGTCCACTGCACATCGGCGCACTCCCCTGAGCCCTGCAGCACCTTCTGCAGGGTCCGGTGCAGGGGCAGGGTCTCGAGCATGTAGTCCAGGCTGGCGCCGCATTCCGGCACCTGGTCCGCGGGCAGATGCTGCAGCCACACATGGCGTCCCGCCACCGCAGCTCCCAGTCCCACCAGTAGCAGGTTCAGCCCGGCGTAGGCGCGCTGGCCGATACGCCCGGGGTTATGCACGGCGGCCAGCAGGAACACCAGGCCAATAGCACTGAGTACCATACGGTCGATGATGCACAGCGGGCAGGGCTCCAGATACAGCACACCCTCAAGATAGAACAGCGCGAACAGCATGGCCGCCACGATGAGCAGGAAGCCGATGCCGTTGATGCCCCGTGAGCCCGGCAGGTATGTGGCGAATGATCCGTTCATGTTGTTAGCTTTCCCTGGTCTGTTGTCGGGTCGTGGTGAATTATGCCTGTCCACTCTCCCAGACTGCAAAGGAGGGTCCGCGTTTTCGTACGTTGTTTTGCGCCACAATTCCTACATTCCCTTTGTGCCCTGATGCCCGCTGGCATTCGACCTGTCTCTCATGCATGCGGACATGGAAGCCATGACTGATCCGCTGCAGCGTGACAGTCCGTTTTATAGGTGCCTGATGCGTCGGAGGGATACTGGATGATGAATCTTCAGGCAGGCCGTGTGGGCGACTGGATCGGGCGTCCCGGCACGCTGGGCCAGGGAGACACGCTCGCCGGCACCCATCCAGGTGCGCGCGGGCATTGTTGCGGGTGGTGGACCGGCAGGGGCCCGCTAACAGCTATCGGCTTAGCCGCAAGCGTCAGAAATACGACTTTTGTCCAATAGACATCCCGGTGTGGGAGGCTAAACTAATAATCAGAATTAACAATCAAACAGCTGACCGGGAATGGCAGGAAAAGACCATGATGAAACAGAAACTTAAAGCCTTGCGCAAGATTAAGGACCAGCGCCAGAACGAAGACCGGCGCAATTTCGGTGACGGACAGACATACCCACACAACCGTCGCCGGCGCGCCGACCGCCGCTTGAATAATATTATGGTAACAGAGTTGCCGCTGGACGATATTGAAGTCAACACGGCCACCTGGTACATGTATAACAAGACCCGGTGATCGCACGTCCCGGGGCCTTGCCTGTTGGCGCCCGGGCCTGATAACCGGGGAGCCTGGCCGGCGGGTCAGTCCACGCGCATGCACTGCCGGTCCGGCAGCTGCACACCAGACCCGGATCCATTCAACTGACCACTGAAGGCTGCTCAGGCCGAGGCGGCACGCGCCGCCCGCTTGCGTTCGTGTTCCAGCAGCTGTTTCTTGCGTAACCGGATATGGTGCGGCGTGACCTCGACCAGTTCGTCGTCGTCGATAAATTCCAGCGCCTGTTCCAGGCTCATGCGTATGGGTGGCGTCAGCAGGATGTTTTCATCGGTGCCGGCGGCACGGATGTTGGTCAGTTGCTTGCCCTTCAGCGGGTTGACCACCAAGTCGTTGCTGCGCGAATGGATGCCGATGACCATGCCTTCGTAGACCTCTTCGCCATGACCGATGAACAGGCGTCCGCGTTCCTGGAGGTTGAACAGGGCGTAGCCCAGCGCCTTGCCGGCGCCGTTGGCGATCAGCACCCCGTTGACGCGCTGGCCATAGTCACCTGCCTTCATGGGGCCGTAGTGGGAGAACACGCTGTAGATCAGGCCGGTGCCCTGGGTGCCGGTGAGGAATTCGGTACGAAAGCCGATCAGGCCGCGTGACGGCATGATGTAGTCGAGGCGCACCCGGCCCTTGCCGTCCGGCATCATGTCGGTGAGTTCGCCGCCACGTTCGCCGAGTTTCTCCATAATGGTGCCCTGGTGGCTGTCCTCGATGTCCACTGTCACCTGTTCGTACGGTTCCTGCTGTTCCCCGTCGACCTCACGCAGGATGACCTCGGGGCGTGACACGCCGAGTTCGAAGCCCTCGCGACGCATGGTCTCGATGAGGATGGCGAGATGCAGTTCGCCGCGGCCGGAAACCCGGAACTTGTCGGGGTCACCGGTATCCTCGACGCGCAGGGCCACGTTGTGGATGAGTTCACGGGTGAGGCGCTCGTGGATGTTCCTCGAGGTGACGTACTTGCCGTCCTTGCCGGCAAACGGCGAGTTGTTCACCTGGAAGGTCATGCTCACCGTGGGTTCGTCGACCGTGAGTTGTGGCAGGGCCTCGACATGGCCCGGGTCGCACAGGGTGTCGGAAATGTTCAGCCCGTCGATACCGGTGAAGGCGATGATGTCGCCCGCCTGCGCCTCGCTTACCTCGATGCGTTCCAGGCCGTGGAAGCCGAATACCTGCCCCACCCGGGCGTTGCGCTGTTTGCCGTCGCGGTCAACCAGGGTGACCGGCATGTTGGTGCGGATCTGGCCGCGGCTGATGCGTCCGACGCCGATGACGCCCACATAGCTGCTGTAGTCCAGCGAGATGACCTGCAGTTGGAACGAACCCTCCGGGTCGACCTGCGGCGGTTCGACATGCTCAACGATGGCCTCGAACAGCGGCGTCATGTCCTCGGCCAGCTGGTCGGCCTCGACGCCGGCATAGCCCTGCAGGGCGGAGGCATACACCACCGGGAAGTCCAGTTGTTCGTCGGTGGCACCGAGGCGGTCGAACAGATCGAAGGTCTGGTCCAGTACCCAGTCCGGGCGGGAACCGGGACGGTCGATTTTGTTGATGACGACAATCGGCTTCAGGCCCAGGTCAAAGGCCTTCTGGGTCACGAAGCGCGTTTGCGGCATCGGGCCTTCCACGGCATCCACCAGCAGCAGCACCGAGTCCACCATCGACAGCACGCGTTCCACCTCGCCGCCGAAGTCGGCATGGCCGGGTGTGTCCACGATGTTGATGCGGTAATCACCCCAGCGGATGGCCGTGTTCTTCGAGAGGATGGTGATGCCGCGCTCTTTTTCCAGGTCGTTGGAATCCATGATGCGCTCCGGCGCGGCGGCGCGGTCCCCCAGGGTGCCGGACTGGCTCAGGAGCTGGTCTACCAGGGTGGTCTTGCCATGGTCGACGTGCGCGATAATGGCGATGTTACGCAGGTTGCTGATCATGATGGAAAATCGTCCGCGGTTGCGGGAGAGGCTACAAGGGGCAGCGATTATACTGGAAAACAGGGCCGGTGCTAGGTTTCCATGCCGGCGCTGGGGTAGGCCCGCTCAGCGACGGCGGTAGAGGATAAAACTCATGTCGTCCGGCTTGTGGGGCTGGTCAGCGCCGGGGTGGCGCATGCGCTCATGACAATGACGGGCCAGTGCCGCGGCGGCCTCGGTCAGCGGTCCACTGCGGATGGTCGCAATAATCTCGTCCACTTGCAGATTGTCGAACAGGCCGTCGCTGGCGACCAGCACCGTGTCCCTGGCGGCCAGGGCGATCCTGGGCCCCATCTCGACATGCATCCCGGGCAGGCCGACGGCGTTGGAGATCAGGTGGCGGTCCTCGTGGTAGATGGCGTCATCGGCATCGAGCAGGCCCGCTTCCACGGCGTAGCCCACCGGGGAGTGGGCGGTGCTCTGGTACTTGAGCTTGCCGCGCTGCCCGGTGATCAGGGTCATGGAGTCGCCGACATGGTAGGGGCGTGCATGCCGGTCCTGGATTTCGACGATTGCCACCGTGGTGGCCGCGCCCAGGTTCATGTCACCAATACGCCTGTTGGCCTGTTCCACGCCATTGAGAATTGCATCGCGCAGGGCATCGGTGTTGTCGCAGCCGTTGCCAGCGGCCTCGACCAGTGAGTTGACTGCTGCGTGCGAGGCCAGGTCTCCTGCACGTGCACCACCCATTCCGTCGGCGACCACCAGTATCCCCGCCCCGGAATTGCAGGGGATGAATGCCAGGGAGTCTTCATTGGGCGTGGCCTTCTCCGGTGCCCGCCGGGTAAAGGCGCAGGCCACGCCGGAGGCGAACGGCAGCGACACGGCATCATCCATGTCCGTGGCGCAATAGATCAGCGGCTGGTTCATCGCTATTGCCACTCCAGGGTCTCGAGGTGCTCGCGCAGCTGCCCGGCATTGCGGAAGTTTTGCAGGATCAGGGTGCGCTTCAGACCGCGGATGATGGCCTTGACCTCCGCAGGCTGACGGCTGTAGTAGCGGCTTCCGCCGAGTGCCTCGTGGAAAATCTTTATCAGGTCAATGATGTCGTCGCGCACGTTTTCCCTGCTGAATGCTCCCCAGTGATAGAAGTCCAGGAGTTTCAGGTCAAAGCCCAGGCCATAGCGCTGCACAATGATATTTTCCGCGTGCAGATCGCCATGGTATTCCTTCATCTGGTGGATGCATTCGATTCCCCTGGCCAGGGCATGCAACAGGTGCAGCGCCTGGAAGGCACTCAGGCGTTTGCCGGGTTGCCGGGCAATGAAGTCGCTCAGCAGTTCTCCCTCGACAAACTCGGACACCAGCAGGGTGATCGGTATGCCGTGAAAGATGAAACTTTCCCGGGTGTAGTACTGGATCACCATCGGGCAGTGGCGCAGCTTGTGGAGTTTCTGCGCATAGAACCTGGCCGCACGGTCCTTTGGATTGCGTTGGGGGAAGAACAGCTTGATGGCCCGCTCGATGCGGGTGGCGATTTCCCTGACCAGGTAGACTTCGCCTTCCCAGCCCTTGCCCAGCGCATTGATGACCTCGTACTTGCGGGCCAGCACGCGCCCCGGCTTCAGGTCGAAGTCTTTTACAACGGTTTTTTTCGGGTTCCTGTTCACGGCCGCTACTGTACGCATTTGTCCGGGCGTTATGGTGTTGCCGGATGGCGGAAATGGTATGCCATGACGGCAGTCGGCACCATTCCGCGGCCGGGCGTGGATGAGCGCCGGTCCCGGCGCGGGCCTTAGCCGGCGAGAGAACGCCCGGTTTCCAGCAGTAGGCGAATGATGCCGCTGACCACCAGGGCGACGGTCACCGACAGGAACAGCGAGAATACCGCGTCCTTGCGGCCGATGGTCTTGAGCATGACCGCGAAGGTCGATACGCAGGGGATGTAGAAGGTCAGGAAGACAAGGAAGGTGACGATCTGTACCCAGTCGAGATAGTCGCCGACCTCGAAGGTGCCCAGTGCCTGGTAAATCATCAGCAGGGAGAGTTCCTTGCGCAGCACCCCGAACAGGATCGGCACGCCCAGTACCACAGGCAGGCCCAGCCACCAGCTGGTGATCGGTGTGAAGATCATGTTGATGAAGGCGTCGGCCCCGACGTGGTTGAGCAGGGCCAGCACTATGCTGCCGCCGACCAGCAGGGGGGTGACAATGGTGAGGATGTCGCGGGTCCGGCCCCAGGTCTTCATCATCAGGGCCTGCAGGGTCGGGAGGGCATAGGCCGGTATTTCCTGCACCTGGCCGGGGCCGCGCTGGGCATAGCGGCGGGTCAGCAGCGGACCCATGATCGCGATCACCACGATGGTCAGCATGAAGATCGCGAATACCCCGAAGCCGCCCAGGTACTTGCCGGCCAGGGCCAGGATGATGGCGGAGCGTGCCGAGCAGGGCACGAAGGTGATCAGCAGCGAGGCCACGATGCGTTCCCGGCCGCTGGCGGCCATGGCCGCCCCGGAGATGGCCGGTACATTGCAACCCAGGCCCAGCAGGAAGGGCACCGCGACCCCGCCGTGCAGGCCGATGCGGTGAAACCCGCGGTCGACCACGAAGGCGATGCGCTGCATGATGCCTGCCTCTTCAAGTGCCACCAGTAGCAGCACCAGCGGGATCATGTAGGGGACGACGATCCCCACCAGGCCGATCAGGCCGTCGACCACGGCGCGCCCGACCACGGCACCGGTCGTTTGCGGCTGCCAGACCGACACCCAGTCGATCAGACGCGCCGCGGTCATGGAATCAAGCCACACGCTGATCTCGAAGACCACGAACAGGACGGCGGCGAACACCATCAGGCTGCCCAGCAGGCCCCACTGGGGGTGCAGGAACAGCTCGTCCAGCCAGTAGCGCCAGCCGCGTCCCTCGTGCGGCGCGCCCACGCGCGTGACCGTCTCGAACAGGGTGGCGGCGCGGTGGTGGCGGTCGGCATGGATCTCCTCGTTGAGCGCGCGCGGCAGGGCGCTTTCCGCCTGGCTGCGCAGCTGTTCCAGTTCCGGCACCAGTTCGGGAAAATGCATCTGCATTTCCTGCTGGAAGTAGCCTTCACCCGCGGCGATCTGCATCACCAGTAAGGGGTGCGGGACCCGGAAGGCGTCGTGCAGGTCGCTGCGATTCAGTGCCTTGCTCAGCGGCTGGAGGTTGTCGCAGATATGGTGGCTGGCCGGCTGTGGCAGGGGACAGGCCTCGGCGCGCACGGCGGCGACCGCGGCCTCGAACAGTTCCGAGATGCCCTGGCCCATCAGGGCCACCGTCGGTACCACCGGCACGCCCAATTGCTTGCTGAGCTGCTTGCTGTTGATGTGCAGCCCCTTCTTCCAGGCCTCGTCCACCATGTTCAGTGCGAGCACCATGGGTCGGCCCAGCTGGCTGAGTTCCAGGGTGAGTTCCAGGTGACGTTCCAGCGCCGTGGCATCGACCACCTGGATGATGACATCGGGTGGGGCGAAGGGGGCCGGTGGCCCGCCCGGTTCGTGCACCGAGATCGGCGGCTGCTCGTCGCCCCACAGCAGGTACTGCAGGGCGACCAGGTCGTCGTGTTCCTGGTGGTGCAGGGAATGGATGCTGGGCAGATCGACCAGGCGCGCCTCGTCGAAGCCGATCTGTACTGCGCATTCCTCGTAGGCACGGTGGGTCCCGGCCAGTTCGCCGGTGTTGATGGCGGTGCTCGATACCGCCTTGAACAGCGTGCTCTTGCCACTGTTGGGCATGCCGACCAGCGCGATGCGCAGCCGGCGTTCACCGCGGAACAACTGTCCGGGTACCGGGATAGCGGTTTCATTGGCGGGTTTGTCCATCCCGCTATTGTCGGCCACGGGTTGCACGGCGACAAGCAGAAAGTCGTTATATACCCCTTAATGCGAGGGTTTGTTCCGAAAAAACACCCCGCTCAGGATAGACCGGTGCTAAAAAACCCGCTGCCGGTGATGCAATATCAATGCTGCAACGCAATCTTCACAGTGATATTGCCCGGGGTCGGCTGCGCCAATTCGGGCGGGTTGCCAGGCCGTCTTATCTGGAAGCGGGTGCGCGTCGCAGGCGGAACAGGGCCTGCGCACTGCTGTCACTGGTGAAATAGAGGGCGCCATCGGGACCGACGGCGACACCCACGGGCCGGGCCCAGCGCTCACCGTCAGCAAGCTGGAATCCGGTGACGAGATCATCGACCCCGGCCACGCTGCCATTATCGAAATGCACCCACACCAGTTTCGGGGGCCGCCGGGTGGCGGGATCGCCCCAGGCCTTGCCGGAGGGACGCGTTCCCCAGGAACCGCGCAGCGCGACCACGGCATCGTGCTCGAAACGGGCATCGAGTGCGCCCGTGGGGACGAATGCCACCCCCATGGGGGCATTGCGCGCAGGGAAGGTCGCGACCGGTATCGACACCGCTGACCGGGTGTGTGGAGGCTGGCTACGGATGCAGTCGTCACGACGGACGCGCTGGCCGTCGTACTGGTACCACGGCATGCCGTGAAAGGACCCGGCATCGACGCGACTGAAATACTCGCGCGGCTGTTCGAAGCCCAGGTGGTCGGGACCGTTGTTGCTGGCATAGAGCACACCGCTTTGCGGGTGCCAGTCGAAACCGACCGGGTTGCGCAGGCCGGATGCAAACGGTTCCAGCCGGGCTTCACCGCTGTCTTCGTTCAACACCAGGATACCGCCGCGCCGGTCCTTGAAGGGGTAGTCGGCCCCCAGGAACTGGTCGCTGCAGTTGCCGCTGATGCCGAGACTGACATACACCCGCCCGTCCGGGCCGATGCCCACCGTGCGGCTGTTGTGACCACCTCCGCCAGGGAGTGCGGCGAGCCGGGTGACCGATTCGGGTGCGATGCGCGCCTGCCCCGGCCGATAGGGGGCACGGTAGAGGCCGTCGGTTTGCGCGATCAGGATCTCGCCCGTGCGCAGCGCCACGCTGTGGGGGTAGTCGTCGAGCTTCACCAGGACCTCGGGCCGCGTGTAGGGTGGCATAAGGCGATAGACCTGGCCTGATTTGGAGCCGATGAAGAGATCGCCGTTTGGGGCAAAACTGAGCAGACGCGGGCCGTCCAGTTCTGCGGTCAGTACTTCCAGGATGTAGCCCGCAGGCAGGTGTACCTGGCGGGCGATCCCGTCAACCGTAATTGCCTGTTGGCGGTATTCCAGCGCCTGGGCGAGTAGCGGAGCCGGGATAGGGGTGAAGGCCAGCAGCAGGAAAGTACACAACAAGCCGGGAACCAGGCGGTCGCATTGCCGGCAGGGGCCGGTGGCCGGCACGCGGGGTGGTGGGTTCGGCAAGGACACGGCGCAGGCGGATTCAGCGGTCACAGCTCGATGGTAGCACCTGTACCCTCTGCTTGCGTGCCTGCGATCGGCCGGGCGTGTGTCTTCGGCTATACCGCGGCCAGCCGGGCGTGGTCGAGACGCTCCAGCTTGTTGTCCCTGATCATGGCACGAATGCGCTTGACGTATTCCTCGCCCAGTTCTGAGTACTTACTGAGTCCGCCGGCCAGTACGATGGCATCGAGCGGTTTGCCCGTGGCACGCAGCCGGGCGCGTTCTGCACGCAGTGCCTGGTAGGCCGGGTGGCTGTTCAGGTTGTGCATGTAGGAACGGACCGACTCGCCTATGTCCTCGTAGACGCGTACCAGGTGGGTCTTGCCGGCGGCACGGTTTTTGGGCTTGATGCCCTTTGCGGGGTCGTAGGTCCAGATGCCGAAGAGATTGTTGCCTTCCCGGGCAAAGCGGGAATCTCCCCAGGCCGATTCATTGGCCGCCTGTGCGATAGCCAGTCCCGCGGGAATAGTGTCTACCTTGTTCTTCAATGCGGCAGCGGACGTTTCATTGTCCAGTGGATCGTCATCGATGCGGTACGACCTTGCCAGCTGGCGCAGCCAGTCCGCATCCGCCTCGCTGAGTTGCCTGCCCGGCTCGGCGTTCATCGCCAGCAAACTCAGGACGCGTCGACGCGTTTTCTCGAGGCGTTCATTTTCCGCACGTACCAGTGGCAGCAGTTTCTCTATGAACAGCTGTTTCTTTTCGGTGTTCGAAACAGCGGGGTCTGTAAGGGTCGCAGGCAGATCGGTGGTCGTATTGCTGCGCGTCGAGGTGGATACGGGTGCCGCTTGCTGTCGCGCCCTCACGGGTGTTGTCAGGGCAGCGGTCTGCAGTGCTTGCCGGGGCACGCTTCGCGAGGCGGGACCCCCTTGCGATGGGCGCAGCGGGTAGGGTGTCCAGCGGGGCGTACCGTAGCCATGATTGACGGCCTGGACGGGCCCGGGTGTATAGGCCACCGGATAGCTGTGCGGGGCTGCCTGATAGCGTCCCCACGCCGTGGCGGCACGGCCGTACGCCAGCAGTGTGGAAAAAATAACAATAATAATCAGATAGAAGCGGTAACTCTGGCGCGTGCGCATGGTGCGATCCTGATAAGTATCAGTATATAATCATAAGCTAATATTATCGAGATGACAAGCCCGGGGTTGTGGCCGGGCGCGGTGTCTATTCCTGCTGCCAGCTGCCGTCCGGGTGACGCCGGATCCACAGGTGGCTGTACCAGTAATAGCGGTTGCCCTGGAGGGCACGGGCGGTGCAGTTGTAGCGGCTGCGCCCGATCGCGAGGGGGCGGGCTGCCTGGACCTCAAAGGCCGGTTGAGCATCATCAAGCCAACGCACTGGCGCACGGCCCTGACCGGAGACATAACAACTCAGGCTGTCCGCGAGGTAATCACCCGCCTGCAGCTGGACACGCAGTCGCGGCCGGCTCTCGGCGACGGGCAGCAGGGGATCGTCCGGTTGCGCCTGTATCACCGGCAGGGGCAGGGTTTGCAGCTTCACCCGGAAGTCCTCGATCGCGGCATAGGGAACGGCCATGGCGAAGCGGGGCAGGGCCAGAAAATCGGAGTTGTGACTGGCTGGGCCGGACTGCTGACCGAAGGCCACGAAGCCCTGTTCACCCAGCAATGACTTCAATGGATTGTCATATTCGCCATAGGGGTAGGCGAACAGTCGCGGTGCCTGACCCAGTTCCTGTTCCAGGCGCTGCTGGGCCTGCACGATGTCACGGCGCACGCGCGCCCGCCAGGCCGCGGTATCCTCGTTTGGCCCCTGGCGTATCAGGTGGGCGTGATCGAGGCTGTGATTGGCGAAGCTGACCCCGTGGCGCGACATCTCGCGCATCTGTTCCCAGGTCATCTGGCCGGGCGAGTGGCGATCGACCGGCCCAGGTGAGACGAACACCGTGAACGGCCAGCCACGCGCCCGCAGGCGCGGAAAGGCCTCCCGGTAGACCGACAGGTAGGCATCGTCGACACTGATCGCGACGACCTTGTCGGGCAGTTCCGCGCCTGCCCTGAGCTGTTGCACCACGCGCTCCAGTGGCCATACCCGGTAGTCGTTCTGCGCCAGGTGTTCCAGGTGGCGGTCGAACTGTGCCAGTGTCACGCTGGTGGAGGGTGGGGTGTCGTCACCGAAATGGTGGTACTGCAGGATCACGGCATGGTTCGCGGCCGGCAACTGGGTTGCCAGCAGCAGACCGCATGCCAGGCTGCAAACCCGGCCAAATCCGGCGGCGCGTTTCATAGTGTCATGCCGGTAGGGTGCGTGATCACAGGCAGGTTCATGTGTGCAGCTCTCCGGCTCCCGCTTCATTGCTGCCGATGCGTTCGTACTCGGAGATCACCTGGGCCCCCAGCAGCAGGATGATGGCGCCGACCTCCAGGCTGAGCAGTATGATGATGGCCGTGGCAAAGGTGCCGTACACTACGTTGACGATCGACAGGGTGGAGAAATACCAGATCAGGAAGTGGCGTGTCAGTTCCCACAGTGCGGTGGCGGTGATCCCCCCGATCAGGGCATGGCTCAGTGCCAGGCGGCCGATCGGCATCACCAGGTAGAGCGAGGACAGTAGCAGCACCTCGCCGACCAGGCCGGTGGCGTAGATGATGCCGGTGGTGTGACCGCTGAGTGACCAGGTATGGCCCATAACGGTGAAACCGGTTTCATCCATCGAATCCAGGATGCCGCTCACGGTGCTCACCAGGAACAGACCCAGGGCGAGGAACAGGATATAGCAGTAGGGGATGATGGCCGAGACCAGGAAGTGCCGGCGGTGGATGGCCACGCGGTGAAAGAAGATCACCGACATGGCGTTTTCCAGAGTGGTGAAGGCCAGCGAACTGAACAGCACCAGCATGAGCAGGCCCAGGACACCGACCAGCTTCCAGTCGTGCAGGAAGGCGGTGAGCTGCGCGGTCAGGTTGTCCGACTGGCCCGGTGCCACCAGGCTGAGGTATTCGCGCGTGGTGTCCAGCAGCAGTTGCAGGTCGGTCAGCTGTGACAGCACGATCAGGATCAGAGCCAGCATGGGAACAATCGACAGCAGGGTGTAGTAGGCGACCGCACCGGCCAGCAGGAGGCCCTGGTTGGCACGAAACCCGCTGATGACACTGCCCGTGAAGTGCAGGGGGTTCTCGAGTACGTACGCAATGCGGCTGATCTCGGAGGTCATGGTCTGCCCCGCTGCGGGATGCTGCTCAGGCGCTTCAGGTTCAGAAATCCAGTATGGGGTAGACCAGCGGGTGGCCGGCGTCCCCCCAGTCGGCCAGCTTCATGTTCACGGCCGTGACATCGGTGAAGCCCAGGTCCTGCAGGGAGCGGGCGGCCAGGGCACAACGGCTGCCGGTCTTGCAGTAGGTATAGATACGCAGGCCGGTGTTGGTGTTGTCGGGATAACCCACCAGGGGCCAGATCCGGAATTCGATCACACCGCGGGGGATGTTGATGGCGCCCGGAACATGACCGGAGGCATATTCATCGGGTTCGCGCACGTCGATGATGTAGTCGTAGGCCTTGAGGTCGACGACCTTTCTGAAGTTCTCCATGTCGATGGTGGTGACCAGTGCCTTGGTCTCGGCAACCAGTTTGGTGACGACCTCCGGTACTGGCGCGGCATGGACATTCCCCGTGCTGAAGACCGCAAGCAGAAGAGTGGTGGCGATGCCAGTGATGTTGAGTCTCATGCGGTTTGCCTCCTTTATGTGATGCGGTTCAACACGGCGTGGTCTGCGATTCCGGGGTTTCCTGCCGGAAGCGGCGTAGTATCGACGAATCTGTCCCGGCTGATCGTGGGCCGGGCAAATGGGTTATTATCATAATAGCAGTGTAGCAATCATTCTCGTTCTTCCTTCATGGAGTAACTGCCATGGCTTCTCTGAAACGAATCGTGCTTGACGTGCTGAAACCCCACAGTCCCAACGCACTGGAGTTTGCCAGCGCCATTGCCGGACAGCACAGGGACTGTCGCATCAGGCTGACCGTCACTGAAATGGATGAGAAGACCGAGACGACGGTGATCATAATCGAGGGTGAAGATGTCCCCTACGATGCAGTGGTCGAGACGATCACCCGCTTGGGCGGTTCGGTACACAGCATCGACGAAGTGGAGGTGCAGGCTTCCGGAAATGCACCGGCCGTCGAGGTCTAGGCACACGCCTGCACCATGTTCGAGCGACTGCGCCTGCTTGTCCAGCTGACCCATGCCCACCGGATTGCCCGGCGCTATTTCGTGACCAATGGTTTCGATGGTGCATTGACCATGCTGGGGTTGATCATGGGTTTCTATGCTACCGGCGGTGTGCCGGTTCCGGTCGCGATCAGTGCCTGCCTGGGGGCTGCGATCGCGCTGACGGTGAGCGGCCTGTCCAGCGCCTATGTGAGCGAGGCTGCTGAACGTGAGCGGGAACTGGTGGCGCTGGAGCGGGCCCTGGTGCGTGACCTCGGGGACACCGCCCACGGTGCCGCGGCGCGACTGGTGCCGCTGCTGATCGCCGCGGTCAACGGCCTGGCGCCGCTACTTATGGCGCTGGTCGTCATAACACCGTTGTGGCTGGTGGATGCCGGGATCAACCTGCCACTGGGGCCGCTGGAGTCTTCCATTGTGGTGGCCTTTGCAACCCTCTTCCTGCTAGGGACATTCCTGGGTGCCATCAGCGGGCGTTTCTGGCTATGGAGCGGGCTGCGCACCCTGGTCATCGCCGTGCTGACGGCCGGGGTCATCCTGTTGATCGGCAACTGAAGCCCCATGCGGGAATTGACGACCCATCAGGCGCTATACAGTCGACCCCGCCTGATCAGCCACTTCTCAAATTCCACGGCGAACATCACCAGCGAGGACAGGCCAAAGCACAGCAGCAGGTCGGACAGGGGCAGCGGCTGGGTCTTGAACACGGCATTCAGGGCAGGGGTGTAGATCACTGCCAGCTGCAGGGCCACGGTGAGCAGCACCGCGCCCAGCATGGGCAGGTTGCTGGTCAGACCGAGGCGGAACAGCGACTCGCGCTCGCTGCGTGCCTCCAGGGAGTGGAACAGCTGGGAGAGGGTGAGCACGGTGAATACCACGGTCTGCCAGTATTCGGTCCCCCGGCCATAGGCCCAGGCCTGGGAGGCAATGGACACACCGCCGACGAACAGGCCCACCCAGACGATGTGTTGCCACATGCCGTGGGCAAAGATGCTTTCGTCGGGCGGGCGTGGCGGGCGTTGCATGCTGCCGGGTTCGGCGGGCTCGGCGGTGAAGGCCAGCCCGGGCAGGCCATCGGTGACCAGGTTGATCCAGAGGATGTGGATCGGCAGCAGGGGTAGCGGCAGGCCGAGAAACGGGGCCAGGAACAGGGTCCAGATCTCCCCCGAGTTGGAGCTCATGGTGTCCTTGATGAACTTGCGGATGTTGTCGAAGATGCGGCGGCCCTCGGACACCGCCGCGACAATGGTTGCGAAGTTGTCATCGAGCAGCACCATGTCGGCCGCCTCGCGGGCCACATCGGTGCCCTTCTTACCCATGGCGATGCCGATCTCGGCGCGTTTCAGTGCCGGTGCATCGTTGACCCCGTCACCGGTCATGGCGACGAATTCACCGCGTGCCTGTAGCGCCTGCACGATCTTGATCTTCTGCTCCGGGTTGACGCGTGCGAATACCGGGGTGCGGCTTACCCTGGCCTGCAGCTCCCCGGCTGTCAGCTGTTCGAGTTCCTGGCCGGTCACCACGGTGTCGTTGTCCCGTGCGATGCCCAGGCGCCTGGCAATGGCCTGCGCGGTGCCGGCATGGTCGCCGGTGATCATGACCGGTGTGATGCCGGCGGAACGGCACAGGTCGACCGCCTCGAACGCCTCGGCGCGCGGTGGATCGATCAGGCCGACAAAGCCGAGGAAGCTGAGCCCCTGCTCGACGTTCGCGGCCGCTAGTTCGGCAGGCAGTTCATCCAGGGTGCGCGTTGCATAGGCCAGTACCCGGTAGCCCTCGCCGGCCAGCCGTTCCGCCGTTGCGTGCAAGGCGGCCAGGTCCGCATCCGCGGGGCCGTCTACGGTCAGCCGGTTGACGCAGCCCGACAGTACCTCTTCCGGTGCCCCCTTGACGAAGGCGCTGATGCCGTCGCGGTCGCGGTGGATGGTGGTCATGCGCTTGCGTTCCGCCTCGAACGGCAGTTCCGCCAGCCGGGGCATGGATTCCTCGAGCACCTCCTTGACGAACCCCGCTGCGCTGGCTGCCTGGTACAGCGGGACCTCGGTGGGGTCGCCGCTGGCGCCGCCGTCGGGCTGTGGATGGACGTCGTTGTTCAGCGCCATGGCCTGTCCCAGCTGCTGCCAGGGGGCGGCGTTGTCTGCCGCGCCCGGGAGGACGCCCTGCTGTTCGTCGCCGGCAAAGAGCGCGTCCACGCGCATGCGGTTTTCTGTCAGGGTGCCGGTCTTGTCGGCACAGATATAGGTGACCGAACCCAGGGTCTCGACCGCGGGCAGTCGGCGTATGAGGGTGTTGTGACGGCTCATCTTGCGCGCCCCCAGGGCCAGCGACACGGTGACCACCGCCGGCAGTGCCTCCGGGATTGCCGCCACGGCCAGGGTGACCGCGGTAAGAAACATCAGCAGCAGCGGCTCATCCCGCAGCAGGCCGGAGACAAACACGATGGCGCATATGAACAGCACGGCGATTGCCAGCCGTTGTCCAAAGCGCGCGAGTCGCAACTGTAACGGTGTCCGGGGAATCTCATGCTTGTGCAGCAATGTGGCAACCTGGCCGAGTTCGGTCGCCATCCCGGTGGCGACCACCACCCCGGTACTCCGCCCGCCGGCGACCAGAGTGCCCTTGAAGGCCATGTTGCGGCGATCCGCCACGGCCAGGTCCGTGTCCGGCAATGCCGCGGAGTCCTTGTCGATGGCCTGTGATTCACCCGTCAGCGCAGCTTCGTCAAGCTTGAACTCGGCGACCTCCAGCAGGCGCAGGTCGGCGGGCACGATGTTGCCGGCCTCCAGCAGCACGATATCGCCCGGGACCAGCAGGCTCGCCGGGATCGACTTGACCTGGCCGTCACGGCGTACCCGCGCTTCCGGTGCGGCCATGCCGCGCAGCGCGATAACGGCGCGCTCGGCGCGGTATTCCTGTACCGCGCCGACCACGGCATTGAGCAACACGATCACGACAATGGCAGCCGCATCCTGCGGCTCTCCGACGATGCCCGATATTACCGCCGCGATGATCAGCACAATGATCATGAAATCGGCGAATTGCCGGGCGACAATCTGCGCAAAGCCACGCCTTTTTTGTTCTGTTATTTCGTTTATGCCATAGCGCTTCAGTTTCGCCTTGACGTCGGCGCGGCCCAGTCCGTGATCTGCCCGGACCCGCATATGTGCCAGCACCTGGTCTGCGGGCTGTCGATACCAGGGCGGGTCCCGGTTTTCCGTTGTAGTCATCGCCGGGACCGCCCCGCGTCTGGCATACACAGGCCGCTGGTTGATGGCAGATGCTGCACGTGAGTGGTGCCCTGAATGCGGAAAAGGGCGTTATGCCGGGACAGGACTGCAGCCGGGTCGCGGTTTCGAGAGGCCGCGGACATTTTTCAGGGCCTTGATCAGTTGCCGCTTTGCCGGCAATGCCCCTTCGAATACCTCGTGCGCCTTGTAGAACTCGAGCATGCGTATGTTCAGCAGATCGGGCTTGATGTAGATGTCCGGCTGCCGGTAACGCAGTTTCTCGGCGAGGATGTTGTGGCTCATGATCTGGAAGCTGTGGAATACCATGCCCATGGAAGAGAGTTCTTCGCCGTCTTCGGGTTGCTGATCGCCGCTGACGTCGATCGCGATCACCAGATCGCACTCGTCGCTGAGCAGGTCGAAGGGCAGGGGATTGGCGAGCCCTCCGTCGACCAGTTTGGTTCCATCGCGTTCGACCGGGGGGAAGACGCCGGGGACCGCCATGCTGGCCTGCACTGCGGACAACAGCGGTCCGGAGTCGAGGATGACCGGTACACCGGACCAGAGATCGGCAGCGACCACCTTGAGTGGTATCTCGAGATCGCGGAACCGGCGTGCCGGGATGGATTCGCCGAGAAAGGCGATAAAATCACTGCTGTCGAGCAGTCCGCCGGAGCCGAGTGCAGGGTCGATAAAGTCCAGCCAGCGCAGTGACCGCGGCAGCGCGAACAGTTTGCGCTCGGCCTCGCTCTGGCTGACCAGGAACTGCTCGACCAGCCCCCGGATCCGGGTGCCGCCGAGGCCGCCCGCATACAGGGACCCGATAATGGCGCCGATGCTGGTCCCGGCGATGCGGTGGGGCCGGATCCCGAGCTCATCCAGGGCCTCGAGCATCGGGATGTGCGCGAGCCCCTTGGCGCCACCGCCGCCGAGGGCCAGGCCGACGCGCGGCCGCCGCCCGCGCAGGCCGTCACCGCAGGCGACAAGCAGCAGTGCACCCCCGGCGAACAGCAGGAACTCCCGGCGGGTCAGTGCAACGGGCGGCGATGTGGTTGAATTATCCGGCATAATGAACAGGGTTCCGGGCAATGGGTATCCGGGATTCGCGTTATTGCCTGCAGGGCAGGCACCGTTTCCAAGTCTACGCCTCCCGCACCGGTTCGGGTAAGTCGTCACGAATACTGCTGTCGACCTCCTGAATTCGTTACCATAGTGGGCAACGGAGTGAATGTGGGGTGGCTGCGGGTGTTCGATGACAGGGAGCTGGCCGTCTACAGGCGACGCCTGGAGGCGTTGCAGCAGGAATTGACCGGCCTCAAGCGGACCGGCGATGCGGCGGCCGGGATTGTCGAGCTGGACCAGACCAGCGTCGGGCGTCTGTCGAGGATGGATGCCCTGCAGGGGCAGGCGATGTCGCAGGAGCGCGGGCGGCGTCGGGAAGTCGAGCTGCGCAGGATAGCGGCTGCACTACAACGCATCGAGCAGGGCGACTACGGTTACTGTGTGAGCTGCGACGAAGCGATCGCCGCCAGGCGGCTCGACTTCGACCCGGCGGCTGCCCAGTGCATTGCCTGTGCGCATAAGTCCGAGCAGGATCAGCGCTGAGCCGGAACCAAGCGGACATTTCGAAGACTAATGGGTATGCCGATGAACCATCCAGCGGAAAGCCATCTCCCGAGCGTTTACCGAGTGCCAATGAAGTTCGGTCATCCACGCCGCTGCCAGGCGTGGCGCCGGCTCGGGCGCTGGCTGAGGCCGGGCCTGCTGGCTGTTTGCGCGGCCGGCATTCCGCCGGCACAGGCAATGGAGCCGCATCCCGGCTTCAATTCGCATGCGCACTCAGGGCAGCCCCCGGGAGAGGTGACGACGCAGGCAATCCATACCCCGGTGCTGAACCTGGGCGCCACGCCGCAGCTGGAAGACATTATTCCCGAACTGGCCGACAAGCAGGTCGTCCTGGTCGGCGAGACCCATGATCGCTATGACCACCACCTGATACAACTGGAGATCATCCGCCGTCTGCATGCCCTCAAACCACGCCTGGCCATCGGCATGGAGGCCTTCCAGCAGCCGTTTCAGGGCGTCCTCGACGGCTATGTCGAGGGCGAGCTGGATGTGCAGGAGCTGCTGCGCGGGACCGAATATTATCATCGCTGGAAGTTTGACTTCCGTCATTATGCCCCCATCCTGGCCTACGCCCGTGAACATGGTCTGCCGGTGGTGGCGCTCAATCTGCCGGTCGAGCTGACTGAAAAGGTGGGCCGCCTCGGCATCGATGGCTTGTCGGAACCCGAACGTGGTCAGTTGCCCGCAGCCATCGATCATTCCGACACGGCCTACGCGGAACGTTTGCGTACGATTTACGACCGACACCCCGATACCCAGGGGCGCGGCTTTGAAGGTTTTCTCGAGGTGCAGCTGCTCTGGGACGAGGGTATGGCTGAACGCGCTGCCGAGTACCTCGAGTCACACCCTGACCATACCATGGTGCTGCTCGCCGGTAGCGGGCACCTGGCCTACGGCAGCGGCATCCCGCAGCGCCTGCAGCGGCGCCTGGGGGGTGACATGGCCGTCATCCTGAATGATCGGCATGGCCCGCTGGAGCCGGGGCTGGCGGACTACCTGCTGCTGCCGCAACAGCAGACTTTGCCACCGGCCGGCCGCTTCGGCGCCTTGCTGGATCCGCAGGAAGACCGGCTGCTGATCGAGCACTGCCTGAATGAAAGCCCCTGCGAGCAGGTCGGTCTTCGACCGGGTGACCGGATCCTGTCCCTGGATGGTGAACCCATAAATGACATGGCAGACCTGCGCCTCAGTACCTGGAACCTGAAGCCGGGCGACCAGATCACCCTCGAGGTGGAGCGTCGGCGCCTGTTCAGACGTACGCAGGCCTTGAGTTACGAGATTGTCCTCTATTAGGAAACCTACCCGCGAATGAGTGGGGCTGCCGTGACCCGGTACAGCGCCCTGCTGCTGGCATTCTGCATGCTGCTGCCGGCATCACTGCAGGCCCGACTGCATCACCAGCTGGAGGTGCGACTCGATCCGGAACGACACCACATCGAGGTGACCGATACCATTACCCGCGAGGACCCGGCGGCCGGGACACTGGAGATTCAGTTGCATCCCGACCTGGTGCCCGCGATTGCAGATGGCGCGGGCTACCTCGAGGTCCTGCCCGACCGCGGCGTGGGAGACCTGTCCGCGCTGAATATCACGGCGCACAACACCGACATGGTACCGCGCCGCTACCGTGTCGAACTGCCTGCCGGGCAGGAGCGCTTCGTGCTCCACTACCAGGGTCGCATCCGCCATGCCCTGCGGCAGCAGGGTGAGGAATACGCGCGCGGTTTCCGCGAGACACCGGGGATGATCGATGACCGTGGCGTGTTTCTGGCCGGGTCGAGTTACTGGTATCCGCAAGTCGCGGGCGAGCGGGTCAGCTTCGACCTGCACGTACAGCTGCCACCGGGCTGGAGCGGCATGACCCAGGGCGAGCGCCTGGCGCGGGATAGCGACGACCCGCAGGTGCAGGAGCACTGGCGCTGCGACTCACCGCAGGAGGAGATCTACCTGATCGCCGGCCGCTTCAGCGAATACACCCGGACGACCAACGGGGTCCAGGCCATGGTGCTGCTGCGTGAAGCCGACGCAGCGCTAGCACAGTCCTACCTGGACGCGACGGCCGGCTACGTTCAGCTCTACAGTGACCTGATCGGGCCTTATCCCTACAGCAAGTTCGCCCTGGTGGAAAACTTCTGGGAGACCGGCTATGGCATGCCCTCGTTCACCCTGCTCGGGCCGAAGGTGATCCGCTTTCCCTTCATCCTGCATTCCTCCTATCCCCACGAGATCCTGCACAACTGGTGGGGCAACAGTGTCTACGTCGATTATCAAAACGGCAACTGGGCCGAGGGACTGACCAGCTACCTGGCCGACCACCTGGTCAAGGAACAGCGCGGACAGGGTGCCGACTACCGCCGTGGTGTGTTGCAGAAGTACACCGATTATGTACGCCACCGCCAGGAGTTTCCCCTGAGTGCCTTTCGCAGCCGCCACAGTGCAGTGAGCGAGGCCGTCGGTTATGGCAAAACACTGATGCTGTTCCACATGCTGCGCCGGCAGCTGGGTGACGAGGTATTCAGGCAGGGCCTGCAGGCACTCTACCGGCAGCAGCGCTACCGGGTGGCCGGTTTTGCGGATGTCGAGGCCGCCTTCAGTGGCGTGGCCGGCAGGCCGCTGCAGGCATTCTTCCAGCAGTGGGTGCAGCGCAGCGGGTCCCCGTCGCTGCGGGTCACCCGGGCCCGGGTACGGCGCGCGGACGGGCACCACCGGCTCAGCGCCCTCATCGAGCAGACCCAGCCGGGTGCGGCCTACGCGCTGCGGCTGCCGGTGGCCGTGCAGCTGGAGGGTGAAGAGGCGGCCTGGCAGACCGAGCTGATGATGGATAACAAACAGCTGCAACTGTCACTGGACCTGCCGGCAGTGCCGCTGCGGCTAGATATCGACCCCGAATTCGACGTATTTCGTCGCCTGGACCGCAACGAGATCCCCCCCGCCATCAGCCAGGCCATGGGTGCCGAGCGGGTCATGATGGTACTGCCGGCCGCGGCAGCGCCGGCGCTGCGCGCGGCCTACGAGGCACTGGCCGCTGCCTGGCAGGCGGGTGATCCGGATAAGTTCAGCGTCGCCGACGATGCTGAGCTCGGGCAGCTGCCGGATGACCGCGCGGTGTGGCTGTTCGGCTGGGACAACCGTTTTCGCGACCGGCAGCTCCGTGCCCTCCGGGACTATGACGTCAGTGCTGCGGATGACACGCTGACGATCGACGGCACAGCGCTGTCGCGCAGGCAACATGCCGTGGTTGTCATGGCGCGTCACCCGGCCAATCCCGAACAGGCGCTGGGCTGGCTGGCCGCGGATGAGCCCGCGGCCCTGGCGGGGCTGGGCCGCAAGCTGCCGCACTACGGTCGCTACAGCTACCTCGCCTTTACCGGTACTGAGCCGGCCAACGTCCTCAAGGGGCAGTGGCCGGTGGTGGATTCGCCGCTGTCGATCACGCTGGCGGAGGCCGCCGGGCCGGCGCGCCTGGCGCCGCGTGCCCCGCTGGCCGCCCAGAGGGCGGTCTTTTCAACCAGCCGCATGCAGGGTGATATCGCGATGCTGGCATCCGCTGATTTTCAGGGCCGTGGGCTGGGTTCGCCAGGACTGGAGCGGGCCGCGACCTACATCGCCGCGCAGTTCAAGGCAGCCGGCCTGCAGCCGGGCGGGACGGGTGATGATGCCTTCCTGCAGTCCTGGGAGCTGCCCGCAAGTGAACCCCGGCCCGGGGTCAGTCTGCAGAATGTCATCGGCATCCTGCCCGGCAACGATCCCCGGCGGGCCGGCGAGAGCCTGGTGATCGGTGCCCACTATGATCACCTCGGCCACGGGGAGTCCGGGGCGCGTGCCGAAGACCGCGGCAAGCTGCACCCCGGTGCCGATGACAATGCCAGCGGTGTGGCGGTGATGCTGGAGCTGGCACGGGTGCTGGCCGGCCAGCCGCGCCCGCGCAGTATCGTCTTCGTCGCCTTTACCGGCGAGGAGACCGGCCGCCTGGGTTCACGCCATTACCTGCAACAGGCCACGGCCGGTGGCTACCCGGCGGAGAAGATGATCGCGATGCTCAACCTCGATACCGTCGGGCGCCTCGGGGAACAGCCCCTGACGGTGCTCGGCACGGGTACCGCAGCTGAATGGGTGCATATCCTGCGCGGGGCCGCTTACGTCACCGGGGTACCGGTTCGCGACGTCGCCGACGACATTGGCTCCAGCGACCAGACCAGTTTCATCGCCGCCGGCGTGCCGGCCGTGCAGTTTTTCAGCGGGGCCCATGCCGATTTTCACCGCCCCGGCGACACCCAGGAACACATCGATGCCACGGGACTGGTGAAGGTCGCCGAGGTGCTGAAAGAAACGCTTGACTACCTCGCACAACGTCCCCGGCCCCTGAGCGCCACGCCGGGCGGGGCACAACAGGCGGATGCTGCAGCGGAGCGGCAGACGGCGCGCCGGGTGAGCCTGGGCACGCTGCCGGATTACGCCTGGAATGGGGCAGGGGTGCGACTCGAGGGGGTGGGTGCCGGGACACCGGCCGCGCGGGCCGGACTGCGGGCAGGAGATGTTATCCTCGAGTTGAACCAGTCGCCGGTCAACAACATGCGCGACTACGCCCATGTGCTGAAACAACTTGAGCCGGGCAACGAGCTCGTGATCCGCTATCAACGCAACGGCAGTGATAACCGGACCACGGCCCGGTTGGTCGAACGCTGACAGCGGAGAACGGGGAAGACAGGCAATGACAAATCGCAGCATCGTGGCCATCATCATCACCGCATTGTCGACCTCGTCGGCCGCGGTGTGGGCCAATGGCACGCCGGAAGCGGACCTGACCTTTGCCGGGGAGGGGCACCTTTCCAGGCTGCGCCAGCTGACCTTCGGTGGCCAGAATGCGGAGGCCTATTTTTCCCATGACGGTCGCGAGCTGATTTTCCAGTCGACGCGCGATGAACTGCAGTGCGATGCGATCTTTCGCATGCAAACCGATGGCAGCCAGGTGCGCAGGCTGTCTTCCGGTAAAGGTGTCACCACCTGCGCATTTATTGCGCCCGATAACCGCTCTATTATCTATGCATCGACCCATCTCAAGCACACGCAGTGCCCGCCGAAGCCGGACCACTCGCACGGTTATGTGTGGCCGCTGTACAGCAGCTATGACATCTTCGCGGCCGGGCCCGAGGGCCAGGACCCGGTACCCCTGACCGAAACCGGGGGCTACGATGCCGAGGCCGTGTATTCTCCCCGCGGTGACAGGATCGTGTTTACATCGCTGCGCAGCGGCGACCTGGAACTCTACCTGATGAATCCGGACGGCAGCGGCGTGGAACAGCTGACCCGCACGCCCGGTTACGATGGCGGAGCGTTTTTCTCCCTGGATGGCAAATGGATCGTCTGGCGCGCTTCCCGCCCCGAAGGGCAGGCTCTGGAAGATTACCAGTCGCTGCTGGCCGAGGGTCTGATTCGTCCCGGACAGCTCGAGTTGTTTATCATGAACCTCGAGGAACGCAAGCCCATCCAGCTTACCCGCAACGAGGCGGCCAACTTCGGCCCCTACTGGCACCCCGATGGCCGACGCATCATCTTTTCGTCCAATATGCACGACCCGCAGGGGCGTAATTTCGATCTCTACCTGATCGATGTCGAGACCCGCGTGACCGAGCGAGTCACCACTTACGAAGGCTTCGATGGCTTCCCGATGTTTTCCCATGACGGCAAACAGCTGGTGTTCGCCTCCAACCGCTTCGGCAAGGTGAGAGGGGAGACCAATATATTCATTGCCGACTGGAAATAATGCGCCGGGTGCAGCATTTCCCTGCGGAGCGCGCCACCCGCTCTCAGTTGCGGTAAAATGACGCCATAGCGATCACTTCGGTTCTGTCCCTTCCTATACCCGATTCATCAACCACCCCGTAACTATATGCCTCTGCTGCGCCTGGACAAGGTTTCCCTGGCCTTTGGCCACCGCCCGCTGCTGGATGAGGCGGTGCTGGAGTTGCGCCAGGGTGAGCGCGTCTGCCTGGTGGGGCGCAACGGCGAGGGCAAGTCGTCCCTGATGCGCATCGTCAGCGGCGAGATCATGCCGGATGACGGCAGTCTCTGGGTGCGCCCGGCGACCCGCATCGCCTACCTGGCGCAGGAAGTCGACCTTGACAGCGGGGATACCGTCTTCGATGTCGTCGCCGGGGGAGTGCCCGAGCTGGGCCGGTTGATCTCCGAATATCACCATGCCGCCTGCGCCCTTGAACAGGCGCACAGCCCGGCCGCGCTCAAGCGTCTCGCCGAGTTGCAGCACGAACTCGAGGCCGGCGGCGGTTGGCAACTGGAGCAACGGGTCGAGACGGTGCTGTCGCGCCTGGGGCTGGATGGCGAGGCTGCTTTCCAGGCACTGTCGGGGGGCTGGCGCCGGCGGGTGATGCTGGCGCGTGCCCTGGTGTATGAGCCGGACGTGCTGTTGCTGGACGAGCCCACCAACCACCTGGACATCGAGGCGATCACCTGGCTGGAGGACTTCATGGCGGAGTTTTCCGGTGCCCTGTTGTTCATCAGTCACGACCGCGCCTTCGTGCGTCGGCTGGCGACCCGCATTATCGAACTCGACCGCGGGCAGCTCACCTCGTGGCCGGGCAGCTATGACGATTACACGCGTCGCAAGGCAGAGCAGCTCGAGGTGGAGGCCCAGCACGATGCACAGTTCGACAAGAAGCTGTCACAGGAAGAGGCCTGGATCCGCCAGGGCATCAAGGCGCGCCGCACCCGCAACGAAGGCCGGGTGCGCGCACTCAAGGCCCTGCGGGAACAGCGCCGCCAGCGTCGTGACCGGATCGGCAAGGTAAACCTGCGGCTGGAAGAGGGCGAGTTCTCGGGCAAGCTGGTGTTCGAGGCCGAGAATGTCAGTTTCGGTTATGACGGCCACACGGTCGTCCGGGACTTCTCGGTAAACATACTGCGCGGCGACCGCGTGGGTATTATCGGGCCGAACGGTGCCGGCAAGTCTACCCTGATCAATCTGCTGCTGGGCGAATTGTCCACCGACAGCGGCCGCATCCGCCGCGGAACCCGGCTGCAGAGCGCGTATTTCGACCAGCAGCGTGCCCAGCTTGATCCACAGGCCTCGGTGATGGACAGCATCGGCGACGGCAGTCAGCGGGTGACCATCAATGGCCGCAGTCGACACGTGGCCGGTTACCTGCAGGATTTCCTGTTTCCCGCGGAACGCCTGCAGTCTCCCGTGAGTACCCTGTCCGGTGGTGAGCGCAACCGCCTGCTGCTGGCACGGCTGTTCGCCCAGCCGGCAAATCTGTTGATACTCGATGAACCCACCAATGACCTCGACGTGGAGACACTGGAGCTGCTGGAGGAGTTGCTCATGGATTACCAGGGCACCCTGTTGCTGGTGAGCCATGACCGTGCCTTCCTGGATAACGTGGTGACCAGCACCCTCGTTTTCGAGGGGGGCGGCCGCATCGGTGAATACATCGGCGGCTACAGCGACTGGCTGCGCCAGCGCAAGAAAACGCAACCCACTGTTGTTGCGAAGCCGGCAAGGCAGACAGCACCGGCCCGATCGGAGCAAGCTGCAGGCAAGCCACGCAAGCTGTCTTACAAGGACCAGCGTGAACTGGATGCCCTGCCGGCCCGGATCGAGGCGCTGGAAGCCGAGCAGGCCAGGCTGCAGGCGCATGTCAGTGATTCCGGTTTCTATCAGCAGCCGGATGCCGAAATCAGCGCAACTCTGGCGCGCCTGGAATCGCTCGGTGGCGAGCTCGAGGCCTGCTATGTCCGCTGGGAGGAGCTCGAGGCCTTGATGTCAGGTTGAAAGGATCCGGTGTTTGATAACCAGGCAGCTACTGTATTCCGGCCTTGGCCGGAATGACGAAAGATGAGTTGACCAGGCCTTCCATTGATTTTTTTGTCATTTACCAGTCAGCGCAAACTGGCAGGTGTAGACGCTCGATATCAATCAACAAGCTGACAAATCCGGTTTGTCAGCACTTCAATTCATAGCCATACAGAAAGTGGCTAAGAGGGTTCTGAGCAGATGCTTTAGTCTTGACCTGTATTTGTTGGAAATTGATGGACGGCATGACAGTGACAATGACCGCGATACGGGTTATCGGGGTGTCTTTCGGCAGTGCACTGAAAATCAGGCGCGTGATATGAACTCGCCGGTTCCGGTGTTGACCTTGATGACTTCGCCAGGTGTGAGGTATTCCGGTACCTGTACAATCAGTCCGGTGATCAGGGTAGCCGGCTTGGTGCGTGCGGATGACGAGGCGGCCTTCATTCCGGGTGCGGTATCGACGATCTCGAGGGTGACCGTGGCGGGCAGTTCGATGCCGAGGATGACATCATCAGCGACCATGGCCAGTATGCCGTCGAGGTGCTCGTCCAGGTACCGGAGTTCTTCCTCCAGCGCATCGACAGGCAGGGTGTACTGCTCGTAGGACTCCTTGTCCATGAAGGTGCAGCTGTCGTTATCCCGGAACAGGTACTGCACGGGGCGGCGCCCGAAGTCGACGCCCTGCAGGTTTTCGTCGCCCTTGTAGCGGGCCTCGAATTTCTGCTTGCTGACAATGTCGTGGCCGCGGACCTTGTAGAGGGTGCTGCCGCTTCTTGATGACGGGCTCTGCACCTCCAGCTGCTTTATGATGATTTTTCGGCCGTCCAGGTCGAGTACCGCGCCACGCTTGAGTTCACTTGCCTTCATGTCTCTGTATCTGTTTTTGCAACAGGAAGGGGGACGGTATGTGTTCCAGCGCTTCGCTGCGAGGAAACAGCACCATTCCCCTTTTCTGGCGTGTCCGTCTAGTGATGATGCCCTTCCGGTCCATGTACATGACCGTGCTCGATTTCCTCGCTGCTGGCCTCGCGCACATCCATCACCTTGACCTCGAAATTGAGGTGTACACCTGCGAGCGGGTGATTGCCGTCAACCACGACGCCGTCTTCCTCGATACCGGCAATGGTGACCACAAACGGCTGACCATCCGGGCTCTGTGCATGGAACTGCATGCCGGGTTCGATTTCCTGTTCGGGCGGGAACATGTCGCGCGGGACCTTCTGGGTCTTCTCGGCATCGTGAACGCCGTAGGCCTCTTCGGGCGGTACGGCCACTGACAGTTCATCACCGGTGACCTTGCCGGCGAGTGCATTCTCCAGGCCCGGGATGATATTGCTGGCGCCATGCAGGTAGCAGAAGCTGCCGTCATCGGACTTGTCGATAATATTGTCATCATTGTCTTTGAGGGTATAGGTGAGCGTCACCACGCGGTGTTTTTCGATCTGCATTTGCAGGCTCCTTGAGTATCAGGGTATTTAGTCAGGGTCCTGCATTTCTGGATGCAAACGGGTGCCGGGTCGGCGCGGGGTGCTGGCAGCGAGAAGAACAGGCGGCGCATATCCTAACATAAACGGACTGCAACCGAATAAATGCCCATTCCGGGCAGGTGCTGGCAGGCGAGGACTTTACTTATTCCGGCCAATGAGAATGAATGTCCCGCGCCGTCATTTGCTATCATGGCGCCATGGGCTGGCAGGTCTATATCATTCTCTGCACGGATAATTCGCTTTACACCGGGATCACGAATAATATCGAGCGGCGCCTGTCCCAGCACGGTGGTCAGCTGGGGGCGAAGTATTTCCGTGGCCGTGGCCCGCAGCGAGTGGTCTACCTGGAAAGCGGGCATACCCGGAGCACCGCAAGCAGGCGCGAGGCCGCGATCAAGCAGCTGACACGGGCCAACAAGCTGCTGCTGCTCGATTCGGACCGAAATGAAATAACCGGGCCATAATCAGGGCTTTTCCCGGCGGCACCATCACCGGCAGGTATTGCATCAGCAAGGGGGCGGGATTGCAGGGCTTGTTGGAGGAAATCCGTGCGCTGGAAGAACGGGTGGCGGAGGAGGCCAGCCGGGAGGCGGACGAGTTCGGCTATACCCTGCGCAACGGGCGTGCGGCCTTCGAGAAGGAGATCGTCGTGCGACACCGGGAACTGGCCACCCGGATCTGCCGCTACCTGGCAGACTCTTCCCTGCTGGCCGTGGCCACGGCGCCACTGGTCTATTGCCTGGCCTTCCCGCTGGTCCTGCTGGATGCCTGCGTCGGGATCTACCAGTTGCTGTGCTTTCCTGTCTATCGCATGCCGAGAGTAAAGCGCTCGGATTACATTGTGCTGGACCGTCATCGACTCAAGTACCTCAATATCATAGAGCATACCCACTGTGCGTTCTGCAGCTACGCCAACGGCCTGCTTGCCTATGCCCGGGAGGTGGCGGCCCGGACCGAGCAGTACTGGTGTCCTATCAAGCACGCACAGCGGCTGAAAGGTGTCCACTCCCGTTATTACAAGTTCCTGCCCTATGGCAACGCGGACGGCTATGCGACGAATCTGGAAGCGCTGAGAAGGGAATTCAGTGACCTGCAATAATTACGCTGCTGACGGCCGGCTTGCTATTGCTGTTCCGATTGACTCGCCACCCGGACCCCCATGGAAGAACCTGTCGTACTGAGCATTGCCGGGATCGGCGTACTGGCCATTGCCTGCCAGTGGTTTGCCTGGTGGGTCAAGCTGCCCGCGATCCTGTTCCTGCTGCTGGCCGGGATCCTCACCGGGCCGGTACTCGGCTTGCTGCACCCGGATGACCTGTTCGGCGAGCTGCTGTTCCCGTTCGTGTCGCTGTCGGTCGCGGTCATCCTGTTCGAGGGCAGCCTGACCCTGAAATTCTCCGACATCGCAGGGCTGGAGCGGGTCGTTCAGCGCATGGTGACCTCCGGGCTGCTGGTGACCTGGGCCGTGGCGGCAATGGCCGCCTACCTGCTGCTGGACTTCCCGCCGGAACTGGCCCTGCTGTTCGGTGCCTTTATCGTGGTCACCGGCCCGACCGTGATCGTGCCGCTGCTGCGCACGGTGCGGCCGACGGCGCATGTCGCGAATATCCTGCGCTGGGAAGGCATCGTCATCGATCCGATCGGCGCCCTGCTGGCGGTGCTGGTGTTCGAATTCATCATCTCCGGGCAGGGCGGTGAGGCAATCGGGCACACCCTGGCCAGCTTTGCCCGGATAATCGGTGTCGGGGTGGTATTCGGCATTCTCAGCGGCCAGTTCCTGGGGCTGGCCCTGCGCAACCACTGGCTCCCGGAGTTCCTGCACAACGTGGCCACCCTGGCGCTGGTGTTTGCGGTGTTCGCAGTGTCGAATGCTGTGGAGGCCGAGGCGGGGCTGCTGACGGTCACCGTCATGGGTATTCGCCTGGCGAACATGCGCGCTGTGTCCATCGAACACATCCTGGATTTCAAGGAAAGCCTGTCAGTGGTGCTGATCTCGGCCCTGTTCATCATACTCGCGGCACGCATCGACTTTGCCCAGTTGCATACACTGGGCTGGGGGGCGTTGGGGGTCCTGGCGGTCATCCAGTTCATTGCCCGGCCCGTGAAGATTGCGCTGGCGACCTGGGGATCGTCGCTGCGCTGGCAGGAACGTGCGTTGCTGGCCTGGATCGGCCCGCGCGGCATCGTGGCAGCCGCGGTCGCCGCACTGTTTTCCCTGAAACTGCAGGCCGCCGGGTATCCGGAGGCGGAGTTGCTGGTGCCTCTGACTTTCCTGGTAATTATCGGTACCGTGGTGCTGCAAAGTGGGACCGCGGGGCTGCTGGCACGGGGCCTGGGCGTGGCGGAGCCGGAGGCACGCGGTTTCCTGATCGTCGGCGCCAATCCGGTTGCACGGGTGATCGCCGCAGCCCTGCAAAAGCGGGGCTATCACAGCGTGCTGTGTGATACCACCTGGGCCAATGTCAGTGCCGCGCGCATGCACGGGCTGAACACCTTCTATGGCAGTGCGGTGTCGGAGTATGCCGACCGGCGCCTGGACCTGGTCGGCCTGGGACGCCTGCTGGCGCTATCACCTCAACAGGAACTCAATGTGCTTGCCGTGCACCGCTACCGGCGTGAGTTCGGGGACAGCCAGCTGTTTGCCCTGCATGCCAGTGAGGCTGCCGTGGACAGCAAGCAGGCAACGCCGCTGCCGGCCGGTTATGTCGCCTTCGGTGACGATGTGAGTTATGAGCGGCTCGTCAACGCCCTTGGCAAGGGTGCGGAGATTCGCGAGACGACTCTGACCGAGAGCTTCGACTTCGATGACTACCACCGTCGCTACTACAAAAAGGCGATCCCGTTGTTTGCCATCGATCCCCGGGAGCGCCTGCATATCCTGAACAGCGGGCACAAGGTAATTCCAGCGCCGGGCTGGACCCTGCTCAGCCTGGTCGTACCGGAGGAGGCCGAGCAGCCGGTCACGGAGGATGCTGCCAGCCAGGCCGATGCTGCCAAGCCCGATTGACGGGATCGGCGCAACCACAGGGTATGGGTATATAAGCGCCGACCTTCGACGCGATTGTTTGGAGACAACATCGCGGTCAGGGGACCGCTCCTGCAGTATCCATGTGAATTATCAGGAAACCCTGTAGGCGTCGCATGGCGCGGTTACCGGGGCTGAGGGGCTGTTTTCTGAATCATATCCTCAATAAAATACAATAGAAACAAGGGTATAAAATACGACCACTTAATTTGTCGCGGGCCTGGACTAAACTTATGTGAACTGTGTCAGCATCCGGTCAGCTATGGAAGATCTTCATGGATTCCTACACTACCCGCGTAAAGAGGCCGTAAAACAATATCCGAAACAACGCGTCCGGCACTGGCGGGAATATGAGCAGGTCATGCCGGACGGGCATGCGGCCCGTCAGGCAAACCGCTGCATGGACTGCGGTACCCCCTATTGTCACTGTTATTGTCCGGTCCATAACCTGATTCCCGAGTGGAATGCGCTGGTCACCGACACCGACTGGCGGCGTGCCTACGAACATCTGGAAACGACCAATAACTTTCCCGAATTCACGGGACGCATTTGCGCGGCGCCCTGTGAGTCTGCCTGTACGCTGAGTCTTGGCAGTACAGCGGTCACCATTCGCTCGATCGAGCTGGCGGTGGTCGAGCGCGCCTGGAAGGAGAACTGGGTACGGCCCCAGCGCAGTCAGCGGCACCGGTTCAAGCGGGTCGCGATCATTGGTTCGGGACCGGCCGGTCTGGCCTGTGCCCAGCAACTGGTACGCAGCGGTTACCGGGTCACGGTATTTGAGAAGTCCGATCGCATCGGCGGTCTGCTGCGTTATGGTATCCCGGACTTTCGCCTGGAGAAGCATGTGCTGGATCGCCGGCTGGCACAGCTCAAGGCCGAGGGTGTGCAGTTCCGCTGTGGTGTCCATGCCGGTGTGAACCTGGATGTCGAAGAGTTGCGGCGGACGGGGCACGCGCTTGTCCTTGCCTGTGGCTCGGAACAGCCGCGTGATCTCGAGGTACCGGGACGTGAGCTCGGTGGTGTCCACTTCGCGCTGGATTACCTGGCCCAGCAGAACCGGCGTGTGGCCGGAGATTACCTGCATCCCGGAGGCAGCGTCGATGCACATGGCAAGGACGTGGTGGTCATCGGGGGCGGCGATACCGGGAATGACTGTGTGGGCACCGCGATCCGGCAGGGCGCGCACCGGGTGGTGCAGGTCCAGTACCACGAACGCCCGCCTAGGCAGGCCAATGTGCTCGGGCACTGGCCGGAGCCCGCACCGGTGTGGCGCGAGGGCGACCATGACCTGGAGGGTTGCCGGCACATCTGGGGCTTCGATACCGTGGCCCTTAAGGGACATCACGGTAATGTCGCCGGGCTGGCCCTGCAGCAACTGCAGTGGACAATGCGTTCAGACGGGACCTGGCAGAAGCAGGTCGTGCAAGGAGAGGTCCGGCACCTGCCGGCGCAGCTCGTACTGCTGGCGATGGGTTATGCACATCCGGTGCATGACGGCCTGCTTAGCCAGCTGGCGCCTGGCCTGGATGCAAGGGGGTGTGTGGCGGCGAGCGATGATGACTACCAGACAAGTGTGCCCGGGGTGTTTGCCTGTGGTGATGTCCGGCGTGGACAGTCGCTGGTCGTGTGGGCGATACGGGAAGGCCGGCAGTGCGCACGCGCGGTAGATGCCTGGCTGAGCGGAGGCAGTGAGCTGCCGCGCGAGTGAGCCCGTGATTACCGGGCTGTACGGTTTGCCCGGCCCTGAAAGAAAGAACCCCGCAGCAGGCTGCGGGGTCCGGGTACTGCGTATTACGAAAGGGTGTGATCAGGCCGGTGTGACGTGTGCAGCCTGCAGTCCCTTGGGTCCCTTCTGAACTTCAAAATTGACCGTCTGCCCCTCTACCAGCGTCTTGAAACCATCGCCTTCAATTGCAGAGAAATGTACGAAGACATCTTCGCCACCATCGGAAGGCGCAATAAAACCGAAGCCCTTGGATTCGTTAAACCACTTAACGGTACCTGTAGCCATGTAAATCACCTCAACTAATAAAAAAGAAATGTGTTCAATTGCAAATCATCAAAGGCAATTTACAGC
>CAMYIX010000033.1 GCA_947258615.1 uncultured Ectothiorhodospiraceae bacterium | reverse complement strand
GCCATGGGGGCGCTGGCTGCTGGGCCGCAGTGCCGAGGGCGGGCTGCTCGAAGCTGCGCCGGACTGGGACGGTCGGCGCGAGTTGGGGATTATCGCCGGTCGCCAACCCCTGGGGGTGGGGCGGTTGCTGGGCGGGCTGAGCGGCGCGCATGACGGCACCGTTGCGGTCGCGGAGACACAATTGGACGGCGCGTGCGCAGCCATGGTTCTCGACACCACCCACACCGGCCTGGTGTTCTCGCGACCGGTCGCCGAGCGGGTCTGCTGCTTCCTCCGCCACGGCCATTTCGACGCCACGCCTGCAAGCGGCTGATTCTGCAGGGCCGGCAGCGGGTGTTTTCCGCCCTGCGCTTATCTCGCCTGCCCGGCGGTGTTAAACTTCCGGCAGTTTGAGTGACGAGGTAGGTGAACATGGCAGGACACAGTAAATGGGCCAATATCCAGCACCGCAAGAACGCCCAGGACGCCAAGCGCGGCAAGTTGTTTACCAAGCTGATCCGCGAGATCACGGTGGCGGCGCGCATGGGGGACCCCGACCCCAACGCCAATCCACGCCTGCGGCTGGCGGTGGACAAGGCCCTGGCGGGCAACATGACCAAGGACACCATCGAGCGTGCCATCAAGCGCGGCTCGGGTGCGCAGGAGGGGGAAAACTTCGAGGAGATCCGCTATGAGGGTTACGGTCCCGGCGGCGTGGCCGTCATGGTCGACTGCATGACCGACAACCGCAACCGCACCGTGGCCGAGGTGCGCCACGCCTTCACCAAGGCGGGTGGCAATCTGGGGACCGACGGTTCCGTGGCCTACCAGTTCGCCAAGACCGGTATCCTCAGTTATCCGGTCGGCAGTGACGAGGACCAGATCATGGAGGCCGCGCTCGAGGCCGGTGCCCATGACGTAATCAGCAATGACGACGGCTCCATCGATGTGCTCACCGAACCGGACCAGTTTGTCGACATCAAGGAGGCCATGGTGGCGGGCGGCCTGGAACCCGAGCAGGCGGAGGTCACCATGCGTGCGGCCAATTCGACCCCGCTGGATCTGAATGACGCGGAAAAGATGGTGCGCCTGCTGGAGAGACTGGAAGACCTGGATGATGTGCAGGATGTCTATTCCAATGCAGATATCGCCGAGGACGTGCTGGCGCAGCTGGGATGATTCAACTTCTTGTTAACCGCGGAGACGCGGAGAACGCCGAGTTGAAAAATCATTCACCGCAAAGGCGCAATGGACGCAAAGAAAACATTATTACAGCAACATTATTCCGGGAAACAACAAACCTACCGTCCATTGGTATGACTGAGATTGGTTGTTGCTAGCAAGAATTGTGTTTTTAACTTTGCGTCCATTGCGTCTTTGCGGTGAGAAAAAATGTTTACGAGAATCACAACCATGACTGTTACCACTGGACTTATTAACGGCACTGGTCCTGGATGACCCGCATCCTCGGCATCGATCCCGGCTCGCGTATCACCGGCTACGGGATTATCGACCAGCAGGGCCAGCAGATCCGTTATGTGGCCAGCGGCTGTATCCGCGTCAGGGGCGAGGCGCTGGCCGAACGGCTGGGGATGATCTTCGCCGGGGTGAATGAGGTGATCGATGAGTACCTGCCGGAGGAAATGGCGGTTGAACGGGTGTTCATGAACAAGAATGCGGATTCCGCCCTGAAGCTGGGCCAGGCCCGGGGGGCCGCTATCTGCGCCGGTGTGACCCGCACCCTGCCAGTGGATGAATATGCCGCCCGGGAAATCAAGCAGGCGGTGGTCGGCAAGGGCGGCGCCGCCAAGGAGCAGGTCCAGCACATGGTGCGCGTGCTGTTGTCGCTCGACGGGCAGCCACCGAGCGATGCCGCCGATGCCCTGGCCGTGGCCATCTGCCATGGCCACATCCGCGAGACCCGCAGCCGCGTGGGCGTGATGCAACGTCCGCAACCGGGGCTGCCCGGATGATCGGGCTGCTGCGCGGCAGGATCCTCGCCAAGCAACCACCGCAGTTGCTGCTGGACGTGCACGGCGTCGGCTACGAGATCGAGGCGCCCATGACCACCTTCTATGATCTGCCAGCGGTGGGTGACGAGGTCACCCTGTTCACCCACCTGGCGGTGCGTGACGACGCCCACACGCTCTACGGCTTTGCAAGGCTCAACGACCGCGACCTGTTTCGCAACCTGCTACGGGTCAATGGCGTGGGTGCCAAACTGGCGCTCACCATCCTCTCCGGCATGGACACGAACAGCTTTGCCACCTGTGTCCAGGGCGGCGATGTGGCCGCGCTGGTGCGGCTGCCGGGTGTCGGCAAGAAGACCGCGGAGCGCCTGATTATTGAGATGCGTGATCGCCTGGGGGCGTTCACCGCGGGACCGACGAGCGGGGCGCAGGCCGGTACGGGTGGCGCCCTGGCGGCCAATCCGACCGAGGAGGCCGTCACCGCCCTGATCGGACTGGGGTACAAGCCGCAGGAGGCGAGCCGCATGGTGCGCGCCGTGGAGACGGTCGACCTGTCCTCCGAGGAGATCATTCGCAACGCCCTGCAGTCCACCCTGCAATAACCTGGCAATGACTTGCTTCAGGCCCCGGGAGCACCGAAACTAGCAACCTATGATTGAAGCCGATCGCCTGGTCACCCCCAAGGGTTCACGTGAAGACGAGATCCTCGATCGCAGCGTGCGCCCCCAGACCCTGGCGGATTACGTGGGGCAGCCACAAGTCTCTGAACAAATGGAGATTTTTATACAGGCGGCACGCCAGCGCAAGGATGCCCTGGACCACACCCTGATCTTCGGTCCACCGGGTCTCGGCAAGACCACCCTGGCCCATATCATCGCCAACGAGATGGGCGTGAACCTGCGCCATACCTCGGGGCCGGTGCTGGAGCGGGCCGGGGACCTGGCCGCCCTGTTGACCAACCTCGAGGCCAACGACGTCCTGTTCGTGGACGAGATCCACCGGCTCAGCCCGGTGGTGGAGGAGATCCTCTATCCGGCGCTGGAGGATTACCAGCTGGATATCATGATCGGCGAAGGCCCGGCGGCGCGCTCCATCAAGCTGGACCTGCCGCCGTTTACGCTGGTCGGTGCGACCACGCGGGCCGGCCTGCTGACGTCCCCGCTGCGTGACCGTTTCGGCATTGTGCAGCGGCTGGAGTTCTACAATACCCGGGACCTGTCATTCATCCTGCAGCGTGCCGCCGGCATCCTCGGTATCGAGATCGATGAACAGGGCGCCGGGGAACTGGCACAGCGCTCGCGCGGGACGCCGCGTATCGCGAATCGCCTGTTGCGGCGGGTGCGTGACTACGCCGAGATCAAGGCCGACGGTCGTATCACCGAGGAGGTGGCGGACCGTGCCATGGAAATGCTGAATGTCGACAAGCAGGGATTCGATGCCCAGGATCGCAAGTTGCTGCTGACGATTATCGAGAAATTCGATGGCGGTCCGGTGGGTGTGGACAACCTGGCGGCGGCCATCGGGGAAGAGCGCGGGACCATCGAGGACGTGCTGGAACCCTACCTGATCCAGCAGGGCTTTATCATGCGCACCCCGCGCGGGCGGATGGCCACGCGCAATGCCTACCTGCACTGCGGTCTTACCCCGCCTGCCGCCCAGACCGTGACGGAGTCACTCGAGATGTTCGCCGATAGCGGTGGCGAGGACACGACGAATTAATTGCTTGCAGCCTGTACGATCTTCATCCATGTCAGCGTCCGTCATCGCCTTAAGGGTGGCACGGGAATTAATTGGCCCGTCTGTGGTCATTAACAGGGATGTGTCCGGCCTTGACTGAGTTTTCCTGGCAGGTGCGGGTCTATTACGAGGACACGGACAGTGGAGGGGTGGTGTACTACGCCAACTACCTGCGTTTCCTGGAACGCGCCCGGACGGAGTGGATGCGTGCACTTGGCTTTGAGCAGGATGAACTGATCAGGGATGTAGGGGTCTTGTTCGCGGTCAGATCGGCCAGCCTGGAATACCAGCGCCCCGCCCGTTTCAACGACCTGCTGACGGTCTCGGTGCGAGTGGTCGAACGCCGTCGTGCCAGCCTGGTATTCGAGCAGCGGGTGCAGCGTCTCGACGATGCGGGTGGTCCCTTGTGCAGCGCGCTGATCAAAATCGCCTGCCTGGATGCCGAATCGCTGGCACCGCGGCCCATACCGGAAAAAATTCTGAGGGAGATACCGGATGTCGACTGACATGTCGTTTTTTCACCTGATCGTGGGTGCCAGTTTCGTGGTGCAGCTGGTGATGTTGCTGCTGCTGGTGGTTTCGATGGCCTCATGGACCATGATTTTCAGGCGCCGCTCGGTGTTGCGCGATGCGCGCGTGGCCGCGAACGAGTTCGAGGGGCGCTTCTGGTCGGGTGGCGACCTGTCCACACTGTTTCGCGAGGTGTCGGCGCATGAGCAGCAGGCCATGGGCATGGCCGGGATCTTTCAGGCGGGTTTCAACGAATTCGCGCGCCTGCGCAATCAGGCGGGTATCGAGCCCCGGGCGATCGTGGAGGGCGCACAGCGGGTGATGCACGTGGCGCTGTCACGCGAGACCGACAAACTGGAGACGCACCTGTCGTTCCTGGCCACGGTCGGTTCGACCAGCCCCTATGTCGGGCTGTTCGGCACCGTCTGGGGCATCATGAATGCCTTTCGCGGCCTGGGCAATGCCCAGCAGGCGACCCTGGCCATGGTTGCGCCCGGTATAGCCGAGGCCCTGATTGCGACCGCGATGGGGCTGTTTGCCGCCATACCGGCGGTGATCGCCTATAACCGCTATTCAAATGACGTGGAGCGGCTGATCAACCGCTATGACAATTTCCTGGAAGAGTTTTCGACCATCCTGCAGCGCCAGGTGCATGCCTGATTCGGGCGCAGGGGAGCAGAGCAAACAGCATGGCGCGACACCGGATTCGTAAACGGCCGATGGCAGAGATCAACGTGGTGCCGTATATCGACGTCATGCTGGTGATGCTGGTCATCTTCATGGTAACGGCGCCGCTGCTCACCCAGGGCGTGAATGTCGAACTGCCGGAAGCCGCGGCCGAGGCCCTGGACCCCGACCAGCAGGAGCCGCTGGTGGTAAGCGTGGACGTCGACGGCTCCCTGTATCTCAATATCGGTGATACCCCGAACACTGCCATCGACGGCGACACCCTGATCCAGCGCGTCTCGGCGGTGTTGCGGCACCGCCAGGACAGGACCGTCATGGTGCGCGGGGACCATGATGCGGACTATGGCAGTGTGGTTGCGGCCATGGTCCTGTTGCAACAGGCCGGCGTTCCGGCTGTCGGCCTGGTCACGGAACCCCCGGGCAACGAATAACGCGACATGTGGCAGGCGATACGCGAGAATCCCCGTGCCGTGGTCTACGCGGTGCTGATGCACCTCGTGCTGCTGGCGTTGCTGATGTTCAGCCTCGACTGGACGCCCAAGACCAGCCGCACGGCCGGGGAGTCCCGGCCGATCCAGGCCGAGCTGATCGATCAGCGCCGGCTGGAGGTCATCGAGCAGCGCAAGCGCCAGGCGGAGCAGGAGACCCGGCAGCAGGCCGAGGCGGAGCGCAAGCAAAAGGCAGAGCAGGCAGCGAAGCAGCAGGCCGAGGCGGAGCGCAAGCGAAAGGCGGAACAGGCAGCGAAGCAGCAGGCCGAGGCGGAGCGCAAGCAAAAGGCGGAGCAGGCAGCGAAGCAGCAGGCCGAGGCGGAACGCAAGCAAAAGGCGGAGCAGGCAGCGAAGCAGCAGGCCGAGGCGGAACGCAAGCAAAAGGCAGAGCAGGCAGCGAAGCAGCAGGCCGAGGCGGAACGCAAGCGAAAGGCGGAACAGGCAGCGAAGCAGAAGGCCGAGGCGGAGCGCAAGCGAAAGGCGGAACAGGCAGCGAAGCAGAAGGCCGAGGCCGAGGCCGCTTTGCAGGCGCAGATTGCAGCGGAACAGGCACTCATGGAAGAGCGGCGCGTTCAGAGCGCGCTGGGTGAATATATCGGTTATATCGCGGAGAAGGTGGAACGCAACTGGCTGCGCCCGGCGGGTTCACCCAGGGGCCTGAGATGCAAGGTGAACGTCAAGGTGATACCCGGGGGTGACGTGGCCAGTGCCACGGTGATCGAGAGCAGTGGTGACCCGGTGTTTGACCGTTCGGCAGAGAATGCGGTGCTGAGGGCGGCGCCCTTGCCGATGCCCAAGGACCCCGCCATCGCCAGGCACTTTCGCGACTTCAACTTCAATTTTGAACCGTTCTGACAAGGGAAGGATCTTCATGCGTATGATTTTCAGGGCAGTCCTGCTCTATCTGACCATCGGGGCCGGCGTGGCCCAGGCCGCACTGACCATCGAGATTACCCAGGGCATGGAGGGTGCCATGCCGATTGCCGTGGTCCCATTCGGCTGGACCGGCAATGCCGCCAGTGCGCCCGAGAATATCGCGGCCATCATTTCATCCGACCTGAGCCGCAGCGGGCGCTTCGAGCCGTTACCCGACCGCGACCTGGTGGCCCACCCGACCGAGGCCGGGCAAGTGCAATTTCACAACTGGCGCATGCTCAATGTCGACAACCTCGTGATCGGGCAGGTCACGGAAACCGGCGCCGGGCGCTATACCATCCAGTTTCAGCTGTTCGATGTCTTCCGCGGCAAGCAGCTTGTCGGCTTCAGCTTCCCCGCGAGCCATGCCGACCTGCGCCGCGTGGCCCATCACATCAGCGATCTCATCTACAAGGAGCTCACAGGGGAACCCGGCGCCTTCAATACCCGCATCGCCTATGTCACGACCGCGACAGCGGGCGGGGAAAAATCCTATACCCTGCTGGTCGCAGATTCCGATGGCTATAATCCCCAGACCATATTGCGCTCCGATCAGCCGCTGATGTCACCAGCCTGGTCGTCGGACGGCAGGCGGGTCGCCTATGTCAGCTTCGAGAACAAGACGGCGGAGATCTACACCCAGGACGTGGCCAGCGGCGCGCGCCGCAAGCTGGCATCTTTCCAGGGGATCAACGGCGCACCGGCCTGGAGCCCGGACGGACGCCGCCTGGCGTTAACGCTGTCACGGGACGGCAACCCGGAAATCTATACTATGGACCTGGACAGCCTGGCGGTGAAGCGACTGACCTCCAACGCCGCCATCGATACCGAGCCGGCCTGGTCGCCTGACGGCAGCAGCCTTGTGTTTACCTCGGACCGCGGCGGATCACCCCAGCTCTACCGGGTGTCCGCAAGCGGCGGCCAGGCGCAGCGTTTGACATTTGACGGCAAGTACAATGCCGGTGCGGATTTCTCGCCCGATGGTCGTAAACTTGCTATGGTTCACGCCGAGGGCGGGGCCTACCGGATCGCTGTGCTGGACCTTGATACCGGTGTGCTGCGGGTGCTGACCGATGGACAGCTGGATGAATCGCCCAGTTTTTCACCCAACGGCAGCATGATCATCTATGCGACAGGTACGGGTAACCGCGAGGTGCTGGCCGCAGTTTCAGTGGATGGCCGTTTCCGCCAGCGGTTGTCGCTACAGGCAGGCAATGTGCGTGAACCTGCCTGGTCGCCGTTCGAAGCCAACTAGCAGGAATTTGGACAGGACCTGTTTATATGCCTGGGAGAGAGAGAATGAAACATCAATTGAACCGATTATTGGCCGTATTGCTGCTTGGTACTCTGGCGGGTTGCTCCACCATGGGGGGCGACAAGTCCGATACCGGTGAGGCGGCGGTTGAGGACCGCAGCACGACGGCCGAAGGCGGGGCCGTGACCAGCGGGGCGGTCGATAGCGGCAGCTTTGCCGGTTATTCACTGGACGATCCGGCCAGCCCGTTATCACGCCGGGTGATCTACTTTGAATACGACAGCAGCAATGTCGCTGCGGCGGACCAGGACCTGCTGGCCGCCCACGCCGGATTCCTGGCCAGCAATGCAGGCCAGGCAGTGACCCTTGAAGGCCATGCGGACGAGCGCGGCTCGCGTGAATACAATATCGGTCTGGGCGACCGGCGCACCCAGGCGGTACGCCGCATACTCGAGTTGCATGGCGTCGCCCCGCACCAGGTCAATACCGTCAGTTACGGTGAGGAGAAGCCGGCCGCGGAAGGCCATCACGACGCCGCCTGGCGCCTGAACCGTCGGGTCGAGATCGTCTACACGGGGCGCTGAGATGCGATGGTGCCGTTCCCGCATGGCACTCGGTGCCGTGCTGCTCACCCTGCTCATGGCGACCCCTGCGTCTGCTGCAAGCAGACAGGAGATCGAGGCCCGCCTGGACAGTGTCGAGCGCAAACTCGAAGGCCGTGGCCTGGTCGACATGCTGAACCTGATCGAGCAGCTGCAACGGGATGTCCAGCAACTGCGCGGCGAGATCGAGGTGCAGGCGCACACCCTGGAGGGCATACAGCGTCGCCAGCGCGAGATCTACCTCGATGTTGACCGGCGCCTGCAACAACTGGAGTCAGGACAGGCAGCCCAGCCACTGGCGCCGGCAGCAGACGTCCCCGTGACGACAACCCCGCCGATGTCAGCCCCCGGGAGTGTCGCGGTGGCGCCGCCCGTAACACCCTCGACACCGCCTCCTGCACCCAGTGGCGAGGAACAGGCCGACTACGAGAAGGCCCTGGCGATCCTCAGGGAGGGGCGCTATGAGGATGCCGCCACAACCTTCAGCCAGTTCCTGGCAAGCTATCCCGGTAGTGCCTATGCCGATAACGCCAGTTACTGGCTGGGCGAAACCTACTATGTCACCCGTGAATTCGATCGGGCCCTGGCGACCTTCGGCAAGCTCATCAAGAGCCACCCGCAGAGCCCCAAGCTGCCGGACGCCCGGCTCAAGATCGGTTTCATCCATTATGAGAAGCAGGACTGGGCCAGCGCCCGCCAGGAGCTCGATGGCCTGGTTGCCGACTTCCCGGGGACTACGGCCGCGCGCCTGGCAGGTGACCGCCTGACACGCATGAAGAAAGAGGGACATTGATACGAGTATTCACCGCGGAGACGCGGAGAGCGCAGAGAATGCAATGGAATATTTTTCACCGCAAAGGCGCAAAGAAAAATACGAATATTTCAATAAAATATTAATTTATGCAGAGCGTAGGTTGGGCAAAGGAGCGTCAGCGACGTGCCCAACATCTTACTGATTGTTGGGCACGCTGCGCTTTGCCCAACCTACGCACTACATTTATTTTAAATATTCTTGCTCTTTGCGCCCTTTGCGCCCTTTGCGCCTTTGCGGTGAAAATCTTTTATTTCTCCGCGTCCTCCGCGTCCTCCGCGCCTCTGCGGTAAATCCTTTTTTACATCTCTGACCTCATGAACACATCTGCAACCCCCAAACTGCGCATCACCGAGATCTTCTATTCCCTGCAGGGCGAGGCACTGACGGCCGGTTGTCCCACGGTCTTTATCCGCCTGACCGGGTGCCCGCTGCGTTGCGGCTATTGCGATACGAGCTACGCATTCAAAGGCGGTGAATGGATGGGCATCGATAGCATCCTGGAGCGCACGGCAGGATACCAGGCACGCTATGTCACCGTGACCGGGGGCGAGCCGCTGGCCCAGAAGGACTGTCCGGACCTGTTGCGCCGCCTTTGCGATGCCGGCTACCGGGTCTCGCTCGAGACCAGCGGTGCGCTGGATATTACCGCTGTCGATCCGCGGGTTATCCGGGTCATGGATCTGAAGGTGCCCGGGTCGGGCGAGATGGAGCGCAACCGTTACGAGAATATCCAGGCGCTAGGGCCGCATGACCAGGTCAAGTTCGTCATCTGCGACCGGAACGATTACCTGTGGGCCAAAGACATGGTCAGCCAGTACGGCCTGGATGATTTGTGCGAGGTCCTGTTCTCGCCCGGCCAGCCCCAACAGGATGCGACCGAACTGGCCAACTGGATCCTCGAGGACCACCTGCCGGTGCGCCTGCAGATCCAGCTGCACAAGTACCTGTGGGGAAACGAACCCGGCCGGTAGATAATTGTACGATTTTTCACCGCAGAGACGCAGAGAACGCAGAGGAGAACAAGATATTCACCGCAAAGACGCAAAGGACGCAAAGAAAAGGTTCAATGTAAAAAAACCATGTCGTTTCTTTTGTCGTCACAATTACTTTGGAGTTTTATTGTTATGTAATCCTTGCGTTACTTTGCGCTCTTGGCGCCTTTGCGGTTTCTTTTGTTCTCCTCTGCGTTCTCTGCGTCTCTGCGGTAAAATAGCCTTTCGCTGTTGCAGCGAATCTTAACTTGATTATTTATGCATAAACCACCGCAATGACTAAAGCCGTCATCCTGCTCTCCGGCGGGCTCGACTCCGCGACCACGCTGGCCTTCGCCAATAGCCTGGGCTTCAGCTGCCATGCGCTCAGCCTCGACTACGGCCAGCGCCACCGAGCCGAGCTGGCCGCGGCCTGTCGCGTCGCGGAATCCATGGGCGTGGCCGATCACAAGACCATTACTCTCAACTTGGACCAGATCGGTGGCTCGGCCCTCACCGATGCCGACATCCCCGTGCCGGAGGTGCCGGGGGAGGGGATCCCGGTCACCTATGTGCCGGCACGCAACACGGTGTTTCTGTCGCTCGCGCTCGGCTGGGCCGAGGTGCTGGGCGCCTGGGACATCTTCATCGGTGTCAATGCCGTCGACTATTCGGGCTACCCGGACTGCCGGCCGGAATACATCCAGGCCTTCGAGAAACTGGCCCAGTTGGCGACCCGCGGCGGGGTCGAGGGTGGCGAGTACCACATCCATGCGCCGCTGATTCATCTCAGCAAGGCCGATATCATCCGCAAGGGTGTGGATCTGGGTGTCGATTATGCACGGACGGTATCCTGCTATGCCGCGGATGCCGAGGGCCTGGCCTGTGGGCTGTGCGATGCCTGCCGCCTGCGAGCCGAGGGATTCCGGCAGGCCGGCGTGGCCGACCCGACGCGGTATCGCCCGACGCTGGCGGGCTGACGGGTGATTCGTTAAACTTTAGTCGCTTCATTGCCAATAAAAACGGCTGTTACGCCGGCAGGGGGATGGTATGACCTTCGAGAGTTTCATTGCGGCCCAGTCCTTTTTCCTCTGGGCCACCTTCGGTATCGCACTGGTCATGGGTGCACTGGTGAACAAGACGTGATCATCCTCGAGCACTTCGGCAAGGTCGCACCCGGCGAGGCCTTCCCGCCCTACCGCGGCGGTAACCTGCTGCTGGCGGAGAACCTGATCGGTGGCCTGCTGTTCGGCATCGGCATGACGCTCGCGAGCGGTTGCGGCAACAAGTGCCTGATCCGCATCGGCGGCGGCAACCTCAAGTCCATCATGGTGATGCTGATCATCGGCGTAATCGCCTGGTACATGATCAACCCCTTCCCGGGCAGCGACCAGACTCTGTTTACCGTGCTGTTCTACGACTGGATCCGGCCACTGTCCATCGATGTCGGCGCCAGCCAGGATCTCGGCAGCCTGCTCGGCGGGGAGGCAGCCGCTACTGCGCGCCTCGTAATCGGCGGGTTGATCGGCGCCTTCCTGTTGTGGTTCGTGTTCAAGTCCGCCGACTTCCGCGGCAGCCTCGACAACATCCTCGGCGGCCTGGCCGTGGGACTCGCCGTGCTCGCTGCCTGGTACATCACCAGTAACGTGCAGATCGATGTGGACGAGGAACTATATTCGCTGGGCGGTTACTACAGCGAGTGGGACATGCTGGCGGACTCGGAGGAGGGCAAGCCCGCCCAGGCGCGCCCGCTCAGCCCGCAGTCGTTCACCTTCATCAACCCCATGGGCCAGACCCTGGGTTACGCCGCGCAGGGCTTCGACAAGACCCTGCTCACCTTCGGTGTCATGGCCTTCATCGGCGTGCTCGCGGGATCGCTCCTGTGGTCACTGCTGAGTCGCAGCTTCCGCTTCGAGTGGTTCAGCTCCGTGGGTGACTTCGTCACCCATTTTGTCGGCGCCGTCCTCATGGGCTTCGGCGGCGTGCTCGCCATGGGCTGCACCATCGGCCAGGGCATCACCGGTACTTCCACCCTGGCGCTCGGCGCCTTCATCACCCTGGGCGCCATCATCCTCGGCAGCGCCCTGACCATGAAGGTGCAGTACTACAAGCTGGTCTACGAAGAGGAGGCCAGCCTCATTAAGGCCCT
>CAMYIX010000032.1 GCA_947258615.1 uncultured Ectothiorhodospiraceae bacterium | reverse complement strand
GGTAACGCGCGAGGAATTCGACGTGCAGACCCGGGTGCTGGCCCGCACCCGCGAGAAGCTCGAGCAGCAGGAAAAGCTCATCGCCGAGCTGGAAGCGCGTTTTTTGAAAGACACAGTGGCTAATAAACCTTCGGCGAAATAGACCTACAGAATTTATCTGTGCCCGCGGGTGCGATACGCCACAACTGCCAGGAAACCCATCGCGCTCGCGGAGCGCTCCTACACATATTTTTTACACCGACGGTACCTGTAGGAGCGCCCCGCGGGCGCGATCAAACATCAAAGCCACACGGCATCCCAAAGCGGATAATCCCCCACCCGCCCGACAAGACCGGCACGAACAGGATTGGCGACAATGTAACGTGCCACGTCGATCACCGATTCCTCACGACGCAAGGCATGATCGTGAAAGCCGCGTTGCCAGACGGGCTTGCCTGCACTGCACCGTCTCCTGTTGATGCGTCTCGCAGAATGACTTTTTACGTTCTCAACAATGGACGAGAGGGAAATCGGGGAACCAAGCGACAATAACCAGTGTAAATGATCCGGCATGATCACAAACGCCAGAGTATCTGCACGACCCGATGCCGCTGACTGCATGAATTCATGGACAAGCAGTCGCCCGAGAGCGAAATCTGAAAAGATCGACTGCCTGTTTCTGGTGACTGTTGTCACCAGATAGATCTGGCCGGGGATGGAAATTCGCCCTTTCCTCAGTTTACATCCACGCAGATTATTGACCATCTTGTTATTCTGCCTCTATCGCGCCCGCGGGGTGCTCCTACAATACCGATAAATCCTGTAGGAGCACCCCGCGGGCGCGATAAAACAACATACACGCCACCTTGTCTGAACGCCCCGCGCGCGATAGCGTTTTCTCCTACAGCCAATCGAGCCGAAATCCGATACCCTCTGCCGACTACTCCCGCTGGCTCGGAACGCAGCTTTAGTTATCCTTTGTGACCCGACACCAGGAGCCGTGCATGTCGCTGGCGATTGTCTATTCACGCGCCCGGGCGGGCATGGATGCCCCGCTGGTCACCGTCGAGGTCCATCTCTCCAACGGCCTGCCGGGACTCTCGATCGTTGGCCTGCCCGAGACCGCGGTCAAGGAGAGCAAGGACCGGGTGCGCGGTGCCATCCTGAACTCGCAGTTCGAATTCCCGGCGCGGCGCATCACCATCAACCTCGCCCCGGCCGACCTGCCCAAGGACGGTGGCCGCTTCGACCTCCCCATCGCGCTGGGCATACTCGCCGCCTCCGGCCAGATCCCGGGCAAGCAACTAGCCGGCTACGAATTTGCCAGTGAACTGGCGTTGTCCGGCGCCTTGCGTAGCGTCACCGGCATCCTTCCCATGGCCGTGCACACCCGGAAAGCCGGGCGCAGCGTTGTCGTGTCCACCGGTAATGCCGCGGAGGCGGCCCTGGTCAGGGATGCCGTGATACTGGCCGGCGAGCACCTGCTGGATATCACCGGACACCTGACACAGACACGACCACTTGAGCCACATACCACGCCCCTGCCGGAAAGCGCCGTCTACGACATGGCTGACCTCGCCGACGTGCGCGGCCAGCACCAGGCACGTCGTGCCCTGGAGGTCGCGGCCGCCGGCGGGCACAGCCTGCTGATGATCGGACCGCCGGGCACGGGCAAGTCCCTACTGGCCAGCCGACTGCCCGGGATCCTGCCCGGGATGTCCGAGTCCGAGGCAATCGAGACCGCCGCCATCGCCTCCATCAGCGGCCTGCCCATCGACCCGGCCCGCTGGCGCCAGCGCCGCTTCCGCGCCCCGCACCACACGGCCTCCGCCGTCGCCCTGGTCGGTGGCGGATCCTGCCCGCGCCCCGGCGAGATCTCGCTGGCCCATCACGGTGTGCTGTTTCTCGACGAGTTGCCCGAATTCGACCGCCGCGTGCTGGAGGTGTTGCGCGAGCCGCTGGAGAGTGGCCACATCACCATTTCGCGCGCCGCCCGCCAGGCCGAATACCCGGCCCGGTTTCAGCTGGTCGCTGCCATGAATCCCTGTCCCTGCGGCTACCTGGGCGACCCCGCGGGTCGCTGCCGCTGCACCTCCGAGCAGGTCGAGCGCTACCGGCGCAGGATTTCCGGCCCCCTGCTGGACCGCATCGACCTGCAGATCGAGGTGCCGCGGCTGTCATTCGAGAAACTCCAGGGGCCAGGCGGCGAGGCCAGCGACGTGGTACGCCAGCGCGTCAGCATGGCCCGACAACGCCAGCTGGAGCGCAGCAATACCCTTAACAGCCGCCTCGACCATAGCCAGCTCGAGCAGGCCTGCCGGCTGCAGGCCACCGACCGGCAGCTGTTGCAGCAGGCCATGGAACGCCTCAGGCTTTCGGCGCGCGCCTACCACCGCATCCTAAGGGTCGCACGCACCATCGCCGACCTGGAAGGCAGCACTGCAATTCGCCCGGAACAACTGGCAGAGGCCATCAACTACCGGCGCCTGGACCGCTCCGCCTGAATCAGGCCCTCTGCTGAATCGGGCTGTCTTCTGAATCCTGTTACGCAATCACTGATGCCACAGAAACTCGCTCATCCAGGGAGTCTCGTAGGTCGGATTAGCGACAGCGTAATCCGACGATTGCGTTGTCGGATTACAGCGCTTCGCGCTTAATCCAACCTGCAACTACATTGCTTGCATGGCCTCGCGGACAAAAACTGCTATTGTCAGTCCCGTTAGAACCCTGTTGATTGAATTGCCTCCGGTAATAACAGGACACAATCCGGTACACGCGAAGCTATCAGCCACACACGGCCCATGGACACGCATACCTTCTTCCTCGAACTGCTGGTCATCCTGCTGGTTGCCGTCTGCGGCAAGTTCGCCGGCGCCCTCCTGATAGCGGAATCCTGGACCATACGCACGGCCATTGGCATAGCCATGGTGCCGCGTGGGGAGGTCGGGCTGATCTTCGCAGAACTGGGTCGGGTAAGCGGCATCTTCAGTAACGAGGTCTACGCCGGCATGATCATCGTGATCGCCTTAACCACCCTGCTTTCGCCGATGGCGATGAAGGGCTTCTACGGGCGTTACGGGCATGAACTCGATGCCCGGGACCCGGAATAAGCCGCCGGCAAACCGGCCAAATACCCGGGCCGATAACTGCCCGCAACCAACCCGCTGTCGATTCCTGCACCTAGTCGCGTCAGGCCATGCGCCCCATACCGGGCAGTCGCCCCACGACCATGCCCGGCATTACGGGCATAAATACTAATTAAACAATAAGTTACTGCGCCATATTGGAACGCACCCCGACGCCTGTGCCGGCTGACGGGGCGCCCTGTCCGGCTGCCCCCGACCTGGTACAGGGGCATTTTAGTTTCCACTTTTCAGGCCGTTACACAGATGTGAATTCAGAGCCAAACGCAGGGGAAGGAATTGATCAAATGCGCCTGAACAAGGTGTTTTCAGCCTGGAACAGGGAGCGCCTCGGTTTGACCATGATCGTTGCGTCACTCGCAGTGATCGCGGTCACCGTCTTCCTGCTGTTCTTCTATCAGCAGAAAAACGAGGAGACGCACATTCGCGAGCAGGGCACCAACCTGGCCCGGGTGCTGTCACGTCTCCCGCTCGAACAACTGGTCCCGGGACACAACCAGCAAAGCGCCCTCTCGGTGCTCAAACACAGTCACACCGATACGGATTTTGCCTACCTGACGGTTGTCGATGTCCGTGGCAAACCGCTGACGGAAATCTCCAGCCCGGGGGCGATTATTCCGCAAGCCCCACTCCCGACCGACCCGGCAAGCTGGCTGGGCGAACGCAGCCTGGTCATTGATTCCAGTGGACTCGGGATACAAGAGTTTCATGCCCCCCTATTTGACGACGGGCGGTTCGCCGGTCACATCCGGCTGGGCTACTACAGCCCCGGATTCGGATTGAAGCCCGGGCAGATGCCGTATTTCGCGACCTTCGCGCTGGTCATCTTCCTGCTCACGCCCATGTTCTATTTCCTGGTCAGGCGCGAAATTCGCCCCCTGCAAAGGGTAAACAGCCAGATGGACAGCCTGATCGAAAAAGCCCACCTCTCCAGGGTCGAGGTGGCCGCGTCCGGAGAACTATGCGAATTCATGGACCGGTTCGGCCAGTTCATTAACTCGGCCCAACACCGGATCCAGCAGCTGGAAACCGACCACAGCGGTCTGCTGACCTCCACCAAGCTGATTGACTACAAGCGCAGCCGTATCGAATCGGTACTCCATTCCCTGCCCGATTCCGTGATGGTGCTCGATGAGTCGGGCAGCGTCAGCCTGTTGAATGCCAAGCTGGCCGCATTACTGGGTGTCAGACCCGAAGAGGTTATCGGCAAGAAGCCACACGAATGGTGCAAGGACGAAAGCATCATCGAGTTCCTGGCGGGTTACGCGGGCAAATCCTTCCGCAGTTTCAATTCAGACTCGGTCGAATTTTCGCCTGCCGGCTCGCCGGAGAAGACCGTACTGGTCACAAGCTACCCGCTTTTTTCACCGAAAAACGCATCCCAGTTGCTGGGTACGCTGGTGCTATTCAGGGATGTTAGTGCTGAAAAGATCGCTAAAGAGAGCAGCGGCGAGTTCATTGCGCATGTGGCCCATGAACTGAAAACACCATTGAACATCATCGCCATGTACAGCGAGACCCTGCAAAGCGAGGTCGGCAGGACCGAGGCTTTCATGATCGAGGCCGCAAACGTCATCCACGATGAGTCTGAACGCGTGTCCCTGCTGATCAACAACATTCTGAACATCACCAAGATCGAGATGGGCAGCATGAGCATAGAGCGCAAGCGGGTGAAACTGCGCGACCTGCTGGAAGATGCTTTCCAGGCCTGCGCCAGGAGCGGGAAAAGTGAAAATATCGAGTTCAAGCTGGATTTACCAAGAGAACTGAGCGCCGTCGCCGCAGACAAAGACCTGCTGCGCATCGCGATCAACAACCTGCTGACCAACGCCATCAAGTACAACCGCCCGGGCGGGAGCGTTGAACTGAGCGCCGAGGAAACCGCAACCAGTGTACTTATCCATGTCAGGGATAGCGGCATCGGCATCACGGAACAGGAGCAGGACAGGATATTCGAGAAGTTTTACCGCTCGGAACGTGACGCCATACGGGAAAAATCGGGGCACGGACTGGGACTGCCATTGGCCCGGGAAATCATCCACCTGCACCACGGGACACTTGAGGTCACCAGTGGACCGGAAGAAGGAACCGAATTCACTATAGAGATCGCGAAGGAAACCGATCTCCTGCAACAGGCAGTATAAACATGAAACGCATCCTACTTGTAGATGACGAGCCTCATATGATTCGCATACTCAAGCTGGCGCTGGAAAATGCAGGTTACGCTGTAGACGAAGCCTACAACGGCGAACAGGCGCTTGCCTGTATCGAGAAATGCCCGCCTGACCTGATGATCACCGATATCGACATGCCCCGAATGAACGGTCGCCAACTGACCCAGCACATCAAGCAGAACATGCCTGACCACGCATTCGGGATCTTCATCCTGACCGCCCGGGCAGAAGCAGAACACCGCGAATGGTCCCGCAATCTGGAGCGCGTCTCTTTTATGGAAAAACCGGTCAGCATCATGAAGCTGATTGTCAGCATCGATTCCTTCTTTGCTGAAAACCACCATTCCGAGGCACATAAACATGCCGGATAGCGTCCTGACCTCCATCGACCTGGACAGGTACTTCAGCCTCCTGGCGGACCTGGTCCCCGAGGCCCATTCGTTTGTCGTTTGTGAATGCATCGGCGACTGCAATACTGCGGCCGATGGATGCAACGGCACAGCAAATGCCTGCGTTGATTACAGTTGCGCCGATGCAAGCACACAGCAGGAAGATACACCTTCGGACTGTCGCCTGGCCAGGCACACGGATTCAGACCTCAGGGTAACGATCACTGACAGGATGGGAGATACCGCGGCTTACCTGCAGGCCGCCGTTTCCGGAGACTGTATCACCCAGGAACAGACTGTCCTGATTACAGAGAAGCTCGCCCGGGTTGCAGGCTGCCTTCAGGAAGAGTACCGCCTGACAAAAGAGCTCAATTCGATGGCACGCGAACTCACTGGCCGTTACGAGGAACTCAACCTGGTATACGACAACAGGGATGAGTTCGTTGACATCAACCAGGGGAATGAACTGCTGCAGAGCATCGTTATGAACTGTGTGGTTTACCTGGATGTCGACATGGTCGCACTGACCCTGCCAGGTCAGGACAAACAGTTCTGTGCGACAAACAGAAACAACCAAATACCGGATGCGGATGAACTGACTACCAGTCTGACAACCAGACTGTATGACCACATCCTGGAAAACAGCGAACACATCATCCTGAACGACATAAACAGCAACCAGCATCGCAGGATGTGTCCGGATATCCCCTACAAGGTGCTTGCCACTCCCGTAATCAATGCCGATTCAGAGGTAATCGGTATGCTGGCCTGCCTCAATCACAACCAGCGGCCAGACTTCTACAACAGTGGTCGCAGTGTGCTGAGCGTTATGGCACGAAAAGTCTCGAAAGTGATAATGACCAGCTATGACAGCCTGACGGGGCTGCTGACCGGTCGCGCGTTCGATTCGGTCATATCAAGAGACCTGAATGCAGCCAGACTGACAGGGCAAACCAGTTGCCTGCTCAATATCGACCTTGATCAGCTCAAGATCATCAATGACACCCATGGACGCGAGGCCGGCGATGCGGCCATCAGACAGCTCGGCGAGCGCATCAAGGGCAATCTCCGCAAATCGGATACCGTCGCCTACCTGGGCGAAGGACGTTTCGGGGTCCTGGTAGACAAGAGCACTGCATCCCATGGCATCACGGTAGCCGAGATGCTGCGCAAGCAAATCGAGGAATCAACGCTCAACTGGAAGTCTATTCCTGTCGAGTTGACGGCCAGTATCGGCCTGGCAGTAATAGATCAGGTCATGCCTGACGCAGATACCGCCCTGGAATCCGCGGAGCTTGCCCGTGACACTGCCAAGGAATCCGGCAGAAACCGCATCCAAATCTACCATCAGGGTGACAAGGAGATCATGCAGCGCAAGAACAACATGCGCTGGGTAAACAGGATACAGAACGCCATGCGCGACGAGCGCTTCCTTATCTATTGCCAGCAAATCAAACCGCTCAAGAGGCAGGACGAGGCCTATCACTTCGAAATCCTGCTGCGCATGATCGACGAGGAAGGCAGCATCGTTTCACCTGAATATTTCATCGCCCCGGCCGAGCAATATCATCTTATGGCCATGATCGACCAGTGGGTTATAAAAAGCACGTTCAGCCAGCTTTCTGAGCATGGAATCGCGCAGACCCCTGGCGAAGGTCTGGTATCAATCAACCTGTGCGGACAATCCATGACGGACAAGGGTATTGTCGAGCGGATAAGCAAGCAGATGCACCAGTTCGGCATCGAACCCGGCTGTATATGCCTGGAGGTGACCGAGACTGCGGCAATACGTAATCTTGATTCAGCCCGTCATATCATCAAGGAGCTTCGCTCAATTGGCTGCCGGTTTTCGCTCGACGACTTCGGCACCGGCATGAGCTCGTTTAGCTACCTGAAGGAGCTGCCGGTGGACAATCTGAAGATCGACGGATCCTTCGTCAGGAAGGTCACTGACGATCAGGTGGCCCGTGCAATGGTGACCTCCATTAATGACATAGGGCATATCATGGGCCTGAAGACCATCGCGGAATACGTTGAGAACGAAGCTATTCTGCATGATGTAGAAGTGATCGGCATCGATTATGCGCAGGGCTATGAAGTCATGAAGCCAGCGCCGCTGAAAGACTACCTGCATGAATTACTGAAAGGAAACCAGTCGCTGAAGACTGGCTGAACACCGACAGGTATCACCACTTACGGAACCCCAGTTATGAGTGTCGCACAGGAAAACCTGACAGGCGGAATTCTTCGAACGCGGGTCGGCATAATGACGCACCTTGCACCGCGCGCCGCCCTGAATAACGGCGACATGGTCCAGGAACTGGTCGAGGCAACCAGCGAGTGCCTGGCCCGGCGCGAGATCCAGCTGGTAATCGATCTGTCAGCGGTGCAGGTGGTTAATAGCGTGGCGCTCGAGGCACTGATCGACCTGCAGGACAAACTGGTCAGGATCGGCGGCTGGGCCAAGGTCATCCATCCAAACACCCTTTTGCAGGACATCTTCCGTATCACCGGCTTCACGGAATATGTCAACGTCATGGATTCCGCCCATGACATAATCAAACCGAAAGCAGACAAGCAGACCCGGCTGGGCGATAGCCTGGTGGAAAAGGAGATCCTGACACAGAAACGCGTGGAAGAGGCCATCAGCCTGCAGCAAAAGACCGGCAAGCGCATGGGCCAGATCCTTATTGAGAAGGGTTGGGCATCTGAACAGGACGTACTGATGGCCATCGGCGAGCAGCTCTCCGTCCCCTATGTGCGCCTGCGTAGCGGTATCTACGATCCTGACGTAGTCAATCTTCTGGACAGAAAAACGGCGACCCGGCTGAAGGTTCTGCCCCTCCAGAAAATACGCGGTGCGATCATGCTTGCGACCGATGATCCGCAGGCGATCCCCTCGTTTGACGAGGTCGAGCAGCGGCTTGGCTTTCGGGTTTACCCGGTTCTCGCCCAGCGCGAAGCGATCATGTCCGCCATACAAGACGTTTATACAAGCAATGCCGACGACATCATCATGGTCGGAGATGTCGATGCAGACTTCGAGGTCGTGGAAAACCTGGTCCCTGATGACTATTCAGTCATCGACGAGATGGCCGAGGGCAGCCCGGTCATCAACCTGGTGAATTCCATCGTGCAGCGTGCGGTCCGGGACGGCGCGAGTGACATCCATATCGAACCCTCGCGCGGCAAATCACGCGTGCGTTACCGCATAGATGGCGTACTCTATGAAGTCACGACGCTGCGCTCCGACCTGCACCCGGCGATCATTTCACGCATGAAGGTGATGGCCAATCTGGACATATCCGAACGGCGACTGCCACAGGACGGGCGCATCCAGGTGCAGACCCAGGGACGCGCCGTCGACCTGCGGTTCAGCTCCCTGCCCGGCCTGTATGGCGAGAAGATCGTCCTGCGCATACTCGACAAGAACCAGTCACTGCTGGACGTCAACAAGCTCGGCATGAGCCCGGACAACGTCACGCTGTTCAAGTCGCTGCTCGATAACAGCAACGGCCTGATCCTGGTAACCGGCCCGACCGGCAGCGGCAAGACCACCTCCCTGTATGCCGCGTTGAACTATCTCAACAGCATCGAGAAGAACATTGTCACCATCGAGGACCCGGTGGAATACCAAATCGACATTATCAACCAGAACGAGGTACGCGATAACATCGGGCTCAGCTTCTCATCCATCCTGCGCCACACACTGCGTCAGGACCCGGATATCGTAATGGTTGGCGAGATCCGCGACCGTGAAACGGCCGAGATTGCCGTGCAGGCAGCGCTCACCGGCCACCTCGTGCTGTCCACACTGCATACCAATCACGCTATCGGTGCCATTACGCGCATGATCGACATGGGCGTCGAACCCTACCTGCTGTCATCCGCACTGATCGGTGTGGTTGCACAACGACTGGTACGTACCACCTGTTCCGCCTGCAAAACGGAATACGTAGCCCCACCCGAGCTGGTAACACGCTTCGGCTGGGAAGGACAGGGACAGATTAAACTCGCACGCGGACGCGGCTGCGATGAATGTTATGACTCCGGCTACAAGGGCCGTATCGGTATCCATGAAATTCTCAAGGCCGACGAGGACCTGCAGCGCCTGGTCACTAATAATCCCGGGCGCGACGAGCTGGCGCGCTACCTTGAGGAACGCAACATCAAGACTCTGTTCCACGATGGACTTGACCACGTTCGTCGTGGCGATACGTCCATAGAGGAAATCTCCCGGGTCATCAATGTTTAGCCCGCATTTCTCACCGGGCGGCAATAGAGTCACAGTTGATACTGAAGTAATAGAAGAGTGCAGATTATGAACGAGACAGCGTGTCATCAGGCATTGCCTATCCCGGTAAGAAAAGCAGGCTAGGTAAAATCGCATGCCGATCGAGATCACCAGCACCCCGGACATGGAAAAGGCAGTCCGCAGTGAACGCAAGAAACCATTACTGCAGTCCACCCGGCTGTTTGTGAAAAAACCCGGCACCCAGGAGCGCATCTTCTTCACGGAGCAGCTGTCGCTGCTGCTGGAGACGGGCACATCCATGCATGTCGCCCTGCAGGCATTGAAAAAGCAGGTCAACAATGCCGAAATGACAAAGATCATAGATGGACTGATCGAGCAGATCAGCGAGGGCAAGTCACTGTCTGCAGCGCTCGCGCATTATCCGGACATGTTTCCTTCGACCTACGTAAACCTGGTGTCTGCGGCCGAGCATGGCGGGTTCCTGGACAAGGTCTTGATCGAGCTGATGAACATGGATGAAAAGCGTGAGGAACTGCGACGCACTGTGACCTCTTCGCTGTCCTACCCTACCTTCCTGATTGCGTTTTCCCTCGGCGTGGTCCTGTTTGTCCTGGTAGTGGTATTCCCCAAGTTCGCCGACATGTTTTCATCTATACGGGATGAACTCCCGGGTACCACTGTCTTCCTCATGGGTGCCAGCGGGCTGTTGATCGAGCACTGGATGACCCTGTCGGCTGGACTGGTGATCGGACTTGCAGGTATTGCCTGGTGGCTGCATACACCAAGTGGCTCGTCAACGATCGACCGCGTCAAGATGGGTACCGTGGGTATCCGCGACATCTATATCCAGCTTTACCTGATCCAGTCGCTGCGGGTGCTCGGCCTGTCAATGAGCAACGGGGTCAGCATCCCCGATGCCCTCGCCTCCTGCCGCGACGTGGTCCACAACAGTGTATTCCGGCGCTTTATCCGCGATGTCCAGAACAAGGTAACAGAGGGCTCGGGTTTCGCCATGGCCTTCCAGCAGGCGGACTTCATTCCGCCGACAGTACGCCAGATGGTCACCACCGGCGAGGAGACCGGCAACCTGCCCCGTATCCTGGGCCGGGTGGCGGACTTCTACGAGCGCGAACTCGGCAAGCGCCTCGCCACCTTCTCGCGCATGGTCGAACCGCTGATGCTGATTATCATGGGCGGCGTCGTCGGCCTGATTGTCAGCTCGCTGATCCTGCCGATTTTCAAACTGTCCCGCGCCGTGGGCTGAGCCCCGCCGTGCGCACCAGGGATAGCCACGGAATCCACGCAAGAACACGGAAAGATAAAATCCTTGGCTCTTCCCCGAATCGACTGGGTAGATTACCGTTGTAGGGCCGAATTCATTCGGCCAACAGGTATCATTACCATTGGAGACAAGGAGGTCACCATGTCCTGCGACGCATTGCGCAGGGGGCGTCATTCCCTGCAGCATCAGGTCTTCGGAATATTGGCGATTACCCCCATTGGGATTGCATCTGGATAACA
>CAMYIX010000031.1 GCA_947258615.1 uncultured Ectothiorhodospiraceae bacterium | reverse complement strand
CCCGCGGGTCTCGCGTTCCTCGGCACTGGCCTCCAAGGCCACCGGCTTCCCGATCGCCAAGGTCGCCGCCAAGCTGGCGGTGGGCTACACCCTCGACGAACTCAAGAACGAGATCACCGGCGGGGCGACGCCGGCCTCCTTCGAGCCCTCGATCGATTACGTGGTCACCAAGGTGCCGCGCTTCACCTTCGAGAAATTCCCCCAGGCGGAGCCGGTGCTGGGTACCCAGATGAAATCGGTCGGCGAAGTGATGGCCATCGGGCGCAACTTCCAGGAATCCCTGCAAAAGGCCCTGCGCGGGCTGGAGACCGGCAACGATGGCCTCAACCAGATGTTCGATCTAACCGACGACGAGACGCGTGACCTGTTGCGGCGGGAACTGCGGATTGCGCGTCCCGATCGGATCTGGCACGTCGCCGACGGCTTCCGTGCCGGGTTTTCGGTCGAGGAGCTGTACGAGCTGACCGCGATCGACCCCTGGTTCCTGGACCAGATTGCCGAGCTGGTCACGCTCGAGCAGGAGCTGCACCAGCAGGGGATGGCGGCCCTGGATGCCGACCGCCTGCGCCAGCTCAAACGCAAGGGCTTTGCCGACAGCCGGCTGGCGTTCCTGCTGGGTGCAAGCGAAGATGCCGTGCGCACCCTGCGCCATGACCTGGGTATCCACCCGGTCTACAAGCGGGTGGACACCTGCGCCGCCGAGTTCGCCACCTCCACGGCCTACCTGTATTCGACCTATGAAGAGGAATGCGAGGCCGCGCCGACCACGCGCGACAAGATCATGGTGCTGGGCGGCGGGCCGAACCGCATCGGCCAGGGCATCGAGTTCGACTATTGCTGTGTGCATGCCGCGCAGGCCTGCCGGGAAGACGGTTTCGAAACCATTATGGTGAACTGCAACCCGGAGACGGTGTCGACCGACTACGACACCTCGGACCGCCTGTTTTTCGAGCCGCTCACGCTGGAAGATGTGCTGGAGATTGTGCACGTGGAACAGCCCAAGGGTGTCATTGTGCAGTACGGCGGGCAGACCCCGTTGAAGCTCTCGCGTGGACTGGAGGCCAACGGCGTCCGGGTGATCGGCACCTCGGCCGACGCCATTGATCATGCGGAGGACCGCGAGCGCTTTCAGCAGATGATCGAACGCCTGGGCCTGCGCCAGCCACCCAACCGCACGGCCTCCGATCCCGACCAGGCCCTGGTTCTGGCCGAGGAGATCGGTTACCCGCTGGTGGTGCGTCCCTCCTATGTGCTTGGCGGGCGCGCCATGGAAATCGTCTACAGCGCGGAAGACCTGGCGCGTTACATGCGCGAGGCAGTGCGCGTGTCCAATGACTCGCCGGTGCTGCTGGATCACTTCCTCAACGACGCCGTGGAGGTCGACGTGGATGCCGTGTGTGACGGCACGGATGTGCTGGTGGGCGGTATCATGGAGCATATCGAGGAGGCCGGGGTGCACTCCGGCGATTCCGCCTGTTCGTTGCCGCCCTACACCCTGAGCGAGTCCATACAGCAACAGCTGCGCGAGCAGGTCAGGCTCATGGCGATGGAGTTGAACGTCAGGGGCCTGATGAATACCCAGTTCGCGGTCAAGGGCAGTGATATCTACGTGATCGAGGTCAACCCGCGTGCCTCCCGCACGGTCCCGTTCGTGTCCAAGGCCACTTCGATGCCGCTGGCCAAGATCGCCGCACGCGTGATGACGGGCCGCAGCCTGCAGCAGCAGGGCCTGACGCGGGCGCGTGTGCCGGGGTTCTACTCGGTCAAGGAGGCGGTATTTCCGTTCATCAAGTTTCAGGGCGTGGACCCGTTGCTTGGCCCGGAGATGAAATCCACCGGCGAGGTCATGGGCGTCGGGCGCACCTTCGGTGAGGCCTTTGCCAAGGCCCAGCTGGGTGCCGGCAATGCCGTGCCCGGGGAAGGCACCGCGTTCCTGAGCGTGCGCAAGCTGGACCGCAACGGTGTCGTGGAACTGGCACACGACCTCGCCGGACAGGGCTACCGGCTGGTGGCGACGCGCGGCACGGCCCAGGCTATTAACAGCGCCGGCATCGAGTGTGCGGTTGTCAACAAGGTCATGGAGGGCAGGCCGCATATCGTTGACATGATCAAGAACGGCCAGATCGACCTGATCGTCAACACCACAGAAGGCAAGCAGGCCATCGCGGACTCCTACACCATTCGTCGGGCCGCCCTGCAAAACAAGGTGTCGTACAGTACGACCCTGGCCGGTGCGCGGGCCACCTGTATGGCGCTGGAGTTTCTGGATGTCGGTACCGTGAACAGCCTGCAGGCACTGCATCGGGAGCAGATAGCATGAAGAAAATACCGATTACCGCGAAAGGCGCCGAGAAACTGCGCGCGGAACTGGTACGCCTGAAGACCGTGGATCGGCCGCGCATCATCCAGGCCATTGCCGAGGCGCGTGCACACGGCGATCTCAAGGAGAATGCCGAGTATCACGCGGCACGTGAACAGCAGAGTTTCGCCGAAGGCCGCATCAAGGAGATCGAAGGCAAGCTGGGCCATGCCCACATCGTGGATGTCAGCACCATGGACGCGGGCGGCAAGGTGATTTTCGGCTGCACCGTTGAACTGATCGACGTGGACACCGAAGAGGAGATCACCTACCAGATCGTGGGCGAGGACGAGGCCGACATCAAGGTCGGGATGATCTCGGTGAATTCGCCGATTGCACGCGCCCTGATTGCCAAGATGGAAGGAGACGAGGTCGCGGTCCAGGTACCGGGCGGTGAGCGCTGCCTGGAGATCGTCTCGGTCCGCTATATCTGACGGCCGACTGCAGCCGGTCACCGGCTGCCTGCATGATCATGACTTCCCTGCTTCCTGCCCTTGAACGTGTCCTGCTGACCCTGTGGGTCGGTGGTCTGTGGGTCAGCGGCTTTATTGTAGCGCCGCTGCTGTTTGCCGGGCTGGAGAGCCCTGCCCAGGCCGGCTCCCTCGCCGGGAGCCTGTTTTCCATAATGAGTTTTATCGGTCTGGCCTGCGGTACGCTGTTGCTGGGCCTGAGATTATTGCGGCGCGAACACCCTGCGGCGCGCTGGCCCTTGCTGGTTATCGTGGTAATGCTGGTGCTGGTGCTGGCCGGTGAGTTCGTGCTGTCCCCGATGATCGCGGAGCTGCGGGCAGCGGGTCAGGTGGAGAGTTCCCGCTTCGGTCAGCTGCACGGCCTGGCGGCCGTCTTGTTCATCGGCAACTGTATGCTGGGGCTGGTGCTGGTCGCGTTCGGCCAGCGCGACTGATCAGTGCGCAGACCGCCGCTTTTTGACCGGACGGCGCGCCGCCCGGGTTTTGCCGGACGGCGGGTCTTTCCTTTTCCGGTAGATCAGCGCGATGTGGCCGATGGCCTGTACCCGCTCGGCATTGCAGGCCTTGCACAGGGCATCGATGAGTTGCTGTTTCGTGTCCCGATCCGCGCTGCCGATGCGCACCTTCATCAGCTCGTGGTGGTCCAGTGACAGGTCGATTTCGCGGATCACCGCCGCATTCAGGCCGGCATTGCCGATGCTGACAACCGGTTTGAGTCCATGGCCGCGGCCGCGAAGCTCGCGTTTCTGTTGTTCCGATAATGGCATGAGCTTTATCACGCTCTTGTTGGTGCAGGGGAGACCATAATAGCCACGGAATCCACGGAAGAACACGGAAAAATGTTTAACAATAAAAGAATTCACCGCAAAGGCGCAAAGGACGCGAAGAAAGAAAAGCCAAAAACACAATGATTTATGCCGTGGATCGGCTTTTTTTACAATAATGTTTCTTTGCGTCCTTTGCGTCTTTGCGGTTAATTGGTACTTATAATGTATTTTCTCCGCGACCTCTGAGTCTCCGCGGTGAAAAAACTGGTCTGGAAGTTTTTCTGACAATCGACCTCTCGGGTTCTTTACTCCATGGCACGAAGCAAGAGCAGCCATCGCTGGCTGAAATCGCATTTCGAGGACGAGTACGTGAAACGCGCGCAGCGCGAGGGCTATCGCTCGCGCGCGGTCTACAAGCTCGAGGAACTCCAGCACAAGGACCGTCTCCTGCGACCCGGCATGACCATTGTGGACCTGGGTGCGGCGCCGGGTGGCTGGTCGCAGTACGCCGCGCAGGTGCTGAAGGGCAGGGGTCGCATCATCGCCATGGACCTGCTGGCCATGGAGCCCCTGGAGGGGGTGGAATTCCTGCAGGGGGACTTCAGGGAGGACGAAGTGCTTGATTTATTAATGGAAAACCTGAGGGAGACTCCGGTAGACCTTGTAATGTCCGATATGGCCCCCAATATCAGTGGCATGGAGGCGGTGGATCAGCCGCGCAGCATGTACCTGGCCGAGCTGGCAGCCGATTTTGCTGCCCGGGTACTGCGCACGGGTGGTGATTTGCTGTTCAAGGCCTTTCAGGGCGAGGGATTTGATGACCTGATCAGGCTGCTGCGCACGCAGTATAAACAGGTGAAGATTCGCAAGCCGCGGGCCTCCCGTCCCCGCAGCCGCGAGGTGTACGTGGTGGCGCGGCACTACCGGGGTGCGGATGTGTCATAATGTTTTAAAGTTAAATCAATAACCCGTCGAAAGACTGTGGTAATGCAGGCCTGTCCTGCCGGCTAACGAGGTATTCCGTTTGAACGATCTTGCAAAAAATCTGATTCTCTGGCTGGTCATCGCCATTGTGCTGATGTCGGTTTTCAATAACTTCGGTCCGACGACCTCCACTACCCAGACGATCAGCTATTCCGATTTCATCGCCGAGGTCCAGCAGGGCCAGGTGCAGCGTGTCGATATAGAGGACCACACGGTTGAGGGTCTGCGTGCCGACGGCACCCGTTTCACGGTGCAGACACCTCCCGAGGACCCGAAGATGGTCGATGACCTCCTCAGCAACAATGTCGAGGTCAACGTAAAGACGCCCAACCAGCAGTCCCTGCTGATGCAGATCTTTATCTCCTGGTTCCCGATGCTGCTACTGATCGGTGTGTGGATCTTCTTCATGCGCCAGATGCAGGGCGGCGCCGGCGGCCGCGGTGCGATGTCCTTCGGAAAGAGCCGTGCGCGCATGCTGGGCGAGGACCAGGTCAAGGTCAATTTCTCCGACGTGGCCGGCGTGGAAGAGGCCAAGGAAGAAGTCGGGGAGCTGGTCGAGTTCCTGCGTGACCCGGGCAAGTTCCAGCGCCTGGGTGGCAAGATACCGCGCGGGGTGCTCATGGTCGGCTCACCGGGTACCGGCAAGACCCTGCTGGCCAGGGCCATCGCGGGCGAGGCCAAGGTGCCGTTTTTCACCATCTCGGGCTCGGACTTTGTCGAAATGTTCGTCGGTGTCGGCGCCTCGCGGGTGCGTGACATGTTCGAGCAGGCCAAGAAACACGCGCCCTGCATAATCTTCATCGACGAGATCGACGCAGTGGGCCGTCACCGCGGCGCCGGCCTCGGGGGCGGCCACGATGAACGTGAGCAGACCCTCAACCAGCTGCTGGTGGAGATGGACGGTTTCGAGGGCAACGAAGGCGTGATCGTGATCGCGGCCACCAACCGGCCCGACGTGCTCGATCCCGCGCTGCTGCGCCCCGGCCGCTTCGATCGCCAGGTAGTGGTGCCGCTGCCGGACGTGCGCGGCCGTGAACAGATCCTCCGGGTGCACATGCGCAAGGTGCCAATCGATGACAACGTCAAGCCCAGCCTGATTGCGCGTGGTACCCCGGGGTTCTCCGGCGCCGACCTGGCCAACCTGGTGAACGAGGCGGCGCTGTTCGCCGCGCGTGCCAACAAGCGCCTGGTGGACATGGAAGACCTGGAAAAGGCCAAGGACAAGATCATGATGGGCGCCGAACGCAGGTCCATGGTGATGAGCGAGGAGGAAAAGAAACTCACCGCCTATCACGAGGCGGGGCATGCCATCGTCGGCCGGCAGATGCCCTCGCATGACCCGGTCTACAAGGTCTCCATCATACCGCGCGGGCGCGCGCTGGGTGTCACCATGTTCCTGCCGGAAAGCGACCGTTACAGCCTGAGCAAGGAGCACCTGGAAAGCCAGATCTGCAGCCTGTTCGGCGGCCGCATCGCCGAGGAGCTGGTCTTCGGGCCGGAGAAGGTGACCACCGGGGCATCCAACGATATCCAGCGTACCACCGAGCTGGCACGCAGCATGGTCACCAAGTGGGGCCTGTCTGACAAGCTCGGTCCGTTGACCTATAGCGACGAACAGGAAGAGGTCTTCCTGGGACATTCCGTTGCCCAGCACAAGCACGTATCGGATGAGACCGCGCACGATATCGACCAGGAGATCCGCGCCATTATCGATCGTTCCTACAAACGTGCGGAGGAGATCCTCAAGACCAACATCGAAAAGCTCCACACCATGGCCGAGGCGCTGATGAAATACGAGACCATCGACAGCGACCAGATCGATGACATCATGGCCGGTAAACCGCCGCGACCGCCTCAGGACTGGGACGACAGCGAGCCCACGGCAAGTTCCGGTGACCCGGCGGCCGGGTCGCGGGACAAGGACGATACCAAAGAGGGCACGATTGGCGGACCTGCGGGGCAGCACTAGCCCGCGCCCCGTTCAGCCGTGGTGATGACAGCCGGGCCGCAACTCGTCCTCGACTGCGGCGGAAAATCACTGAACCTGGCATGCCCCTGCACCATGGGCGTGCTCAATATCACCCCCGATTCCTTCTCGGACGGGGGTGATTTTTTTTCACCGGACCTGGCCGTCGAACGTGCCCGAAGCATGGTTGAGGACGGGGCGGACATTATCGATATCGGTGGCGAGTCGACCCGGCCCGGGGCCGCCGCGGTCCCGCTGGACGAGGAACTGCGCCGGGTCATTCCCGTCATCGAGGCCCTGCAGTCGTCGATCACGGTACCGATCTCCATCGACACCCGCAAACCGGAGGTCATGCGCGCGGCGGTCGCAGCCGGCGCAGGACTGATCAATGACGTCAATGCGCTGCAGGCCGGAGGTGCCCTGGAGGCCGCTGCCGGGCTGGACGTGCCGGTCTGCCTGATGCACATGCAGGGCGACCCGGAGACCATGCAGGATGCACCGGTCTACCGGGATGTTGTCACTGACGTCGGCGACTTCCTGGAGGCGCGCGTGGACGCCTGCCTGGAGGCCGGTATTGCGCGCGAACGTATCCTGCTGGATCCCGGTTTCGGTTTCGGCAAGTCCGTGGAACACAACCTGCAACTGCTGCGGCACCTCGACCGGCTGGTTGCCCGCGGCTTTCCTGTGCTGGTGGGCCTGTCGCGCAAGTCGCTTATCGGCAAGCTGCTGGACCTGCCGGTGGACCAGCGCCTGGCACCCAGCATTGCGCTGGCGGTGCTGGCCGTGTGGCAAGGGGCCGCCATCGTGCGGGCCCACGACGTGCGCGCAACGAGCGAGGCAATCCGGATGTGCCAGGCGGTGCGGGATGTGGAATAGATAAAATACTCACCGCAAAGGCGCGAAGAGCGCAAAGAGCGCAAAGAAAAATAAATACTGATCAATAGAATAACAACAGCAACCAACCGCGGAGACGCCGAGGACGCAGAGAAAAACTCAAAAATCAATACAATACCGAGATACTTAAGGAAAGTCTGATCAAGCTGTCATTCCGGCCTTACATAACATGGATGTGTGTGCGTCTAGAGAAGATTTTGACTAATAATTTACGGTATTCAAGGTTATTCTGTATATTTTACTTTGCGCTCTTTGCGTCTCTGCGGTGAATGGCTTTTTTAATCTGGCAACATAGGAATAGTCGTGGACAAAAAATATTTCGGTACCGACGGCATTCGCGGCCAGGTGGGAGAGCATCCCATTACGGCGGAATTCATGCTCAAGCTGGGCTGGGCGGCCGGGCGCGTGCTGGCATCCAAGGGCGGAAAACTGGTCATTATCGGCAAGGACACGCGCATCTCCGGCTACCTGTTCGAGTCTGCCCTGGAAGCGGGCCTGATCTCGGCCGGCATCGATATCCGTTTGCTCGGCCCCATGCCGACACCGGCCATTGCCTATCTCACCCGCACCCTGCATGCCAGCGCCGGCATTGTCATCAGCGCCTCGCACAACACCTTCGCGGACAACGGTATCAAGTTCTTCTCGGGCGAGGGCACCAAACTGGCGGACGAGGTCGAGTTGGCCATCGAGGACGAACTCGGCAAACCCATGGTCACGGTGGATTCCGCGCAGCTCGGCAAGGCCGAACGCGTCGATGATGCGGGCGGGCGCTATATCGAATTCTGCAAGAGCACCATCCCGATGAATATGACCCTGAAGGGCCTGAAGGTGGTGGTCGACTGCGCCAATGGTGCCACCTATCACGTGGCCCCCAGTGTGTTCGATGAACTGGGTGCCGAGGTGATCAGCATCGGCGCCGAACCCGATGGCCTCAATATCAACCGGGATTGCGGCTCCACTCGCCCTGAACACCTGCAGAAGATCGTGCTGGAGCAGCAGGCGGATGTCGGTATCGCGCTGGACGGCGATGGCGACCGGGTACTCATGGTGGACGACCAGGGGGTACTGGTCGACGGCGACGAACTGCTGTTTATTATCGCGTTGTCACGCCAGCAGCAGGGTATGCTGAATGGCGTTGTCGTCGGTACCCTGATGAGCAACCTGGGGCTCGAGCATGCGCTGCAGGCACACCACATCGGGTTTCAGCGGGCCCGGGTCGGTGACCGTTATGTACTGGAATTGCTGCGCCAGAGCGGTGGCCAGCTCGGCGGTGAATCATCCGGGCACATCATCTGTCTGGATCGCACCACCACGGGTGACGGCATTGTCTCCGCGCTGCAGGTGCTGGCCGCCATGGTGCAAAGCGGCAAGCCGCTGGCCGACCTGAGATCGGGAATGAAGAAGTATCCGCAGCACATGATCAACGTACCGGTGGCCGGATCGATCGACCTGGACGCCGCGCCGGTGGTGCAGGAGGCGGTGAAATCGGCCGAACAACGCCTCGCCGGCCGGGGCCGGGTGCTGCTGCGTCCCTCCGGTACCGAGCCGGTGGTGCGCGTGATGGTGGAAGGCGAGGACGAGCAGACCGTCATGGAAGAGGCCGATCACCTGGCGACGGTGGTGGCGGCGGCAGTCTGAACCTGCGACGGATCACCAGGCCGCTACCGAGTCCCTGATGCAAGCAAGATCAACCAGGAGTCTGCTGAAGACCTTTGCGCCAGCTGTCGCTATCACGATTATCGGCTTCGTGATCGCCTATCAGTTCGTGGACCCCGCGCCACCCGGGAGCATCGTGATCGCGACCGGCGCGGAGGAGGGCGCGTATTTTCTCTACGCCCGGCGCTACCGGGAACAGCTGGCCGCGGACGGCATCGAGCTGGAACTGCGTAACAGTGCCGGATCCGTCGAGAATCTTCGCCTGCTCGAGGACGCGTCGGGCCAGGTCGATCTGGCCTTTGTCCAGGGCGGCGTTGCGACGGCCGACGCACCCGGGCTGGTGTCGCTGGGCAGTCTCTACCACGAACCCTTGTGGGTGTTCTACCGCGGTGAGCAGACTGTGACCCGCCTGCCCGAATTACTGGGCAGGCGAATTGCCATCGGCGAGGAGGGCAGTGGCACCCGGGCGATTGCCCTGACCCTGCTGGAAGACTATGCAATCGAGCGTGGCGCCGACAGCCTCCTTCCGCTGGGAGGCAGGGCGGCCGCACAGGCCTTGCTGAATGCAGAGGTCGATGCCGCCTTCTTTGTCGCCGGCCCCGATGCGCCGCTGATCCAGGAACTGCTGTATGCCGACACGGTCAGGCTGATGAGCTTTGCCCGGTCCGCGGCCTACGCGCGCCGGTACCATTTTCTTTCGGCCATCACCCTGCCCGAGGGCGTGATCGATTTCGATGCCAACATCCCGGCGCAGGACACGCAGCTGCTGGCGCCCACGGCCAACCTGGTGGCGCGCAACGACTTTCACCCGGCACTGGTCAGCCTGGTGTTGCAGGCGGTCAGCCGGGTGCATGGCGGCGGTGACCTGTTCGTACCGCCGGGCACCTTCCCGGCGCCCCGTTACCTGGACCTGGCGCTGGACCAGGACGCACGCCGTTACTATGAGCATGGGCCGCCATTCCTGCAACGCTATCTGCCGTTCTGGGCGGCCAGCCTGGTGGATCGCCTGAAAATCATGCTGGTGCCGCTGCTCACCCTGCTGATTCCCCTGTTCAAGATCATGCCCCCGGCCTACCGCTGGCAGGTGCGCAAGAAGATCTACCGCTGGTACCGGGAACTGCAGGCGCTGGACATTGTGCACCCGGGGGCCGAAACGGCGGCGCGCCTGGATGACTGTCTGGTCCAGCTGGACCGGATCGAGGATGAGGTGCGCAAGGTCGAGGTGCCCCTGTCCTATGCCGACGAGCTCTACAGCCTGCGCCTGCACCTCGACCTGGTGCGCAAACACCTGCGGGGTGCACGCACCAGGCTGGCCGGCTGAGCGCCCGCTCATTCCCGGCGCCGATCCGGCAACAGGCAGGAATACCCGATGACCATACACACCATCGACGACTGGCAGCATGATCACGACTTCGCGGTGATCAACGAGAAGGGCGAGAAGCGCACCCTGCAGGTGCTGATTCTCACGGCCTCTACCATGGTGGTGGAGATCGTCGCCGGCAGTGTGTACGGGTCGATGGCGCTGCTGGCCGACGGCTGGCACATGGGCACCCATGTGGCCGCCTTCATGATCACGATCTTCGCCTACCGCTATGCCCGGAAGAATGCCGACAACCCGGCATTTGCCTTCGGTGCCGGCAAGGTCAGCGTGCTGGGCGGGTTCGCCAGTGCCGTCGCCCTGGCCGTGGTCGCCCTGGTGATGCTGGTGGAGTCGGTGCAGCGCATTTTCGATCCCCAGGCCATCCAGTTCAACGAGGCGATCGCCGTGGCGGTGCTCGGCCTGACCGTCAACCTGGTCAGCGCCTGGCTGCTGCAGGACGGTCATCACGGCCATGCCCACCATCACGACCATGCCCATCACCATCACCACGACCACAATCTCAGGGCCGCCTACCTGCACGTGCTCGCCGATGCCCTGACCTCGCTGCTGGCGATCATCGCCCTGCTGTCGGGAAAATATTTCGGCTGGAACTGGCTCGACCCGGTGATGGGTATCGTGGGTGCTGCGGTGATCACCCGCTGGTCATACGGCCTGGTGCGGGAGACCGGCCCGGTACTGCTGGATGGCAGTATCGAGGAGGACTACAAGCACAGCATTCAGGAAACCATCGAGGCGGAGGGGGATAACCGGGTCACCGACCTGCATGTCTGGCGGCTGGGGCCCGGCCACTATTCGATCATTCTCTCGCTGGTGACCCGTCAACCCCGTCCCCCGGAGCACTACAAGGCGCTGCTGGCGGAATTCGAGCAGCTCTCGCACGTCACCGTAGAAGTCAACCACTACACCGGATCCCGGTCGTAGCCTGCGGCCCCGGTTACTGGCTGGCGTTCTCGAGGGCGCGCACCAGGAGGTCGTACCGGGGGTCCTCCTGGCCGGAATGCAGGAAATCCCGGGCCGCGGCCCGCACCCCTTCCAGCACCTGCAGGCGCTCGTAGAGGTAGAGCAGCGTCGCGGCGACATGGTGCTCGTCGTCGCCGGTTGCGCACATGCGCTCCGCCGCGACGATGGCCATTTCGAGTTCATTGTCGGTCGGTTTCATGACGCTTGCTCCAGAGTGCTCGAGCCGTGGTGATCGAAAAACAAACATTACACTAAACCGGGGCGGCCTTGCGGTCGCCCCGGTCTCCGTTTGCCCGGGGGCTTTGTTCAACCCACGGGTTCTTCAGCACCGTTTTCCGGACAGGGTGTGGTGGCGGGCAACACCAGATCCTCTTCATAGAACTCGAATGTGCCCCCCAGTTCCGTACCCAGACGTTCGTAGAACATGCCCGTTGCGAAGGGGCCCGTACCGCCCTCGCCAAAGGGCCTGAGCGGTTCGCCCGACAGATACCAGGCCGTGCCCTCGTGCTCGATGACGGCATCGAAGCTGAAACAGGTTCCTAAAGGCCACAGGTACTGGAAGTAGCGGTCGCTACCTGGAATATCGAACACGTGCAGTTCGCAGGAAAACAGGGCGGGATCACTGCACTCGTAGACGGCGCTAGGCGTGACGGTCACCACGCTCGTGTCCTCGAAGGTGAGGACCACGCGGACATTCCCTTCGCTGCCACCGCCCGTTCCACCGCCACCGGTTCCACCGCCACCGCTGCCACCTGAACCGGCAGCACAGCTCTCGGCAGACCCCCGGGCCCCCGACAGAGTTCCCACCAGACCCTCGGATTCCCAGTTGCCGGCCACGCTGCCATCGGGCATCACTTCACCCGAGAAGCTGCCTCCGCCGATGACGTCACCGCCGAATGAGACCTCGCCGGAACTCGACGTTGTGCCGCTGAGCGGATATTCAACAGTTCCACCGGTTTCAGTGGTTGTCGCTGTTCCCGTGAGGCTGCCGTCATCTCCGACCATGATGGTGAATTCACCGCTGAGATCCCCACTGAACGTGCCACAGTAGGTGCCGGTGAATGTCCCCAGCAGCGTGTCACGAAGGTGCTGCTGAGCCAGCACACAGTCCCTCAGTGTCCGCGGTCCGGTACCCCCGGGCATGGTCATGCCCGCCATCAGCATCTGCACATCGCTATCGGTCTCGAAGGCCTCGGTAGCCTGGTCAAAGTTGACGGACATGTTCGCCGCGGCGTCTCTCACCTGCTGGGTGATATTGATGCCGTTGTTGGGATCCTGGTCGTCATCCATCGATTGAAGCAGGCAGGCGATATTGGTCACGGCCGGGTGGGTCTCGTCCACTGCGCCATCAACAAGATCGACCAGGGTCATGAAGGCCTTGGGTGTGCCACTGCCCAGTTCGATATTGCCGACGGCAAAGGACACGCTGTCACCGGTGTAATGGAAGGTGCCATTCTGGTCGGTGACACCTGATTGTGTCCCGCCCGTGTAACTCACACCCTGCACCGCGCTGTCATTGAGCGTACCCGTCCCGCTGCCATTACCGTTACTGCTGCAACCGAAAAGGGTGATACTGCCGAAGGCAAGGACAAGCAAGATGAGATACCAGCCCTTGTCTCTGGATAATTCGTATGTCTGCATTGCGCACCTCCTGCTACCCGGGGTAGCCTGACACGCCTTTTCAATACCGGGATGCGACACAGTCTCGTCCGTTCCCGGACCTGAAAGGGGGATGCCGGGCGGCTTATAGGTGTTATACGCACGGGGACAGGAGAGCATCTATGCTCATCCCATGGCCATGAGTCCGGGAAAATTCCCTCTTCCTTGTTGTTGATTATAGTCGGGGAGGGTGGCTTTGGCTTAGTCAATCGGCGGGTCTGCGCATCAGGAGGCTGCACTGTCAGGCAGTTTTCCCATAATCCGGATCAACCGATCAGCGGGATTTATCCGTCAACAAGTCAGGTTTATTTGCATAGCCCGCAATCGCATCGTTCCACCTCGCTACCAGCTGAATCGGGTCGCAGGGCGGCGGCGCAGGGCCGTGCCGGTTTTTCGTCGCGTCGGGCAGGGCACCAGTGGTGCGTGACCCACGTGCAGGCCACCCCGAGAGGCGGCCTGGTGTCTTCGCCAGCCGGTAACTCCCGGTTCCTGTCGCCGCTGTTTTTTCTTGATAAATTGATTTTCCGGTGGCGGATGGCTAAGCTACGCGGCTCGCTTCAAAGGGAGGTCACTATGCGTCAGCCACTGGTTGCCGGAAACTGGAAAATGAACGGGTCGCTCGACAGCATCAAGCCGTTGGTCGAGGGCATCATGGCCGGACTGGATTCCGTCACCACGGCCGAAATGGCGGTGTGCCCGCCCTATGTCTATATTCCCCAGGTGGCGGCCATGCTGGCAGGTTCATCCATTGCGCTGGGTGCACAGGATGTGAATGACCGCGAGTCCGGCGCGCACACCGGTGAGATCGCCCCGGGCATGTTGACCGATGTCGGCTGCAAGTACGCCATTGTCGGCCACTCCGAGCGCCGCAGCGTCTACGGCGAGAGCGACGAATTCACGGCACGCAAGTTTGCTGCCGCACGCCAGGCCGGCCTGGTGCCGATCCTGTGCGTGGGCGAGTTGCTGGAGGAGCGCGAGCAGGGCATCACCGAACAGGTGGTCTCCCGCCAGCTGGACGCCATTATCGATCTCGAGGGCGCGGGTGCCCTGGCCGACTGGGCCATCGGTACCGGCAAGACCGCGACCCCGCAGCAGGCGCAGGACGTGCATGCCTTCATCCGTGGCATGATCGCCAGGGAGGATGCCGCGGTCGCTGAAAAGGTGCAGATCCTCTACGGCGGCAGTGTCAAGGGCAGCAACGCGGCCGAACTGTTCGCCATGGTGGACATCGACGGCGGCCTGATCGGCGGTGCCTCGCTGGACGCAAATGAATTTCTCTCCATCGGCCGGGCGGGCAACGCCTGATTCGATGTCCATCAGAACCTGAACCGACGGTCGTACTATGTTTACATTCCTACTGGTTGTGCAGATCCTGGTGTCCATCAGCATTATCGCCCTGGTGATGCTGCAGCAGGGCAAGGGCGCCGATATGGGTGCGGCCTTCGGCAGTGGCGCGTCGGGTACCATGTTCGGTTCCCAGGGTTCGAGCTCGTTTTTCACCCGTGCCACCGGCATCCTGGCGGCGGTCTTCTTCATAAACTGCCTGTTGATTGCCTCGCCCCTGGTCCGCGACAGCGGTAAGCCCGTCGAGAGCGTGGCCGACCAGATCGAACAGCAGGCCATTGATGCCCGCAAGGTGGTCGAGCAGGAGGAGGTCGCCGGCGCCCTCGAGAAGCTGGAGGCAGAAACTGCGGATTTACCGACCGATCTTCCGCAGGACCTGCCGGTAACGCCGCCGCCGGCGGCTGTGATCGATGGGCCCGGGGTTGCCGGGGTGCCGGCCGGGGCCGAGGATTTACCCGAATAGCATGCGCCCTCTCGGGCGCGCTGATAGCCAGCCGATGTGGTGGAATTGGTAGACACGCTGTCTTGAGGGGGCAGTGGCGCAAGCCGTGCCGGTTCGACTCCGGCCATCGGCACCAAATAGCTGGCCTGGATCCTGCCTGCACAGTGTCTGCCGCTGCCGGGCAATTGACAGGTGTCCTGCCGGGCCGTTCAGGGGGGTGTTATGCTGATTTTTTATACCCCTAAAGAATGACCTAATTAGCTGAAATATATAGTAATAATGCATGCTCTCGAACTTGACACTGAGTGTGTCGCTGGCCTAGACTTCACAGGCTTTTTCTGGGCGTGAATAAGAAATTAGTCATCTGAGTTGCACCGGGATCCTGCCGCCGGGTGCACGAGGCCGCTGCTAGATGCTGGAAAATTACCTGCCAATCCTTATTTTCATGGCAATCGGAATCGCCATCGGCGTCATCCCGATCCTGGCAGGCTTCCTGCTCGCACCCCACAAGCCGGACAGCGAAAAACTCTCTCCCTACGAATGCGGTTTCGAGGCCTTCGAGGACAGCCGCATGCGTTTCGATGTGCGCTACTACCTGGTGGCCATCCTGTTTATCATTTTCGATCTGGAAATTGCCTTCCTGTTCCCCTGGGCCGTGGTGCTGGATGAGATCGGCATGTTCGGTTTCGCCGCCATGATGGTGTTCCTCGGGATCCTGGTGATCGGCTTTATCTATGAATGGAAGAAGGGTGCGCTGGAATGGGAATAGAAGGCCTGCTTAAGGAAGGTTATGTCACCACCTCGGCCGATGCGCTGATCAACTGGGCACGCACCGGTTCCATGTGGCCGATGACCTTCGGTCTGGCCTGCTGCGCCGTCGAGATGATGCAGGCCGGTGCCTCGCGCTATGACCTCGACCGTTTCGGCGTCGTGTTCCGCCCCAGCCCGCGGCAGTCGGATGTCATGATCGTTGCCGGCACGCTATGCAACAAGATGGCGCCGGCCCTGCGCAAGGTCTATGACCAGATGGCCGAGCCCCGGTGGGTGATTTCCATGGGCTCGTGCGCCAACGGCGGCGGCTATTACCATTATTCCTATTCGGTGGTGCGCGGCTGTGACCGCATCGTGCCGGTCGACATCTACGTGCCCGGCTGCCCGCCAACAGCGGAGGCGCTGCTCTACGGTATCCTGCAGCTGCAGAACAAGATACGCCGAACCAACACCATTGCCCGCTAAGGGTCGATATCCATGTCCGATACTCAAGCACTGGCAGCGCAACTGCAGGAACGATTCGGTGACGGCCTGCAGTCCACCACTGTCAGGGCAGGTGAGGTCACGCTCGAGATCGCGCCCGACAATCTCCTGGAGGTCGCCACCGCACTGCGGGATGAGCCGGCCTTCGGCTTCGAGGTGCTGATCGACCTGTGTGGTATCGATTATGCGAACTATGGCCAGGACGAGTGGGCCACCGAGGAATCTTCCGGTAGCGGCTTCAGTCGCGGGGTCGACGCCCGGACCGCCGGCCACATGACGATCGTGACCGACGAGCTGGCGGTCGAGACACCGGGCGAGGCAGGGCGCTTCGCCGCGGTCTACCACCTGCTGTCCGTATCCAATAACCGGCGTCTGCGCCTGCGGGTGTTCGCCCCGGACGACGAACTGCCGGTCGTGCCCTCGGTTATCCCGGTCTGGAGCAGCGCCAACTGGTACGAGCGCGAGGCCTTTGACCTCTACGGTATCCTGTTTGACGGCCACCCGGACCTGCGCCGCATCCTCACCGACTACGGCTTTATCGGGCATCCCTTCCGCAAGGACTTCCCGCTGAGTGGCAACGTGGAAGTGATCTACGACGCCGAGAAGAAACGCGTCATCTACCAGCCGGTTACGATCGAACCGCGGGTACTGGTGCCCAAGGTGATCCGTGCCGCGGAGGCACCCGCGGCGGAGGTGGCCGATGCTGTTGATGCCGACACGGATGCAACGGCCACGGAACAGGCGGAGTAAGTCATGCCAGAGGTACGCAATTTCACCCTGAATTTCGGTCCCCAGCACCCGGCGGCCCACGGCGTGCTGCGCCTGGTGCTGGAGATGGATGGCGAGGTCATCGAGCGCGCCGATCCGCATATCGGCCTGCTGCACCGCGCCACCGAGAAGCTCGCCGAGAGCAAGCCCTATAACCAGAGCATCGGCTACATGGACCGCCTCGATTACGTGTCCATGATGTGCAACGAGCACGGCTATGTGCTGGCGATGGAAAAACTGCTGGGCATCACACCGCCGCTGCGCGCCCAGTACATCCGTGTCATGTTCGACGAGATCACGCGCATCCTGAATCACCTGCTGTGGATCGGGGCGCACGGCCTGGATGTCGGCGCGATGACGATCTTCCTGTATGCCTTCCGCGAGCGCGAAGACCTGATGGACTGCTATGAGGCCGTCTCGGGTACGCGCATGCACGCCACCTACTACCGGCCGGGCGGTGTCTACCGCGATCTGCCCGATGCCTTGCCGAAATACGAGGCATCGAAGTGGCACAACCAAAAGGAAGTGGACCGCATGAACGCCAACCGTGAGGGCTCGTTGCTTGATTTCATCGAGTCCTTCACCGAGCGTTTCCCGGGCTGTGTGGACGAATACGAGACCCTGCTGACGGATAACCGCATCTGGAAGCAGCGCACCGTCGGCATCGGCGTGGTGTCGCCGGAACGCGCCATGCAGATGGGCTTTTCCGGTCCCATGCTGCGCGGCTCCGGTATCGAATGGGACCTGCGCAAGAAGCAGCCCTACGAGGTCTACGACCGGGTGGACTTCGACATCCCGGTGGGCACCGAGGGTGACAGTTATGACCGTTACCTGGTGCGCATGGAGGAGATGCGCCAGTCCAACCGCATTATCCGCCAGTGTGTGAAATGGCTGCGTGCCAATCCCGGCCCGGTCATGCTGGACGATCCCAAGCTGGCACCCCCGCGGCGCGAAGAAATGAAGGCCGACATGGAGGCCCTGATTCACCATTTCAAGCTGTTCACCGAGGGCTTCTGCATCCCTGCCGGCGAGGCCTATGCCGGCATCGAGCATCCCAAGGGTGAGTTCGGTGTCTACCTGGTTTCCGACGGCGCCAACAAGCCCTATCGCCTGAAGATCCGCGCACCGGGCTTTGCGCATATCTCCGGGCTGGACGAGATGGTGCGCGGTCACATGCTGGCGGACGTGGTCGCTGTGATCGGCACTCAGGATATCGTTTTCGGGGAGATCGACCGCTGATGGCAACCCAGATACAGCAACACAAGGCCGGTCTGCTGAGCGTGGAATCCCGCGCACGCATCGACGCCTGGCTGGAGAAGTACCCGGCCGACCAGAGACAGTCCGCGGTCCTGAGCGCCCTGCAGATCGCCCAGGAACAGAACGGCGGCTGGGTCAGTCGCGAGCTGATGGACGCGGTGGCGGACTATATCGGCATGCCGCCGGTGCAGGTGTACGAGGTCGGCACCTTCTATTCCATGATCGAGCTCGAGCCGGTGGGTCGCAACATGGTGGCACTGTGCACCAATCTTTCCTGCATGCTGTGCGGTGCCGCTGACATCGTGAAGCACGTCGAGAACAAACTCGGCATCAAGCTGGGCGAAACCACACCGGACGGCCGCTGGACGAGATCCTGGACGCGCTGGAGTAAGGCATGACTGAACAGGTCTGTTTCGCCACATTGCAGTTCGATGAACCGTGGACCCTGGAGAACTATCTCAGGGTCGGCGGCTACGAGGCGTGGAAGAAGATCCTGCGGGAAAAGAGACCGCCCGAGGACATCATTGAGGAAGTGAAGCAGTCCGGCCTGCGTGGCCGTGGCGGCGCCGGCTTCCCGACCGGCCTAAAGTGGAGCTTCATGCCGCGCAATGCCCCGGTGCAGAAATACATCGTCTGCAACTCGGACGAGTCCGAGCCCGGCACCTGCAAGGACCGCGATATCCTGCGCTACAACCCGCATGCCCTGGTCGAGGGCATGGCGATCGCCGGCTATGCCATGGGTGCGACCGTGGGCTACAACTACATGCGCGGTGAATTTCACCACGAACCCTTCGAACGCTTTGAGCAGGCCCTCATCGAGGCGCGCGAGGCCGGCCTTCTGGGCAGCGACCTGATGGGGTCAGGTATCGATTTCGAGTGCCATGGCCACCTTGGCGCGGGTGCCTACATCTGTGGCGAGGAGACCGCGCTGCTGGAGTCCCTGGAGGGCAAGAAGGGCCAGCCGCGCTTCAAGCCGCCGTTCCCGGCGAACTTCGGGCTTTATGGCAAGCCGACCACCATCAACAACACCGAGACCCTGGCCTCGGTGCCGGCCATTATGCGCAACGGCGGCGACTGGTTCCTCAAGCTCGGCAAGCCGAACAACGGCGGTGTGAAGATCTTCTCGGTCTCGGGCCACGTCAACCGGCCCGGCAACTTCGAGGTGCCGATGGGCATCCCGTTCCGCGAACTGCTGGAGATGGCCGGCGGCGTGCGCGACGGTCACCAGCTCAAGGCGGTGATCCCGGGCGGCTCCTCGATGCCGGTGATGCCGGCCGATGTCGTCATGGAGGCCGACATGGACTATGACTCGCTGGCCAAGGCCGGCTCCGCGCTGGGATCGGGCGGCGTCATGGTGATGGACGACTCGACCTGCATGGTACGTGCCCTGATGCGTATCTCGCGTTTCTATTTCGCCGAATCCTGCGGCCAGTGCACGCCCTGCCGCGAGGGTACCGGCTGGATGTACCGTGTCATCAAGCGCATCGAGGAGGGCCGGGGACGTCCCGAGGACCTCGACTTGCTGGAAAGTGCGGCAGGCCAGATCGAGGGCAAGACCATCTGCGCCTTCGGCGACGCAGCGGCCTGGCCGGTGCAGAGCTTTCTGAAACATTACCGCGAGGAATTCGAATACCACATTACCCACAAGTGCTGCATGGTGGGCGAGGGCGCCTCGTCCGAAGGAGCAGCGGCATGAGCGCGCGCCCCGAGATCCCGCCGGAGGATGCCGTCACCATCGAGATCGACGGCCGGACGCTGCAGGCACGCAAGGGCGCCATGATCATCGAGGTGGCCGATGCGGCGGGTATCACCATCCCGCGCTTCTGCTATCACAAGAAGCTCTCCGTCGCTGCGAACTGCCGCATGTGCATGGTCGAGGTGGAAAAGGTGCCCAAGCCGCTGCCCGCCTGTGCCACGCCGGTGACCGACGGCATGGTGGTCTTTACCGGTTCGGAACTGGCGCGTGGCGCGCAGAAGGCGATAATGGAATTCCTTCTGATCAACCATCCGCTGGACTGCCCGATATGCGACCAGGGCGGTGAATGCGAACTGCAGGACCTGGCGCTGGGTTATGGTCGCGGGGTCTCGCGGTTCTCCGAAAAGAAGCGTGTGGTCAAGGACAAGTTTATCGGTCCGCTGATCGCCACCGACATGACCCGCTGCATCCACTGCACCCGATGCATCCGTATGCTGCGCGAGGTGGCCGGCAAGATGGAGCTGGGCGCCACCGGTCGCGGTGAGAACATGGAGATCGGCACCTATATCGAGGGTTCGCTGGAATCCGAACTCTCCGGCAATGTCATCGATGTCTGCCCGGTGGGGGCGTTGACCGCCAAGCCGTCACGTTTCAAGGCACGTGCCTGGGAGATGCTGCAGCATGCCTCGGTCGGCCCGCATGACTCTGTCGGCTCCAATCTCTTCGTGCACACCCGGCGCGGGCAGGTGATCCGCGTGGTGCCGCGCGAGAACGAGGAAATCAACGAGGTCTGGTTGTCCGACCGCGACCGCTTCAGCTACGAGGGTCTCTACGCTGCCGATCGCCTGGCAACGCCCATGGTCAAGATCGACGATGTGTGGCATGAGGTTGACTGGGACGCTGCGCTGCAGGCCGCGGTCGATGGCATCAAGGCGCAGACCGCAGCGCATGGCAGCGAGCAGCTGGGCATGCTGGTGTCACCCACGGCCACGCTGGAAGAAATGTACCTCGCCCAGGCCGTCGCGCGCGGCCTGGGCAGCAACAATATCGATCACCGCCTGCGCCAGGCCGATTTCACCGGTCAGGACAGCGCCGCGCTGCACCCGTCGCTGGGCCAGTCGCTGGAACAACTGGAAGGCATCGGGGCGGCCCTGGTGATCGGCTCCAACACCCGCAAGGAACAACCGATTGCCGGACACAGGCTGCGCAAGGCGGCCCTGACCGGCGCCGCCGTGATGTTCGTCAACCCCGTGGACTACGAACTCAACTTCGACGTGCACGCTAAGGCCATCGTGCCGCCGTCGCGCATGGCGCAGACCCTGGCCGGTATTGCGGCCTGCTTCCCGGATGCCGGCAGTTCGGCCCCGGAGGCGGTGCGCGCGCTGATCAGCGAGGCCACCCCGGATGAGGCCCAGCGCGCCATCGCCGGGGCCCTCAGGGACGCCGACAGGGGTACCGTGCTGCTGGGCAACGGCGCCGTGGCGCATCCCGAATATTCATTGCTGCGCGCGCTGGCCGGGGTCATCGCCGCCGCCAGCGGTGCCGTCATGGGCGAGCTTCCCGAGGCCGCCAACAGTGTCGGTGGCTGGCTGGCGGGTGTATTGCCGCACCGCGGACCGGCCGGTGAGGCCTGTGCCAGCCCGGGCCTGACGGCGCGTGAATTGTGCAGCGAACCGCGCAAGGCCTGCATCCTGCTGGGGGTCGAACCGGAATATGACTGCTGGGACAGCGCCGCTGCAGCGACCGCGGTCGCAGCGGCCGATTTCGTGGTCGCGCTCACGCCCTGGGCCAGCGAGGCCATGAAGGCGAATGCGGACGTGCTGCTGCCGATTGGCCCGTTCACCGAGACCTCCGGCACCTTCGTCAATGCGGAAGCGCGCTGGCAGAGTTTTGCGGGAGTTGCCTCGCCCTATGCCGACAGCCGGCCCGGCTGGAAGGTGCTGCGCGTACTCGGTAACCTGCTGCAGCTGGATGGATTCGACTACACCAGCAGCGAACAGGTGCGCGATGAACTGCGCCGCAAGGTCGATGCCGCATCCACGGCCATCGGTTCAGGTCCGGCCGCGGTCGCCGCGCCCGCAACGGCCGGCGGACTGGAACGCATCGGCGATGTGCCTATCCACTCGTCCGACGCCCTGGTACGGCGTGCAGCCTCCCTGCAGCAAACCCCGGATGCGGCGCAGACCAGTGTGCGCCTGTGTGCCGCGCAGGCCGCGCAGAGCGGGGTGGCGGATGCCGACAGCATCCGGGTGCAGCAGGGCGAGGGGAGCGTCACCCTGGCACTGGAAATCGACGAGCGTGTCCCGGCGGGTTGCGCCTGGCTGCCGGCCGCCATCCCGGCAACACTTGGCCTGGGACCGAGTTACGGGCCGGTCACCATCGAACGTGCATGAACAGCTAACTGAAGAACAGCCATGGTCGAATTCTGGGAACTAATCAGGGAGCCGGTCTTTATCGTGCTCAAGATCGTCGCCATTGTGGCGCCGTTGATGCTGGCCGTGGCCTACCTCACTTATGCCGAGCGCAAGATCATCGGCTACATGCAGGTGCGTATCGGGCCCAATCGCGTGGGACCGCGCGGCTGGCTGCAGCCGATTGCGGATGCACTCAAGCTGCTGATGAAGGAAATCATCGTTCCCAGCAGTGCCAACCGCTTCCTGTTCCTGATCGCCCCCATGCTGTCGATTGCCCCGGCACTGGCGGCCTGGGCAGTTATGCCGTTCACCGACACCCTGGTGCTGGCGGACATCGATGCCAGCCTGCTGTACATTCTGGCGCTGACCTCCATGGGGGTCTACGGCGTCATCATCGCAGGCTGGGCGACCAACTCGAAGTACGCCTTCCTCGGCGCCATGCGCTCCGCGGCCCAGATCGTCGCCTACGAGATCGCCATGGGCTTTGCACTGGTGGGGGTACTGATTGCCGGTGGCAGCCTCAACCTGCGCGAGATCGTGCTGGCACAGCAGGGTAGTCTGCTGCACTGGTTCTGGTTGCCGCTGTTCCCGCTGTTCATTATCTATTTCATCTCCGGCGTCGCCGAGACCAATCGTGCACCCTTCGACGTGGCCGAGGGTGAGTCCGAGATCGTCGCGGGTTTCCACGTGGAATATTCCGGCATGGCCTTTGCCGTTTTCTTCCTGGCCGAATACGCCAACATGATCCTGATCGCGGCCCTGGCCGCGCTGATGTTCCTGGGCGGCTGGCTGTCACCATTCGAGGGGACCTGGTTCGAGTCCTGGTTCACCTGGGTGCCAGGTGTGTTCTGGCTGCTGGCCAAGACCTCGCTGTTCCTGTTCTTCTTTCTCTGGTTGCGTGCCACTTTCCCGCGTTACCGCTATGACCAGATCATGCGGCTGGGCTGGAAGGTGTTCATCCCGATCACCATTGTGTGGCTGGTGGTGGAAGGTGCTGCCGTGATGGCCGATATCGGCCCCTGGTTCGATTGAGGCAAGCTGACATGGATCGATTCGGAAATTTCCTGAAAAGCCTGACTTTGCGCGAGATGCGCAAGGGGCTGGGTGTCACCGGGCGTTATCTCTTCAAGCGCAAGATCACGGTGCAGTACCCGGAGGAGAAGACCCCTCAGTCGAACCGCTTTCGGGGACTGCATGCCCTGCGGCGCTATCCCAACGGCGAGGAGCGCTGCATTGCCTGCAAGCTGTGCGAGGCGGTCTGCCCGGCACTGGCGATCACTATCGAGGCCGAAGAGCGTGCCGACGGGACCCGCCGCACCACCCGCTACGATATCGACCTGTTCAAGTGCATCTACTGCGGATTCTGCGAGGAATCCTGCCCCGTGGACTCCATCGTCGAAACCCGCAACTTCGAGTACACATTCGAAAACCGCGGCGAAAACGTCATGACCAAGCAGATGCTGCTGGAGATCGGCGACAAGTACGAAGAGCAGATTGCGAAAGACCGCATGCAGGACGCGGCCTACAGGTAAGACCAATGGACTTCGAGCGCTTTATTTTCTATTTCTTTGCCGCGGTGCTGGTGTTCGCCGCCGGACGCGTGATCACGGTGCGTAACCCGGTGCATGCGGCCCTGCACCTGGTGCTGGCCTTCTTTACCTGTGCCGCCCTGTGGCTGCTGCTGGAGGCCGAGTTCCTGGCCATCGCGCTGGTGCTGGTCTATGTAGGCGCGGTCATGGTGCTGTTCCTGTTCGTGGTGATGATGCTGGACATCAACGTCTCACCGCTGCGAGAGGGTTTTATCAGGTATCTTCCGGTCGGACTCAGTGTAGCTGCGCTGATCGTGATCGAGATGTTCCTGGTGGTCAGGGCGCGCAACTTCGGTGCCGATGCCGTGGCTATCCCCGCGCGTCACGGGGCCGACTACAGCAATACCCGCGAACTGGGCAGCGTCCTGTACACCGATTATGTCTACCCCTTCGAGATCGCCGCGGTGATTCTGCTGGTCGCCATCATCGCCGCCATCGTCCTGACCATGCGCCGGCGCCCCGGGACCAAGCACCAGAACCCGGTGGACCAGGTCGCGGTGAAGAGCAGCGATCGCGTGCGGCTGGTGAAGATGAAGGCCGAGGAACGGCAGTAAACACAAGCTAACCGCAGAGACGCGGAGAACGCAGAGAAAATATCTTGAAACTAAAACCATCAGTCCGAGATGCTATTACAGAAAAGCAATTTATTGTCAGTGGCAATTATTGCTTTTCTCCGCGTCCTCGGCGTCTCTGCGGTGAATGGTTTTTCACGATAAATGAACTGAATCAACAATGATTGCACTGTCTGACTATCTGATTCTGGGCGCCATCCTGTTCGGGCTGAGCGTGGCCGGTATCTTCCTCAACCGGAAGAATGTCATCATCCTGCTGATGGCGATTGAGCTGATGCTGCTCGCCGTCAACATGAACTTCGTGGCCTTTTCCTATTTCCTGGGCGATACCGCCGGCCAGGTGTTCGTGTTTTTCATCCTCACGGTCGCCGCGGCCGAGGCCGCCATCGGCCTGGCCATCCTGGTGGTGCTGTTCCGCAACCGCCAGACCATCAACGTGGATGACCTGGATACCATGAAGGGCTGATGCCATGGAAAATGTCTATCTCGCGATTCCGCTAGCCCCGCTGTTCGGCGCCATTGTCGCCGGCCTGTTCGGCAGGCAGATCGGGCGCGCCGGCGCGCACACCGTGACCATCCTCGGCGTGGCGGTGTCCTTCGTGCTATCGCTGATGGTGCTCAAGCAGTTCGCCTTCGACGGGGCGCAGACCTACAACGCCAGCGTCTACACCTGGATGATTTCCGATGGCGTGCGTTTCGAGATCGGCTTCCTGGTCGACAAGCTCACCGCGCTGATGATCACCGTGGTGACATTTGTCTCGCTGATGGTGCACATCTACACCATCGGCTACATGCACGACGACCCGGGCTACCAGCGCTTCTTCAGCTACATCGCGCTGTTCACCTTCTCCATGCTGATGCTGGTGATGTCCAACAACTTCCTGCAGCTGTTCTTCGGCTGGGAAGCCGTGGGCCTGGTGTCCTACCTGCTGATCGGCTTCTGGTACCAGCGGCCCACGGCGATTTACGCCAACCTGAAGGCCTTCCTGGTGAACCGGGTGGGGGACTTCGGCTTCCTGCTGGGAATCGGCGCGATCTACATGGCCTTCAACAGCATGGACTATGCCACCGTGTTCGCCGCCGCCCCGGCCATGGAGACCGCCGGCTTCGAGATCTTCCCCGGTGCCGAGTGGTCGCTGCTGACGGTGATCTGCATCTTCCTGTTCATCGGCGCCATGGGCAAGTCCGCCCAGGTGCCGCTGCACGTGTGGCTGCCGGACTCCATGGAGGGCCCGACCCCGATCTCGGCCCTGATCCACGCCGCCACCATGGTCACGGCGGGCATCTTCATGGTGGCGCGCATGTCACCGCTGTTCGAGCTGTCCGAGACCGCGCTGTCCTTTGTGCTGATCATCGGTTCCATCACCGCCCTGTTCATGGGCCTGCTCGGCATCGTTCAGAACGACATCAAGCGCGTCATCGCCTATTCAACCCTGTCGCAGCTGGGTTACATGACCGTCGCCCTGGGGGCCTCGGCCTATGCCGCCGGTATCTTCCACCTGATGACCCACGCCTTCTTCAAGGCGCTGCTGTTCCTTGGTGCCGGCTCGGTGATCATCGCCATGCACCATGACCAGGACATCCGCAACATGGGCGGCCTGCGCAAGTACATGCCGATTACCTGGTTCACCTCGCTGATCGGCTCCCTGGCCCTGATCGGTACGCCGTTCTTCTCCGGCTTCTATTCCAAGGACACCATCATCGAGGCGGTGCACCACTCGCATATTCCCGGCGCCGGTATCGCCTACTGGGCGGTACTGATCGGCGTGTTTATCACCGCCCTGTACAGCTTCCGCATGTATTTCCTGGTGTTCCACGGCAAGCCGCGCATGGACGATCACACCCGCGCGCACCTCAAGGAGACACCCTGGGTGGTGACCGTGCCGCTGATCCTGCTGGCCATTCCCTCGGTGCTGTCCGGCTACCTGATCGACCCGGTGGTGTTCGGCGACTGGTTCAACGGCGTGCTGCACGTCGACCCGCGCCACGACGTGCTGGGCGAGATAGGCGAGCACTACCACGGTCCGCTGAGCTTCGTGCTGCATGCGCTGGCGGGGCCGGCCGTCTACCTGGCCATCGCCGGCGTGGGCACGGCCTGGTACATCTACATGAAAAATCCGGACATTGCCGACCGTGTTGCACAGCGTTTCCGGGCCGTCTACACGGTGCTGGTCAACAAGTACTACGCGGATGACTTCAACGAGGTCGTGTTCGCCGGCGGTGCCCGCGGTGTCGGTCAGCTGCTGTGGCGTATCGGTGATGTGCTGATTATCGACGGCCTGATCGTAAACGGCAGTGCACGCGTGATCGGCTGGGTCGCCAGCGTGGTGCGCCACGTGCAGTCCGGCTACCTCTATCACTATGCCTTCAGCATGATCATCGGCCTGCTGTTGATGCTGTTCTGGTTCGTCTTTATTGCCCAGGGGGGCGGCGCATAATGGATTTTCCCTTGCTGAGCGTGCTGATTTGGCTGCCGATACTCGGTGGCGTCATCCTGCTGGTCATGGAGGCCCTGGGTTTCCCGGACATCCGACCGACCGCGCTGATCGTCGCGCTGGCGACCTTCCTTATCAGTATCTTGCTGTACACGCACTTCGATACCACCACCGCGACCATGCAGTTCCAGGAACTGGCGCCGTGGATCGGTGCCTTCAACGTGAACTACCACCTGGGCGTGGATGGCATTTCCATGCCGCTGATCATCCTGACCACGTTCACCACCGTGCTGGTGGTGCTGGCCGGCTGGGAGGTGATCAAGAACAAGATCGGTCAGTACATGGCGGCGTTCCTGATCATGGAGGGCCTGATGAACGGGGTGTTCGCGGCCCTGGATGCGGTGCTGTTCTACGTGTTCTGGGAGGCCATGCTGGTACCGATGTTCCTGATCATCGGCATCTGGGGCGGACCGCGCCGGGTCTATGCCACTATCAAGTTTTTCCTGTACACCTTCCTCGGTTCGGTATTTATGCTGGTGGCGCTGATCTACATGCACCTGCAGTCGGGCGCCTTCGGCATCCTCGATTTCCACCGCCTGCCGCTGGGCATGACCGAACAGATCCTGATCTTCCTGGCCTTTCTCATGGCGTTTGCCGTCAAGGTGCCGATGTGGCCGGTGCATACCTGGTTGCCGGACGCGCATGTGGAGGCACCAACCGGCGGCTCCGTGATCCTGGCGGCGATCATGCTCAAGATCGGCGGCTACGGTTTCCTGCGTTTCAGTCTGCCGATCACGCCGGATGCCAGCCACGCGCTGGACTGGCTGATCATCCTGATGTCACTGGTCGCGGTGGTCTACATCGGCTTCGTCGCGCTGGTGCAGGAGGACATGAAGAAACTCATCGCCTATTCGTCGATTGCCCACATGGGCTTCGTCACCCTCGGTATCTTTCTGGTGTTCACCCTGCTGGACAAAACCGGCTCCACCCAGGGCGCGGCCCTCGGCATGGAGGGTGGCATGGTGCAGATGATTTCGCACGGCTTCATCTCGGGGGCGCTGTTCATCTGCGTCGGGGTGCTCTATGACCGGTTGCACAGCCGCCAGATCAGCGATTACGGCGGGGTGGTCAACACCATGCCGGTGTTCGCCGCCTTCATGGTGTTGTTCGCGCTGGCCAATTCCGGCCTGCCGGGCACCTCGGGCTTCGTCGGCGAGTTCATGGTGATCCTTGCCAGCTTCAAGGCGAATTTCTGGTTTGCCCTGCTGGCCGCAACGACCCTGATACTGGGTGCGGCCTATAGCCTGTGGCTGGTCAAGCGGGTGGTCTTCGGCGAGATCGCCAACGACGGAGTGCGCCAGCTCGAGGACATCAACAAGCGCGAATTCACCATCCTGGCGAGCCTGGCGGCGGTGGTGCTGCTGTTCGGCCTGTGGCCCGCGCCGCTGGTCGAGGTCATGCACGCCAGTGTGGACAACCTGCTGGTCCACGTCTCGGCGTCCAAGTTGCCGCACGAGGCCGGGCTGGCCCTGCTCGGCGCAGGAAACTAACAGGGAAGTCCCATGAATATTGCGTTATCCGAATTTGCACCCCTGTCGACCGAGATCTTCGTGCTCACCATGGCGTGTGTCATCCTTATCGTCGACGTCTTTATCAGCGAACAGCGCCGCATCATCAGTTACGCCCTGTCGCTGGCAACGCTGCTGGTCGCGGCCCTGATCAGCGGGAGCATGCTCGACAACGAAACCGCGGTGGTGCTGAACGGTACCTTTGTCAGCGATCCCATGGCGGCCCTGCTGAAGACCTGCATCTTCCTGATTACCATCGGTGTGTTCATGTATTCACGCAGCTACCTGGTGGCGCGCGGGATCTTCCACGGCGAGTACTACGTGCTCGGCCTGTTTGCCGTACTGGGCATGATGGTGCTGGTCTCCGCCCACAACCTGCTGACCATATACCTCGGCCTGGAACTGCTGTCACTGTCGCTGTATGCCCTGGTGGCCTTCAATCGCGATTCGGCGGAGGCCTCCGAGGCGGCGATGAAATACTTCGTCCTGGGCGCCCTGGCCTCGGGCATGCTGCTGTACGGTATTTCCATGCTCTATGGCGCGACCGGCAGCCTGGATATCGCCGAGGTCGCCGCCGCGCTGGCCGCGCGCGGGGAAATGGAGATGATCCAGATCTTCGCCCTTTGTTTCATCGTGGTCGGGCTGGCCTTCAAATTCGGTGCCGTGCCGTTCCACATGTGGGTGCCCGATGTCTACCATGGCGCACCCACACCGGTCACCCTGTTCATCGGCAGTGCACCCAAGATCGCCGCCTTCGCCATGGCCATGCGCCTGCTGGAACAGGCCCTTGGCGGACTCTCGGCCGACTGGCAGGACATGCTGACCATCCTGGCCGTGCTCTCGCTGGCCATCGGTAATGTCATTGCCATTGCCCAGACCAATATCAAGCGCATGCTGGCCTATTCGACCATTTCGCATGTCGGCTTCCTGATCCTGGGCCTGATCGCCGGTACCACCGAGGGTTATTCCGCCGCCATGTTCTATGCCATCACCTACGCGCTGATGGCGATTGGCGGCTTCGGCATGATCATCCTGCTCAGCCGCGCCGGTTTCGAGGCCGACCAGCTGGACGACTTCAAGGGCCTCAACGAGCGCAGCCCGTGGTTCGCCCTGATGATGCTGATCCTGATGTTCTCCATGGCGGGGGTCCCGCCCACCGTCGGCTTCTATGCCAAGCTGTCGGTGCTGCAGGCGGTCATCCACGTGGACATGGTCTGGCTGGCCGTGGTGGCGGTGTTCTTCTCCATTATCGGGGCCTTCTACTATATCCGCGTGATCAAGCTGATGTATTTCGACGCGCCGTTGAGCGAGGAGCCCCTGAAGCCGGGTGCCGAACTCCAGGTCGTGGTCAGCGTGAACGGCCTCGCGGTGCTGGGTCTGGGGATATTCCCGGGGGCGCTGCTGGCCCTCTGCAACGCCGTTCTGGCCTGATCATTCCAGGCGTTTTTGCGCCTTTTCCTATGCTACACTTCCCGGCCGTTGATGCGGGGTGGAGCAGTCTGGCAGCTCGTCGGGCTCATAACCCGAAGGTCGCAGGTTCAAATCCTGCCCCCGCTACCAATCTTGATAAGACCCCGTAATCGGGGTTTTTTTGTAACCGGGATAAGGATATCCACAGGGTGAATGCTTGGGCGGGGTAGGGCAATTTGCTATACTTCCCCCAATAATAATTCGGAGTTCACGGAGTGGGCCTTTGGCCCATTTTTTGTTTCCGGAGACAGGCTTATGCAGGATCCGTTACATATCGGCGAGTTGCTGGAACCGGCGGTACAGGCGCTGGGATATGAACTGGTCGGCGTGGAATACAGTAGCGGTGGCCATGGCGGCGGCCTGTTACGCGTCTATATCGACAGCGAACAGGGCATCACGGCGGATGACTGCCAGGCGGTCAGTTACCAGGTCAGCGGACTGCTGGACGTGGAAGACCCGATCCCGGGGAACTACACCCTGGAGGTGTCCTCGCCGGGACTTGACCGCCTGTTGTTCAAGCCTGGCGACTATGAGCGCTTCGCCGGCAGCCTGATCAAGCTGCGTCTTGGCTATCCGCTGGAGGGACGTCGCAGGTTCAAGGGCCGGCTGCGGGGGATAGAGAACGGGAATATTGTCATCGAGCAGGACGGTGTCGAGGTCAGCCTGCCGTTCGATCAGATTGAACAGGCGCGTTTGGTGCCGGAATACTGAACGCCGGATTCGGAGGTTTTTAAGGAATGGACAAAGAGATCTTGCTGGTGGTGGATGTGGTATCCAATGAAAAGGGTATCGACAAGGAGATCATTTTCCAGGCAATCGAAGCGGCATTGGCCACCGCCACCCGCAAGCGGCATGGCGGAGAGATCGATGCGCGCGTTGCCATAGACCGCCAGACGGGGGCCTACGAGACCTTCCGGCGCTGGCAGGTCGTCGATGAGACCCTGGCGCCTGCAGCGGGCGAGGAGGGAGAAGAGGGCGAAGAAGGCGACGAGGAGGTGCTGGTCTACGAGCACCCGGAGCGCCAGATTACCCTGGCCGAGGCGCGGGAAAAGGACCCGACTCTCGAACACGGCGACTTTATCGAGGAACCCATGGAATCGGTCGACTTCGGCCGTATCGGCGCCCAGACAGCAAAGCAGGTCATCGTGCAGAAGGTGCGCGAGGCCGAGCGTGCGCAGGTCGTGGAAGCCTACCAGGACCGCGTGGGCGACCTGGTAACCGGTGTGGTCAAGCGCGTCGAGCGCGGCAATGTCTACCTCGATCTGGGCAGTAATGCCGAGGCCATCATCCTGCGCGAGGAAATGATCCCGCGCGAGGCCGTGCGGCCCGGTGACCGTCTGCGCGGTTATCTGCGGGAGGTCAGTTCCGAGCAGCGTGGCCCGCAGCTGTTCGTCAGCCGGGTGGCCCCCCAGTTCCTGATCGAGCTGTTCAAGCTGGAAGTGCCGGAGGTCGGCCAGGGCCTGATCGAGATCCTGGGCGCGGCCCGCGATCCGGGACTGCGCGCCAAGATCGCCGTCAAGAGCAATGATCCGCGCATCGACCCGGTGGGCGCCTGCGTTGGCATGCGCGGCTCCCGGGTACAGACCGTTTCCACGGAGCTCTCCGGCGAGCGCGTCGATATCATCCTCTGGGACGACAATCCGGCGCAGTTTGTCATCAACGCGATGTCACCGGCCGAGGTGACATCGATCGTGGTCGACGAGGATACCCACACCATGGACATTGCGGTGAGCGAGGAACTGCTGTCCCAGGCAATCGGTCGTGGTGGGCAGAATGTGCGCCTTGCCAGCCAGCTGACCGGCTGGGAACTCAATGTCATGGATGAGTCACAGGCCGAGGAAAAGAGCGAGGTCGAGGCCCGCGAGTTGCAGCTCCTGTTCAAGGAACAGCTTGATGTGGACGAGGAGATCGCAGCCATCCTGGTGCAGGAGGGTTATTCGACCATCGAGGAAATTGTTTACGTACCCAAGAGCGAACTGCTGGAGATCGAGGAGTTCGAGGAGGAGATCGTCGACGAGTTGCGCGGGCGCGCGCGCGATGTGCTGCTGACCCAGGCCATCATCAATGAAGAAAAGATCGGTGACAAGGAACCGGCACCGGACCTGCTGGAGATGGAGGGGATGGACCGCGAACTGGCCTATCAGCTGGCGAGCAAGGACATCATCAGCATGGAGGACCTGGCGGAACAGGCTGTCGATGACCTGATGGTGATCGATGGCATGGACGAGGAGCGTGCCGGTAGCCTGATCATGACAGCAAGGGCGCCGTGGTTTGCAGAAGAGGCGCAGGACTGACAGGAGCAGACAGGGTATGACAGAAGTCACAGTAAAGCAGTTCGCCGATGTCGTCGGGGTGCCTGCCGACCGCCTGCTGGCCCAGCTGGGAGAGGCGGGCATGGAGATCAGCGATGAAAACGCCACCATCTCCGAAAGCGAGAAGGCCCAGCTGCTGGATTTCCTCAGGGAAAGTCACGGCAAGCGCGGCGCCGCCACCAGCAAGGCACCGAAGAAGATCACGCTCAAGCGCAAGTCCCTGAGTGAACTGCAGACCAGTGTGCCCGCCGCCCGCGCCCCCGGCGCGCGCGGTCCCCTGCGCGGCGCCCGCACCGAAAAGAAGATCGTCACGGTGGAGGTGCGCAAGAAACGCACCTATGTCAAACGCGCCGACCTGATTGCCGAGGAAAAGGACCGCGAGGAACAGGAGGCCGCCGAGAAGGCGCGCATCGAGGCGGAAGAACAGGCCCGCCTGGATGCCATTCGCAAGGAAAAGGAAGAGGCCCGTCGGCTCGAGGATGAAAAGCGTGCCGAGGAGGAGTCCCGGCTCAAGGCCGAGCAGGAGGAAAAACGCAAGTCTGAGGAGGCTGCCAAGCAACAGTCTCAGGCGGAGGCGGAAAGCCGCGCCCGTGAAGAAGAGCGCCAGAAGAAGCGGGGTGAGGCCAAGCGCAAGGAGGAGGCGGCCAAGCATACGCGTTATGGACGCCAGGAGTTGCACGTCGCCGCTGACAAGAGCGGGCGCCGCAAGAAGAAGCCGCGGGCCTCCCGGCGGGTCACCATTGCACCCACCGGTGAGCATGGTTTTGCCCGACCCACGGCCCCGGTCGTGCGCCAGGTCGAGGTGCCGGAGAATATCCCGGTATCGGAGCTGGCCCAGAAGATGTCTGTGAAGGCCGCCGAGGTCATCAAGACGCTGATGAAGATGGGTGTCATGGCCACCATCAACCAGGTGCTGGACCAGGATACGGCAATCCTGGTGGTCGAGGAGCTTGGCCATATTGCCAGGCCGATGCAGGCCGATAGCCTGGAGGCGGAACTCGAGCAGCAGGTCAGGGAGATATCCGGCGAAAAGACGGCGCGTCCCCCGGTGGTCACCATCATGGGCCACGTCGATCATGGCAAGACCTCGCTGCTGGACTATATCCGCACCACCCGGGTGGCCGAAGGCGAGGCCGGCGGCATCACCCAGCACATCGGTGCCTATCATGTGGATACGCCCAAGGGAATGATCAGTTTCCTGGATACACCGGGCCACGCCGCCTTTACCGCCATGCGTGCGCGTGGTGCCCAGGTCACGGATATCGTGATCCTGGTGGTGGCTGCGGATGACGGCGTGAAACCGCAGACCCAGGAGGCCGTACAGCATGCCCGGGCGGCCGGGGTCCCGCTGCTGGTGGCGATCAACAAGATCGACAAGCCGGAGGCCGATCCGGAACGGGTCAAGAACGAACTGGCCGCCCTCGAGGTCATCCCGGAGGACTGGGGAGGTGACACCATGTTCGTGCCGGTCTCGGCCAAGACCGGTGAGGGTATCGACGATCTTCTCGATGCCGTGCTGTTGCAGTCGGAGATGCTGGAGCTGACGGCCGTCAAGGACTGCCCGGCCACCGGCATCGTGGTGGAGTCGAGCCTCGACAAGGGACGTGGCGCAGTGGCCACCATCCTGGTGCAGAATGGCATGCTCAATCGTGGCGACCTGATCCTGACCGGTGAGGAATACGGGCGGGTACGAGCCATGTTCGACGAAAACGGCAAGCAGATCGAGGCGGCCGGCCCCTCGATGCCGGCCCTGGTCCTGGGGCTCTCAGCGGTGCCCAATGCCGGTGACGAGGTCAACGTGGTCAGCGATGAACGCAAGGCCCGCGAGCTTGCCATGCGGCGCCATGAGAAATCCCGTGACCAGCGCCTGGCCAAGCAGCAGCAGGCGCGGCTGGAAGACGTGTTCTCGCAAGTGGGCGAGGGCCAGACAACGGCCCTGAATATCGTGCTCAAGGCCGATGTACAGGGCAGTGCCGAGGCCCTCAGCGATGCCCTGGTCAATATCGCCTCGGAAGAGCGCGAGGTGAAGGTCAAGGTGGTGTCCAGCGGGGTTGGCGGTATCAATGAGTCCGATGTCAACCTGGCGGTGGCGTCAAATGCCATCATCATCGGTTTCAATGTGCGTGCCGATGCCTCGGCCAGACGCCTGGTCGAGGAAAACGCGGTGGAACTGAAGTACTACAGCGTGATCTACGATGCCATTGATGATGTGAAAAACGCGGTCAGCGGCATGCTGTCGCCCGAGGTCAAGGAGGAAATCATCGGGCTTGCCGAGGTCAAGGAAGTGTTCCGTTCGCGCAAGCTGGGCGATATCGCCGGCTGCATCGTGGTCGAGGGCGTGGTGCGCCGCAGTGCACCGATCAGGGTCCTGCGTGACAATGTGGTCATCTACGAGGGTGAACTCGAATCGCTGCGCCGCTTCAAGGACGATGTCAACGAGGTCAAGGCCGGCACCGAATGCGGTATCGGCGTGAAGAACTACAGCGTCTCGGCCGGCGACCAGATCGAGGTCTTCGAGCGGGTCGAGGTGGCCAGGCAGTTGTAGGCCTGGACGTTCCAGGGGACAGACCCCGTTTTTCCGGTTCCCGAAAAAACGGGGTCTGTCCCCGACCAGCCTTACGCTGATCCCACGAGTGCCGCCATCCCATGCCCAGAGAATTCCCCAGGACGCGACGCGTCGGTGAACAGATCCAGCGCGAGCTTGCCGGCCTGCTGCACGAGGAGATCAAGGACCCCCGTCTGGGGATGGTCAGTATCTCCGGAGTGACGGTGTCGCGCGACCTGGCGCACGCCAAGGTCTATGTCTCCGTGCTGGGCGATAAGGCGGCGGTGACGGCGTCACTCAGGGTGCTGAACAACGCTGCCGGTTTTCTGCGCCGCCGGCTAGGCCGGCAGATGCATATCCGGTCGGTGCCGCGGTTGCATTTCTATTTCGATCAGTCGATCGAAGAGGGTGCACGCATGGACGCGTTGATTGCCGCGGCCGTCTCCGGCTCGGCGGTCAAGGACAACGACAACAAGGAGTAGCCCTGACCGGGCTGCCGTAACAGGGTAAGCAGACAGCAATGGGTCGACGACACAGCAACCAACGGCGCGTGAACGGTATTTTATTGCTGGACAAGCCTTCCGGTATTACCTCGAATGCGGCCCTGCAAAAGGTCAAGAAGCTGTTCCGGGCCCGCAAGGCGGGCCATACCGGCAGTCTGGACCCGCTGGCCAGTGGCCTGTTGCCGATCTGCCTGGGGGAGGCCACCAAGGTGTCCGGCTACCTGCTCGACGCCGACAAGCATTACTGGGTCGTTTGCAAGCTGGGGGAGCGCACCGGTACGGGCGATGCCGAGGGCGAGCTGCTGGAACAGCGTCCCGTCGAGGTGACCGAGCAACAGTTTCGCGAGGTCATGGACGGGTTCCTGGGCGATATCGAGCAGATCCCCCCCATGTATTCGGCCGTCAAGCACCAGGGGCAGCGCCTCTACAAGCTGGCGCGCCAGGGTGTCGAGGTGGAGCGCGAGCCGCGCCGTATCACCATCCATTCAATCGAGCTGCTCGACTTCGATTCGCCCCGGGTGGAAATCAGCGTGCGCTGTTCCAAGGGCACCTATGTGCGCACCCTGGTGGAGGATATCGGCGAACTGCTGGGCTGTGGCGCCCATGTGGCGGACCTGCGCCGGCTGGGTGTCGGCCCCTATGATGACAGCGGCATGGTGACCCTCGCCGAGCTCGAACACCGGCTGGCCGAGGGTGGCGAGGCGGCGCTGGATGCGCTGCTGCTGCCGATGGAGAGCGGCCTTACCCAGTGGCCTGAAGTGCGCCTGACCGGCGATGCCGCCTTCTACCTGCGCCAGGGGCAGCCGGTTCTGGTGCCGCACGCCCCCACTGCCGGCTGGGTACGGCTCTACCTGGGCGATGAGCGCTTTCTGGGCGTCGGCGAGATCCTCGATGACGGCCGGGTGGCACCACGCCGGCTGCTGAATGTGAGCTGATATCCCCTTTTGGGTAGCTTGTGGCTGGCAGGTGCGCCGGTTAGAATACGCTGCTTGCTAAATTAGAAGTGATTTTGGGAGTCTATACATGGCTTTAAATGCCGAACAGAAAGGGCAGATTGTCAAGGAATACCAGCGCGGTGGTGCCGATACCGGTTCACCCGAAGTGCAGGTTGCCCTGTTAACCGCCAACATCCAGGATTTGACGGGTCATTTTTCCAAACACAAGGGTGACCACCATTCCCGTCAGGGTCTGCTGCGCATGGTCAACAAGCGTCGCAAGCTGCTCGACTACCTGAAGGGCAAGGACAGCAAGCGTTACCAGGACCTGATCGGGCGCCTGGGACTGCGCCGCTAGTCACCCCCGATCAAACCCGATCCCCGCTGGTTTCCAGTGTCACCTTATCAAGAGTTAAGGAATCGCCCGTGAGTGCAATCAAGAAAACCTTCCAGTACGGTGACCAGATGGTCACGTTTGAAACCGGGGAAATCGCCCGCCAGTGCAGTGCCGTTATCGTCAGTATGGGTGAAACCTCCGTGCTGGCAACCGTTGTCGGCGCCAAGCAACCCATGGAGGGGCGCGACTTTTTCCCCCTGACCGTTGATTACCAGGAGAAGGGTTATGCGGCCGGACAAATCCCGGGTAACTTCTTCCGTCGCGAGGGCCGTCCGAGCGAAGCGGAAACCCTGTTGTGCCGCCTGACCGACCGCCCGCTGCGTCCGCTGTTCCCGAAGGGTTTCACCAACGAGGTACAGGTCATCCTCACGGTGATTTCCTATGACCCCCAGATCAACCCGGATATCCCCGCCCTGATCGGGGCCTCTGCCGCGATGTCCATCTCCGGGCTGCCTTTCAACGGTCCTGTCGGTGCGGCCCGCGTCGGTTACGTCGATGGCAAGTACGTACTCAATCCGACTGCCGACCAGATGGAAGAGTCACAGCTCGACCTGGTGGTCGCCGGCACCGAGAGCGCCGTACTCATGGTCGAGTCCGAGGCGAAGGAGCTCTCCGAAGAGGTCATGCTGGGTTCGGTCGTGTTCGGCCATGAACAGCAGCAGGTCGTGATCCAGGCCATCAAGGAACTTGCTGCCGAGGTGAACACCCCGCAACTGGAATGGAGCGCACCGGAAGAGAACGCCGCGCTGCGCATAGCCGTCGAGGGCGAGGGTGCCGAGGCCATCACTGCGGCCTACAAGGTGGCCGACAAGCAGGACCGCTACACCCTGTTGAGCAAGGTCCGCCAGGAGATCGTGGACAAGCTCGCCGATGACGACGCCGAAGGTGGCTTCAGCAGCGCCGATGTAAAGGGTGCAATCGGCAAGCTGGAGAAGCAGATTGTCCGCGGCCGTATCCTCGCCGGCGAGGCACGCATCGACGGACGTGACACCAGCACCGTCCGCCCTATCACTATCCGTACCGGCGTCTTGCCGCGGGCCCATGGTTCCGCCCTGTTCACGCGTGGCGAGACCCAGGCGCTGGTGGTGACCACGCTCGGTACCGAGCGCGATGCCCAGCTGGTCGACGCACTGTCCGGCACCACCCGGGAACAGTTCATGCTGCACTATAATTTCCCGCCCTACTGCGTCGGCGAAACGGGCCGTATGGGTGGCACCAAGCGGCGCGAGGTTGGTCACGGCAAGCTGGCCAAGCGTGGTGTCAGTGCCGTGATGCCGAAACAGGAAGATTTTCCCTATACCATTCGCGTGGTTTCCGAGATCACCGAGTCCAATGGTTCCAGTTCCATGGCCAGCGTCTGCGGCAGCAGCCTGTCCATGATGGATGCCGGCGTCCCCGTCAGCGCTTCGGTTGCCGGTGTCGCCATGGGGCTGATCAAGGAAGGTGACGACTACGCCGTACTGACCGATATCCTCGGTGACGAGGACCACCTCGGTGACATGGACTTCAAGGTGGCCGGCACCAGCAAGGGCGTCACGGCCCTGCAGATGGATATCAAGATCCAGGGCATCACCCGCGAGATCATGGAGAAGGCGCTGGCACAGGCCAACGCCGGCCGCCTGCATATCCTGGGCGAGATGAACAAGGTCATAGAGGCCCCGCGCGCCGAGGTCTCCGCCTATGCGCCGCGCTATATCACCATGAAGATCAACCCGGACAAGATCCGCGACGTCATCGGCAAGGGTGGCGCCACCATCCGGTCGATCACCGAGGAGACCGGCGCCAGCATCGACATCGATGATGCCGGCAACATCAAGATCGCCTCGGTTGATTTCGACGCCGGCAACGAGGCGCGCAAGCGCATTGAGCTGATCACCGCCGATGTCGAGGTGGAACGTCAGCGACAAGCTCTCCGAGGGTGACCAGGTCAAGGTCAAGGTCCTCGAGGTCGACAAGCAGGGCCGCATCCGCCTCAGCATGAAGGCGGTCGGACAGGACTAGCCTCGCGCTGATGAGTATATTCAAAGGGGCCGCAGGGCCCCTTTTTTTATTTGTCCGTGCTGCAGATCCCGGGCAGAGACTTGAGGATCAAGGACTATGCGGGTATGTTTTTCCCTGTGGCGGGTGTTTCCAGGCCAAGCGGTGTTGTCCCTGACGACCGGGGAAATTACTATTTTTCAGGAGAGCGGTGGATGGTAAATGTTGGAGAATTCAGTAAGGAGAACCAGGAGATCGTGCATCTCTGCTCGATCCTGAACATTCTGGTAGATAACGGCGACCTGCGTGATAACCCCGTGTTCTGTGACCTGTTATCCAGGTTCCGGGACAGGATCTGGGCCCACCTGGTGCATGAGGACAAGGCGGTCTATGCCGAGCTGCTCAATCACCCTGACAAGAGCGTCAACGAGATTGCCGATCAGTTCATCAACAGCACCCACTCGCTCAAGAAGATCCTGTCCACTTATCTGAAGCGCTGGTGCCACACCCCGGGAACGATCGCCGGCGAAGGGGAGTCCAACGATAACTTCCTGCAGGAGACCCGGGAGATCTTCAGGCTGGTGGACGAGCGCATCAAGCTGGAAAACACCAAGCTGTTCCCGATCATTCTCAACAAACGCTGAACGGCAGACCATCCCGCGGGTTCACTCGCTGTCGGGCGCCGTCACGGTGTGCCGCTCCCGCAGGTGCCGGCAGATGCGCAGTTCCAGCCAGTATTCGGCGGCAAACGGTATGCGCCCGGCCACAAAGCCGACATGGCCGCCCCGGGGTGACAGCTCCAGGGTGACCGCCCCGCTCAGGTCCGTGTCCACGGGCAGGGCGCTGGCGGGCAGAAAGGGATCATCCCGGGCCTGCAGGATCAGCGTGGGGACGGTAATCCGGTCCAGGTACTGGCGGCTGCTGGAGCGGCGGTAGTAGTCATCGACACCCGTGAAACCGTGTAGCGGGGCGGTGACCGCGTCGTCGAAGCGCCGAAAGGTGGTCAGCCCGGGCAGTTGCGCAAGCGGCACGGGGGGCGGCAGCACGGCCGCCTTCAGTCTCACGGAGCGGCGCAACTTGTTCAGCAGGTGTTGCTGGTAGAGCCGCGACAGGCCCTGCTCCAGGCGTTGTGCGGCACAGTCCAGGTCAAACGGGACCGAGACCGCCACCGCCGTTGTCAGCGGGGCCGCAACGCCTTGTTCACCCAGCCATTTCAGCAGCACATTCCCGCCCAGTGAGTAGCCGACCATCGCCAGCGGTGCAGCCGGGTGGTGCTGGCGGATGTGGTCGTGGACGGCCTGCAGGTCAGCGGTGTCCCCGGAATGGTAACTGCGCGCCAGGCGGTTCGGTTCGCCGCTGCAGCCGCGGAAGTACATCAGGACGGCGTGGTATCCCCGGGCAGCCAGTGCCCCGAGGATGCCGCCGGTATAATGTGATGCCAGTGAACCCTCCAGGCCGTGCACTACCAGGACGATGGGTCCGCCACTGGCGTCGGTCCAGTCCAGGTCGATGAAGTCCCCGTCAGCCAGTTCAAGCCGTTCACGCCTCAATCGCGGGTGTGACCTGCGCCGGAAGAGGGTGGGATACAGGGTCTGCAGGTGAGCACCGGGCAGCCACCAGGCCGGGCGGAAGTCGCTGCGCGTGATCATCCGCACTCCGGATTGTGACGCCGGCAGCTAGGCCGGATTGCGGTTCTCGATCAGGTCATCGACCACAGAGGGATCCGCGAGTGTGGTGGTATCACCCAGGTTGTCCATGTCATTGGCAGCGATCTTGCGCAGAATCCTGCGCATGATCTTGCCGGAACGGGTCTTGGGCAGCCCCGGTGCCCACTGGATGACATCCGGCGTGGCGATCGGCCCGATCTCGTTGCGTACCAGCGTGACCAGTTCCTTGCGCAGTTCGTCACTGGGTTCCACGGTATTGACCAGGGTGACATAGGCATAGATGCCCTGGCCCTTGATATCGTGCGGGTAGCCAACGATGGCGGCCTCGGCCACGGCATCATGCAGTACCAGCGCGCTTTCCAGTTCGGCGGTGCCCAGGCGGTGGCCGGAGACATTCAGCACATCATCCACGCGCCCGGTAATCCAGTAGTAGCCGTCCTCGTCGCGACGGGCGCCGTCACCGGTGAAATAGGTTCCCGGGTAGGTACTGAAATAGGTGTCGATAAAGCGCTGGTGGTCTCCGTACACCGTACGCATCATGCCCGGCCAGGGCCGGGTGATCACCAGGTTACCTTCCGCCGCGCCCTCGAGCACCGTGCCTTTGGCATCGACGATGGCGGGGGCCACGCCGAAGAACGGCCGGGTGGCCGAGCCGGGCTTGAGCCGGGTCGCGCCGGGGATGGGGGTGATCATGTGGCCGCCGGTCTCGGTCTGCCACCAGGTGTCGACGATCGGGCAGCGGCCTTCGCCGACCACGTTGTAATACCATTCCCAGGCCTCGGGATTGATGGGTTCACCGACGGTACCCAGCAGGCGCAGGCTGTTGCGCGAGGTCTTTTTTACCGGCTCATCGCCCTCACGCATCAGCGCGCGCAGGGCCGTGGGCGCCGTGTAGAAGATAGTGACCCGGTGCTTGTCGCACACCTGCCAGAAGCGTGAGGCATCCGGATAGGTGGGCACACCCTCGAAGACCAGCGAGGTCGCGCCGTTGGCCAGCGGCCCGTAGACGATGTAGGAATGACCGGTGACCCACCCCACGTCCGCCGTGCACCAGAAGATGTCGCCATCGTGGTAGTCGAAGACATACTTGTGGGTGATTGCAGCATACAGCAGGTAGCCGCCGGTGGTGTGCAGTACGCCCTTTGGCTTGCCGGTCGAACCCGAGGTGTAGAGGATGAACAGGGGGTCTTCCGCGTCCATGGGTTCTGCCGGGCATTCCGGCGCGGCGTCCATGATGGCGTCGTAATACCAGACATCGCGGCCTTCAACCCAGTTGATATCGGCGCAGGTCTGCTTGACGACCACTACGGTATGGACATTGGGGCAGGACTCCAGAGCCTTGTCGACATTCGCCTTCAGCGGAATGTGTTTGCCACCGCGTACACCCTCGTCGGCCGTGATCACCATATGGCAATCGGAGTCCAGGATGCGGTCCTTGATCGATTCCGGGGAAAAGCCGCCGAACACCACCGAGTGGACCGCGCCGATGCGGGCGCATGCAAGCATGGCATATACCGCCTGCGGAATCATCGGCATGTAGATGCAAACGCGATCCCCTTTGTTTATGCCGCGTGACTTGAGCACATTTGCGAGCAGGCAGACCTGTTCGAAGAGTTCCTGATAGCTAATATGGGCATCGTCGGCCGGATCGTCCCCCTCCCAGATCAGCGCCGTCTGTTCAGCGCGGTTTTCCAGGTGCCGATCCACGCAGTTGTAACAGGCATTGAGCTTGCCGCCCTCGAACCAGCGGATATGCCCCTTGCTGAAGTCCCAGTCGAGCACCTTGTCCCAGTGTTTGTCCCAGCTCAGGAACGACCATGCCTGTTCGGCCCAGAACCCGTCAGGATCGTCGATCGAGCGCTGATACATTTTCTGATAACGGGTTTCGCTCAGGTAGGCATCATCGCCGAAGGATGCCGGGATGTCGTAGATCTTGCTCTCAGGCATGGTGTTTTCTCCACTTATTGTCTTGCCCGCTGGGACCGGGCATCAGGCTACTCATTATATCCACTCGGACGCGGTGTGCGATATCAATCTTGATGATGTCCGTCAGGGGCCCGCCCCGGTCCCGGTATATTCCGGCGGTGAGGGCAGGACACGGCGCGCAGGGATGTTGTCGACATCCCAGTGTGCGATGGCCCAGCCCAGGAGTTCGTCGACACGGGCATCTCCCGGCGAGTCCGGCAGTTCCTGGTGCAGAAAGCGCAGCACGTCCAGCAGGGTGGTGGTCTTGTGGTCAGCGCCGATATGGCGGGCGAGGGTTTGCTTGCTGAGTTTGTCGCCGGCACTGTTGACGGCAACCGGCAGGTGCAGATAGACCGGGGTTGGGAGTTCCAGCAGCTGCTGTAGGTAGACCTGCCGGTGTGTCGATTCCAGCAGATCGACGCCGCGTACGACGTGAGTCATTTCCTGTTCTGCATCATCCACCACCACCGCGAGTTGATAGGCGATGAGGTTATCGGCACGTCGTACGATAAAGTCACCGACCTCCTCGAGGAGTGACTGGCGGCTGTTACCCTGCAGCCGGTCGGTCAGACCGATGCTGCCGGGTTCGACGCGCACGCGCAGGGCGCGTGCTGTGCGTCCTGGCAGGATGCCGTTGCGACAGGTTCCCGGGTAGATGCCCGCGGTCCCGCGCTTGAGGCGGCTGTCGGCAATCTCCCGGCGCGTGCAGGCGCAACCGTACAGGTAGCCGTGCTGGCGCAGCCGTTCCAGGGCGGAGGTGTAGTAGTCTCCGCGCCGGCTCTGGTATACCACCTGGCCATCCCATTCCAGGCCGAAGCTGTCCAGGGCCCTGAGGATGGCGTCCGTGGCCCCGGCGACCTCGCGTGGCGGGTCGATGTCCTCGATGCGCAGCAGCCATTCCCCCTTGTGGGCGCGCGCGTCTAGGTAGCTGCCGACGGCCGCTACCAGGGAACCGAAATGCAGGGGCCCCGTCGGTGAGGGTGCGAAGCGACCGCGATAGGGTGCAGCGGATTTTTCGTCGGCAGGCATATTCGGGAACTATAAAACAGCAAGGCCGGCATATGCCGGCCTTGTGGTCAGTGAAGCCTTCACCGGCGTTCAGCTCATCTGTTTTTCCTTGATCTCGTCAAGTATCTTGCAGTCGATGCACAGGTTGGCGGTCGGCCGCGCCTCGAGGCGTTTGACGCCGATCTCGACACCACAGGCATCGCAGTAGCCATAGTCATCGTTTTCCAGGTTCTGCACCGCCTCGTCGATTTTCTTGATCAGCTTGCGTTCGCGGTCGCGGGCACGCAACTCCATGCTGAACTCGGATTCCTGGGTCGCCCGGTCGTTGGGGTCCGGGAAGTTGGCCGCGTCATCCTGCATGTGGTGCACGGTACGGTCGACTTCTTCCATGAGTTCCTTTTTCCAGGTCAGCAGGATGTTTCTGAAGTGCTTGACCTGGTTTTCATTCATGTACTCCTCGCCCCTCGCCTCCTTGTAGGGAGCGATGCCCGGTACCGGTCCGACCTGCGATCCGGTCTTCGATGGGGCCTTCCTGGCGGCTGCCCTTTTCCGCGGGGCGGCCTTTTTCTTTGCCGCGGCTTTCTTCTTCGCGGCGGTCTTTTTCTTCGGTGCAGCTTTCTTGACGGAGGTCTTTTTCTTTGCCGTAGCCTTCTTTGCGGTGGTCTTTTTCCTGGGCGCGGCCTTCTTCACGGCGGCCTTTTTCTTTGCCGGTGCCTTGCGGCTGACGGTCTTCTTTTTCGTGGCGGTTTTCTTTTTTGCCGCGGTCTTGGGTTTCGCTGATTTCTTCTTGACAGCCATGTACACTATCTCCAGAAACAGAACATTTGATAAACTGTTCCCAATCAAGTAATTAAAAGATCCGAGCTCGCTGGCAGATTGTTGTTGTGGGTAGGCCTACCAATTCAGGGGCGTTATTTATACGCCTCTTTTGCCATTAGTCAAGAACCGTTTCAGTAGTAAAATCATGACTTTCACCAAGGCTGGCCGCCTGGAAGCGTCAGCTGCACCCGCATCCCTGGAGGTTTAACATGAATCAGGTCAAACAACCGTGTCCCGCCTGAAGTCCCTGCTGTTCGATGTGGACGGGACCCTGGCCGATACCGAGGACATCCATCGCAAGGCATTCAATGCCGCCTTTTCGGGGGCGGGTCTGGACTGGGACTGGGATCGGGCGCTGTACCACCAGCTGCTGGAGGTCACCGGTGGCCGGGAACGGATCCGTTATTACCTCGACCGGTTCCTGCCCGGGTTCGTGCGCCCGGCTGACCTCGACGGGTTTATCGCCGGGTTGCACCGGGACAAAACGGAGCACTATGTCGGCATGCTGGAAAAAGGACACGTCCCGCTGCGCCCGGGTGTCGAGCGCCTGATGCAGGACGCGCGTGTCCGCGGTCTGCGCCTGGCTATCGTCACCACGACCACGCCCGCGAATGTCACCAGCCTGTTGACCCACAGCTTCGCGGCGGACACCAGTGGCTGGTTCGACGTGATTGCGGCGGGTGACGTGGTGCCGCACAAGAAGCCTGCAGCGGATATCTACGACTACGCACTGCGGGAAACGGGGCTGGCACCCGAAGAGTGCCTGGCCTTCGAGGATTCCGTCAATGGACTCAGGTCGGCCCTGTCCGCCGGTGTCGATACCCTGATTACCCTGAACCGTTTTACCGCCGACCATGACTTCAGCGGTGCGGCCGCGGTACTGGACCATCTGGGCGAACCCGGTAATCCCTGCCGCCTGATCACGGGTGACCTGGATCCGAACGGTGTGGTGGAGACGGACTACCTGCTGCGGCTACATGCCCACTGCCAGGGCCAGCGTGCACGTCTGCAAAGGGACTGAGGACCTGGCCCCGTGACACAGCGTGCCAAGCGCATGCACGCCATCCAGCCATTTCATGTCATGGCCCTGCTCGCGCGGGCACGTGAACTGGAGGCCACGGGGCGTTCCATCATTCACATGGAGATCGGAGAACCGGATTTCGTCACGCCTCAACCGGTGATTGATGCCGGTGTGCGGGCGCTGGCGGAGGGGCACACACACTACACACCTGCCGTGGGGCTGACCGCCCTGCGTGAGCGGATTTCGGTGTTCTACCGCGAGCGTTACGGCGTCGACGTCGCCGCCCGGCGCATCGTGGTCACGCCCGGCGCGTCGGCGGCCCTGCAACTGGTGCTGGCGGTGCTGGTCAATCCGGGTGATGCGGTGTTGATGGCCGACCCCGGCTATCCCTGCAATCGCAATTTTGTCTACCTGTTGAACGGCGAGCCGCTGGGCCTGCCGGTCGATGCCACTATGGGTTACCAGCCCGGTCCCGCGCAGGTCGATGCGGCATGGACCCAGCGCACCCGTGCCTTGCTGGTGGCCTCGCCCGCCAACCCGACCGGGACGCTGCTGACGCAGCAGGCACTCGGCGAGTTGTACGAGGTGGTAAAGCGGCACAACGGCAGCCTGGTGGTGGACGAGATCTATCACGGCCTGACCTACGCGGCCCCGGCCAGCACGGCGCTGGCGGTGTCCGAGGACATCTTTGTAGTCAACAGCTTCTCGAAATACTTCGGCATGACCGGCTGGCGCCTGGGCTGGCTGGTCGCACCCGGGGACTGCGTTGCGGATATAGACAAGCTGGCGCAGAACCTGTTCCTGGCCGCGCCGACCCTGGCGCAATACGCGGCCCTGAGCGCCTTCGAACCGGACAACATCGCCATCCTGGAACAGCGCCGGGAGGAATTTAAACGGCGGCGTGACTATCTGCTGCCGGCGCTGCGCGAGATCGGCTTCGGCATCCCGGTGACGCCGGAGGGCGCCTTCTACCTGTATGCCGACTGCAGCCGCTTCACCGACGACAGCTACCGTTTCACCGAACAGCTGCTGGAGAAGGCGGGCGTGGCGATCACACCGGGCATCGACTTCGGCACCCACCACCCGGAACGCCACGTGCGCTTCGCCTATACCACCTCGCTGGAGAACCTGCAGGAGGGCGTGCAGCGGCTGCGGGAGTATTTGAAATAGACAGTTAAAAAATCATTCACCGCGGAGACGCGGAGAACGCCGAGTCAAAAAAATCATTCACCGCAAAGGCGCAAAGAACGCAACGTCAAAAAACAATAATTCACCGCAGAGGCGCAGAGAACGCAGAGAATACAAAATCAAAAAACAATTCTTGCTAAAAAACAAAAACTCACACCTCGATCATGACGAATAACCGTGCCTTAGCCATTCCCGGGTTCGGTGTTGTTACAATAATTTTCTTTTTCTTTTTCTTTTTCTTTTTCTTTGCGCTCTTTGCGCCTTTGCGGTGAAATGTTTTTGCTTTTCTCTGCGACCTCTGCGTCTCTGCGGTGAATAGTGTTTTGGTCAGATCCGCTGCCGCACGAGGCTACGCACTTTCCTTGAATTCTCCGACCCACATCGCCGTGGCGCCGGCCACCGAGGCCGGCATGGCGAGGAAGTTCACCACCGGGATCATGGTCATCAGCATCGAGCTGCCGCCGAAGCCCCAGGCCAGCAGCCGGCGGCTGCGCAGCTGCCGGCGCTGCGCGCTGAAATGCAGCTGGTGGTTGCCCATCGGGTAGTCGGCGTATTCGATGGCGAGCATCCAGGCACTGAACAGCGCCCACAGGAACGGTGCGGCCAGGTTGACGGCCGGGACCA
>CAMYIX010000030.1 GCA_947258615.1 uncultured Ectothiorhodospiraceae bacterium | reverse complement strand
GTCTTTTCGAGTTGCGCGGCCAGGGCGTTGACCAGCGTGGACTTGCCCGTGCCGGGTGGACCGACCAGCAACAGGCGCCGGTCAGCGGCCAGCACGGCCCCGATCAGTGCTGCCGGATCGGCGGGCAAGGCTGGCGGGAAGTCGTTATTCGACGTTGCAGTACTCACACCAGAGTAAAAAAGGTGTCAGGAACCTTTTTTCCAGGTTAGACCCGGTCGATGCGATCATATTAAAAAGGTTCCTGACACCTTTTTCATTCTTATCGGGAATAGCTGCGCCAGGCCTGGAGCTGGAGTGCACCCAGTCCGAGCAGGAACAGCACGAGCACCGCCAGGCCGCCGAACACGGGGATGAACTGGATCAATACCAGGGCGAGCAGGGCAAGCACGATGAACAGTACGCGCAGGCCGCGGGTGGCGGACCCGGCCTTGCCCAGGAGCCGCAGGCCAGCGTCGCCCACGAAGATCACGCCTGTCAGGAATCCCCCCAGCAGCGATACCAGGTACCAGGCGAGCAGCGGCAACGCCAGCAACACACCGATCAGGGTGACGATAAGCAACAGGATCACGAAGGGCACGCTAAACAGAAAGGCCACCCCGAGGCCCAGCGCGGTGAAGGGTGAGCGCCTCAGGCCTTCGGCGCCGGCCACGCTGAATACCGGAAACAGCAGGTAATACACGCCGGCCGCCAGTGCCAGCGCGGCGAGAAATATGAATCCCGCGCCCCTGGCCTCCGGTTCCTCGTGCGGCATGGGCCTGGCGATGATGTCGCCCGCGATGTCGGCGCCATCGGAGATCTGCGGTTCATTGTCGCTGCGGTAGACCAGGTCGCCCTTGATCCTGGCGTGCCCCAGGATACGGATCTCCTCGGCCATGAGTTCCACGTCGCCGCCGATTTCACCGGACACGATCACGCTCTGCCCTGCCGCCTTGAGTTCCCCGCCGACCCGGCCAGCCACATTGACCTCCGCTCCCGCAAGCCACGCCCACTCGCCGACGGTCGCGGCGGGCATGATGCTGACGGTCTCGCCGGCGGCAACCACGTGACCCGCGACCGGTCCGACGAGGGTGACGCTGCGCCCGGCCGCGCGCACATCGTCCTGCACCTCTGCGCGGATGGTCACGGTCTCGCCGGCCGCCAGCACGTCGCCGGCCACCGACTCATCGATACTGACGCGTTTGCCTGCCGCGACCACATCCCCCTGTACCTGTGCCGCCACATCCACGCTGCGACCGGCGACGTACAGGTCCTCTGCTACAATGCCGCGCTTGACCACCACCTCCCCTGCCTGCTGTGCCGCCAGCAACGCACCGGCCGCAGCGGCCATCAGCAGGGCAAGCATCAACCCGTATGTACGCTGGACCAGCATGTCAGGTTCCTCCCCGAAGAATGGCGCTATGGCTTTATTCAATAGTAGTCGATTGGCTGACCGTGAAGGCATCGATCGCGAAACGACAGCGTTTCTTTAATGGGTGGCAGCGGCATTACCTGAGCAGGTAGTCTTCAATCGCCTGCATACGCCGCCGGTGCACCGACCGGTCATGGTCCATGAAGGGGTGCCCGAAGGCCGCGTCCCTCATAACTTGCGCGCCGCACGTTTGCCCGGTGTCCAACAGCAGCCGTGACATGGATGGCCGGACCACGCCGTCTTGCTGACCGGCAATGAACAGGAAATGACGGCAATCCCCCGGGAGATGATCAACCGGATCATAGGCTGCCGGGCAACCGTAATCAGACAGGCGGCTCGGCGTGGAATCGACAACAATGCGGTCCAGCCGGGCGTGTGATTCGAATCCGTCCAGGAAGACAACACCGCCGAACGACATGGCATAGACAAATCGCCGCTCATAACCGGATGAATTGAGTGCCGCCAGGATTTCCACATAGTCGCTGACAATGGCTTGCAGCCGCCGCTTGCCCCCGGAGCGCCCATAGCCACGGAAGTCATAGACATAGACATCGAAGCCAGCGGATGAATAATTCGTGAACGCTCCGATGATCTGGTCTGCCAGGATGGCATTCCCCTGCAGGACCAGCAGGTAGCCCTTCGGTGATGTCAGCTGCCCCTCACGCCCCGTTGCCTTCAGTTTGTAACCGCGTAACAGCCGTTTGTCTTTTGTCTCGAAGGTCACATCTTCTACATTCCGCAACCCCGCCACTCGACCCGCATCAGGACTGCCGGCCATGCCGCTCCATAGCCAGAACATAATGGGCTCCTGCAGCCCGCAGACACTGCGCTCCAGCTTGCCACCGCCAGCCTCCTGTCCGGCAGAACCATAGCCTGAAAACAGCGCGAGAGAGGAAAACAGGATCAGGAATCGACTGGCCATACCCGGAGAAGTATAGGGCAATCGAAACCGCCGGGGACGGCGTGTCGGATCACCCTGCCCGGCAACACCGGGACAACCAGCAAACCGTCTCCGAATAGCGAAAGAAGACGGCCCCGGAAAAGCCGGGGCCGTCTCAAGGTGGCATCACTCTATATCAAGGGGCTGTCGAGGAAGACCTCCAGGTCAAGTATCTCCTGGTCCGTCAGCGTGATGCCGTCCATTGCACCCGAGATATTGCCGAGGTTCGGCATCATCAGGTTGCCGGCACCCTTGATCTCTATTCCAGTCCCGTCATGGGTACCGGCCGCATGGCATCCGGAACAGCCCGCATCATACGTTGCGAGACCGGCATCGAAACTACCCACCGGTGTCGGTTCCGGTGTCGGTTCCGGCGTGGGTGTCGGTTCCGGTGTCGGTTCCGGTGTCGGCTCCGGTGTCGGTTCCGGTGTCGGCTCCGGTGTCGGCTCCGGTGTCGGCTCCGGCTCTGGTACGGGCGTCGGCGTCAGTGTAGCGCAGCTCCCGGCGTCGTTGACTTCCTCGCCGTCATGACGTCCGTCATGATCCAGGTCGTCGTCGTGGTATCCATCACGGTCATGGTCATCGTCGTGAAAGCCGTCATGGTCCAGGTCGTCGTCGTTGTACCCGTCCCTGTCGCAGTCGTCATCGAGACCATCGTTATGGTGCTCCTCGTCATTGTGCGGATTCGCATCGACGTTGTCCGGCAGGCCATCGCTGTCACTGTCCGCTTCACCGGCTACATAATCGGAGTCGTAGACATTGGGGATGCCGTCATCGTCATCATCTTGCGGATCTCTGGTACTGTCTTCGTAGTGGTACCCGCCGTGATCATCATCATTCCAGTCATCGACGCCATCGTCATCAACGTCGGTCTGGCTCAGGGGGTTTCGGGCTCCCACGTCGTCCAGCACCATGGGGTGGTCGAGCACGCCATCGTCGTCAAGATCATCCGTAGCAGCTGCATTCCTGCCCATGGGCAGCGGGACATGCCCCAGGTCGATCACCTCCCCCACGCCGAGTGCGAAGCGGGTACGGATATTGCCGGCGGAATCACGGAATCCAATGGGTGTAATCACCTCATCGGGGGTCCCCTCTCCGGTAATCATGACAAGGCGAATACCCTGTCCGGGCGGAATATCGAGCTCGAAGGGATGCCGGGCCGATCCGTCGTCGTTTGATTCGACAACGTAGTAGGCGCCATTGTCAGCGAATGCCTCGATCAGGGTCCCCGGCACGGTCCCGACAACAGCGCCGTTCGCCGGCGCCGGCGTGAAACTACCGGCAGTGCTGCCGCCTCCACCGCCACCGCAAGCGGCCTGGAGCAGGGCAATTGTCAAAATGGTCAACCGATGGCGATGGTTCATGAGCAGATCTCCTAGTTTGGGATTTATTTCCCATTTATTGCTTTTAAGAATACTCGCCATCCGCTTTCTGTCAAGCGATTTTTCAATGCCGCGCGAATGGCCACCTCGCGAGTGGAAATCAGGATCCGAAGGAGAAGAGGACGTCAACGCACGCCGGTGCCGGGCACCCCGGGGCGTCGTATCCCAAGGTTTTCCTTATTGATTTACAGGTGACGGGTTCATCAGGGCCGGTGACAGGGGCACTCACCTGAACACGCGGACCATTCACATGACCCTGCAGTTCGTGCTGGGGACCCGGGACCCGGATGTGCAATTTGTGACTACGCGCACATAATCCCTGTCAGTTAAATAAAGGTGTCAGGAACCTTTTTTCGAGATTGGATCATCGTTTGTTGCAACCATGATAAAAAGGTTCCTGACACCTTTTTTATCCCCATCACTTGATGATGCGGTAGCAGGGCACATATTCCTTGCCCGGCAGTTTCATGCGCTTTTGTGCCACGAAGGACTTCAGCAGGGAATCGAGCGGGGTCATGATGCGTTCATCCCCGCGGATCTCGAAGTGGCCATGGCGCTCGATCGCGCGAATGCCCTCATCCTTTACATTGCCGGCGACGATACCCGAAAAGACGCGCCGCAGGTTGGCGGCCAGGATGTGCGGCGGCTGGTCATGGCGCAATTCCAGATTGCGCATGTTTTCATGTGTCGGGACGAAGGGCTGCTGGAATTCCTGTTCGATCTTGAGCAGCCAGTTGAAGTAATAGGCATCATCGCGCACCTTGCGGAAACTGCGCACCTCGGCGATGCCCGCCTTTATCTCGCGCGCTACGCGCACCGGGTCATCGATGATGATGCGGTAGCGCTGCTGTGCCTCCTTGCCCAGGGTGGCGCCCAGGAAGGCATCGATCTCCGTGAAATAGTCCACGGCACAGGCCGGGCCGGTGAAGATCAGCGGAAACGGCAGCTCGGCATTCTCCGGGTGCAGCAGGATGCCCAGGATATAGAGGATCTCCTCGGCGGTACCGACACCGCCGGGGAACACCGCTATGGCGTGGCCGGTGCGCACGAAGGCCTCCAGGCGTTTCTCGATGTCCGGCAGGATAACGAGCTGGTTCACGATCGGGTTGGGGGACTCCGCCGCAATGATACCCGGCTCAGTGATACCCAGGTATTGCCCGCCCTGAATGCGCTGTTTTGCGTGACCGATGGTGGCACCCTTCATCGGACCCTTCATGGCACCCGGGCCGCAGCCTGTACAGGTGTCGAGTCCACGCAGGCCCAGCTGATAGCCGATCTCCTTGGTGTAATCATATTCGCGCCGGCTGATCGAGTGTCCGCCCCAGCACACCACCAGGTGTGGATTGATCATCGGGCGCAGGATGCTGGCATTGCGCAGCATGTGAAACACCGCATTGGTAATGCCTTCCGAGGACTCCAGGTCGAACTTGGGGTTGGTGGCGATCTTGTCGCTGACATAAACCACGTCGCGCAGGACCGACAGCAGGTGCTCGCTGATGCCCTTGATCATAACGCCGTCGACGAAGGCACTGGCAGGTGCCCCGGTGACCTGCAGTTTGATACCGCGTTCTTCCGGGATGATCTTGATATCGAATGAACGGTAGCGTTCCAGCAGTTCCTTGCCATCGTCCAGTTCGCTACCGACGTTCAGGACCGCCAGGGCGCAATTGCGCAGCGTGGTGTAAAGACCGCCCTGGCTGGTGTCGAGGAGTTTGGCCACCTCGGCCCTGGACAGCACTTCCAGGCTGCCTTCCGGGGTAATCAGGGCGTCAACGGTTTCATATTGCATAAGTCGCCATTCCAGTCAGTGACTGATATTTTTTAAGTCCGAAACATCGAGGCGTGAACGATAGCGACATGCCGGCGGCTTTGCAAAATTTCCCTCTGCTGCGATGGGCAGTAAACGAATCGCAACTGAGAGGTGCCCCTACAATAACGAGAAATACATTTGCAGGAGCACCGTCCTTCGGCGCGATGGGTTGAAGATCCAACCGGTCTTGGCCAGGACGCCGCTTCTGCAGGGTTTCGATTAACGGTTTATCCCGTTTTCAAACAGGGTGCAGTCCGTGTTTGCTGAGCGGCAGTGAATGGATGGGCCTGCCGGTGGCGGCGTACAGGGCATTGCACAGGGCCGGGGCGACGGGCGGCAGCGGCGGCTCGCCGACGCCACCCCAGAAATCCCCACTGGGCACCAGGTGCGTCTCCACTTCGGGCATGTCCCGCAGGGTCAGCATGGGATAGTCGTCGAAGTTGCCCTGTTCTACCCGGCCCCGGCCGATGGTGATCTCACCGAACAGCGCCGCCGTCAGGCCATAGGTAATGCCGCTTTCCATCTGCGCGGCAATGGTATCGGGATTGACCACGTGCCCCGTGTCGATGGCACAGACCACGCGCAGCAACTTGAAACGGTTGTCGTCCTCGAGCCGCAGTTCCACGACCTGTGCACAGTGACTGCCGAAGGCGGTCTCCACCGCGATACCGCGCCAGGTCTTCGCCGGCAGCGGCGTACCCCAGCCGGCGTGTTCGGCGGCCGCCTCGAGCACGGCCCGCTGTTTTGGCGCCTCCTTCAACAGGCCAAGTCGAAAGGCATAGGGATCCTGCCCGGCCACACGCGCGACCTGGTCGAGAAAGTGTTCGCGAAAGTAAGCATTCTGGGAATGGTTCACCGAACGCCAGAAGCCGATCGGTACGTGAAGTGTTCGCAGCGCATACTCCGCGCGGTAGGCGGGCAAGGCATAGAAGGGATCGGACAGGCCCTGCAGTGCGAACGGATCGTGCCCGTCGTTGGCCTTCATACCCAGCGAGGTCATAATCGAAGGAGCGGCAATGCGCACCGTCAGGCCGCTGAGCCGCCCTTCCCGGTTCAGCGTCGCCTTCAGACGTGCCATGCTCACGGGGCGATAAAAGTCATGTTGGGTGTCTTCCTCGCGCGACCACATCAGCTTGACCGGGCGCCCGACCGCCATGGCGATCTGTACCGCCTGGATGGTGTAATCCTGGTTGGCACCGCGCCGGCCGAAACCGCCGCCGAGCTGGGTGTTGTGCACCTCGACCCTGAGCGGGTCCACGCCGGCAGTACGCGCCGCCGCCTCCAGACTGGCGGTGGCATTCTGGGTCGGGACCCAGACCTCGACCCGGCCATCATCGTGCACGGCCGCGGTAGCGGTCATCGGCTCCATGGTCGCGTGCGCCAGGTAGGGGGCAAAGAAGGTCGCCTCGACCTGTTGTTCCGCGGCGGACTGCGCGGCCTCCGGCTTGCCGTGCACTGCCACAGTGACGGCCTGGTCCGTTTCCAGTCCCGCTTCCAGGTCAGCGCGGATTTGCGCGTCATCGACCTGCCCATGGCCTGCCTCGTCCCAGGTGACCGGCAGGGCCAGCAGGGCCTGCTGCGCCTGCCACCAGCTCTCGGCCACCACCGCCACGGCGTCCTCCAGCCCCACCACCTTCACCACGCCCGGTCGCTTTTCGATCGCCGCGGCATCGAATCCCTTCAGCCGGCCGCCGAATACCGGGCAGGCATGGATTGCAGCATGCAGCATGCCGGGCACCTCGACGTCGGTGCCGAATACCGGCTTGCCCGCAATCTTGTCGGGCGTATCCAGGCGCGGGACCGGTGTACCCAGCAGCTGCCATTCCTCCGGCTCCTTCAGGAACACCGCCTCCGGCGGCTTGAGGGTGGCCGCCTCGGCCGCCACCGCGCCGAATCCCAGGGTGCGCCCCGAAGCTGTATGGGTGATGATGCTGTTATTTACCCGGCAATCGTCGACCGCCACGCCCCACTTCCGGGACGCGGCGGTGACCAGCAGCTCGCGGGCCACGGCGCCGGCCGTGCGCAGGTACTCCTGGGAACCGCGGATCGAGCGGCTGCCACCGGTACTCATCGACTGGAACACCTGGTTGCGCCGGAGGTTGTCATTCGCCGAGACGTATTCCGCCCGCACCCGGTTCCAGTCGCAGCCCAGTTCCTCGGCCACCAGCATGGGCAGCGCCGTGAAGATGCCCTGCCCCATCTCCGAACGGGCCACGCGGATCACCACGGTATCGTCCGGCTGGATGACGATCCAGGCATTGACCTCGACCGGCTGCTGGTCGGTTGCAACGGCCGCGGCAGGTTCGGCGGCAAGCAGACTGCGCGCGGCGGGCAGGTGAAACCCGACCAGCAGGCCGCCGCCGGCCACGGCGCTCTGGACCAGGAAGGCGCGACGGGTCAACTTGAACTCAGGCATCGGAGGCCTCCCCCTTGCGGGCCGCGGCCAGGATGGCCTGGCGTACCCGGTTATAGGTGCCACAGCGGCAGATATTGGTGATCGCCGCGGCAATGTCGGCGTTGGTGGGGGACGGGTTTTCACGCAACAGGGCGACGCTGGCCATGATCATGCCCGGCTGGCAGTAGCCGCACTGCGGCACCTCCAGTTCGCGCCAGGCCTGCTGCACCACCCCGCTGCCCGACCCCAGCCCCTCGATGGTGGTGACGGTCTTTCCGCTGACCGCGCTGACCGACAGCAGGCAGGCGCGCACTGCGCGGTCATCGACGTGCACCGTGCAGGAACCGCACAGGCCGGTACCGCAGCCGTACTTGGTACCGTGCAGGTGCAGGTGATCGCGCAGGGCCCAAAGCAGCGGCGTATCGGGGTCGATGTCCAGTTCGTGCGTCTGTCCGTTTACCTTCAGCTGCAGCATGGCCAATCTCCTCCGAAATAGTGCAGGACCGTCTTTTTATGGTAGTTGAAAAATCGTACCTGTACGACATCACCTGGGAAATCGCGGTCGAGGGACCGCTACAGGTTGCGGAGCGATGCCGGGCTGTCGATATCGAAGATGACACCGGCATCACGGGTCTCAATCAGCTCCAGCGAGTCGCTATGGGTGGCGATGATGCCGCGCGCGCCTGCATCGCCTCGCAACTGCACCAGGGCCGGCCCATGTCGGGCCGCGAACCCCACCGGGTGTCCGCGCCGCCCCTGGCAGACCGGGGCGATGATGTCCGCGCCCACCTCCAGCCCGGCAGCGACCGCCCGGATGACGGCCACCGGAATGCGGGGCATATCGGCCAGTGCGATGACCCAACCGGCTGCCTCCGGGGTGGCGGCCACCCCGGAGGCGATGCTCGTGCCCATCCCTTCCGCCGCGCGCGGGTTTTCAACGATGTGCAGACCTTCCCGGGCAAGGTGTGCTGCAATCTCGCTCTGCGCATCCGCAACCACGGCGATGTTGTGCGTCAATGCCGCCTCCAGGTGCCGGGCGCAGGCGACCGCCATGGGGGTGCCGTCCAGCAGCGGGTGCAGCAACTTGTTGGCGCCAAAGCGGGTGCCCTGCCCGGCGGCCAGCAGGATGCCAATGCAGGAGGATGTCACGTGGTGTCCCGGCTGCCCGGCGCGACCTGCCGGACGCGATTCCGCTCAGCGGTGATCTCTGCCAGGATGGAAACCGCGATTTCCGGCGGCGAATGACTGCCGATGGGCAGGCCAACGGGGGCGTGCAGACGCTGCAGCTGCATGTCTGTCAGGCCCAGGGTTTCAAGGCGTTCACGACGCTGTTCGCTGTTGCGTCTCGATCCGAGTGCACCGATATAAAATGCCGTTGAAGCCAGTGCATCAAGCAGGGCCATGTCATCGAGCCGGGGATCGTGGCTGAGCGCCACCACGGCGCAACGGGGATGCGTTGCATAGGCCGCGACGGCCTCGTCGGGCATTACGTAGACACGCTCGACGCCATCCATCGCTGCATCCGGCTCATAGTCATCCCGCGGGTCGCAGATAATGACGCGGTAATCCAGCATCTGTGCAAGCTGCGCGACGTAACGCGCGAGCTGCCCGTCGCCGATCAACAGCAGTTGCCAGCGCGGGCCGAACACCTTCGTCAGGTAGTCGCCGCCGTAACTGGCTTGATCAGTGGGTGCGCTCGCATGCAGGCTGACTTCGCCGGTGGCCAGGCACACCCGCCGGGTCACCAGCTGGTTGTTCCGGATCTTGTCGAGCAGCCGCTCGAGTGGCGCTGCACTGTCGAGACGCTCGACCAGCAGTTCCAGCCGCCCGCCGCAGGGCAGGCCCAGGCGCGTCGCTTCCTCGCGGTCGATGCCGTAGTCGACAAGGGTAGGAAATTCATCTCCGAGCTGGTGCTCACGGTAGCGCATCAGCAGGTCTTGCTCGACACAGCCACCCGACACCGAGCCGCTGCTGGCGCCGCGGTCGTCCATCAGCATCAACGCGCCCACCGGCCGCGGCGATGATCCCCAGGTCCTGGCCACCGTCACCAGGACCACGCGCCGGCCCTCGCCGAGCCAGCGGACCGCGGCCTCCAGGACTTCCCGGTCAGTACTGAAACGTGGCATCAATCCGCCAGCAGCAACGACCCGCCCGGGTCGAAATCAAACCGCTGCCCGACACACATGATGGTGGGTGTATTCATACCCGCCCCCGGACTGGTCAATGGAAAACGTACCTAGCATGCCTCATTCGCAGGCTTGCAACCAGTCAATAGCGGGGCGGGATGGTGCAGAACAACAGACTGGCCCCTTGTTGACTTCCCGGACTAGCCCGCGGCTTCGACCTGATGCAGCGTCAGTTGCGTGAAGGGTATCTCCCAGCCGAATTCGGTACAGGCCTCGACGCACCAGCGCTGCATGGCGCGCCGCAGGCGGCCGTACAATTCAGCCAGGGTACCATCGAAATCGGCGATCACCACCAGGTCCAGCGACGAGGTGTTGGCCTTCTCGAACTCGACCCGCAGATTATGCAACTGGTCCCCATAGCCCTCATCGGTGACACGGCGCTCGATAAAGGCCTTCAGGATCTCCGGAATGGAGTCCACGCTGTCCTCCTGCAGGTTGTAGGTGATACCGATGGTTTCCTTGAGGCGAAAATTCCTGGACAGGTTGAGCGGTGACAGGGAGAAAAAATCGGCTGTCTGGTAGGTCTTGCGTGCCCCGCCGCGCTCAATCAGTTCCACCAGTTCCTGGGAAATGCCCGTGACCTTGCCACGCATGCCATCGCTCAGCAGCACCCAGTCACCTCGCAGGCAGGGAAACCAGGGATCGCCCTGCTTGATGGGGTGGGATTTCAGGTCGACCAGCTCGTCGATACGTACCCGCTGGATCAGTTCGGCCGTCGGGTTTTCCAGCAGGCTGAAGATGTTGATCTGGCGCACCTTCCAGGGTAGTCCATTGAGATAGATCCGTTCCCCCTCGCGCACCGAGCCGACATTGAGAAACAGCTGGATCTGTTGCCAGTATCGCGGCAGGGCATGGCGCAGGGTCAGGCCGATACCGAGCAGCAGCAGAATGCCGAGACTGAACAGTACCCAGTCCTCCGCCACGTAGAACACCACCATCGGACCCATAATCGCCAGGACGACAGTGATGATTCGGTGCATCAGGTCCAGCAGGCGAATACGGAAACTGCGGTGCTCCACACGGTAGCCTGGCAGCAGCTTCAGCATCACCTTGTAGCTCAGGCGGGACAGCAGCAGGATACCCATCACAACCAGTATGGCCTGGGCCAGGTAGAGACCACGCCGCTGAAAAAAGGACTTCAGGTAGCTCTGCGAGGCCTCCGCCAGCGAAACCTCGGCCCCCTCGAGTGTTTCAAGCTTCAGCTCGGCGGACTGCAGCTCGCTCTTGATGACCGTCAACTGCTTGCGCCATTCCGCCAGCATCCCCTCCAGCTGTCGCTCCAGGGCCGTGTTCTCGTTCTCGTGCAGCAGGACTGTGAGTCCCTCATCTCTTTCAGTGCGGGTTTGAGCAGCGAAAACAGCTCTTCCTGCAGGCTGAATTTCTTTTCCTCCTCGACCCGCAGGCTGGTGATATCCGCCCCGGCCGCGATCCCCTTCAGGTTCTCGGCGGTCGTCTCAAGGTCGGCCTCCAGCTTGTCCAGCTGCGCCTGCATATCCTTCTTCTCGGCCTCGGTCTGGGCGGCCTGCAGCCGCCGGTTGAGGTCCTGGATGTCCCGTTTGAGCTCGGTCTGGAGTTGAAGCAGCGACTGCAGCGTTTCGATGGTGTCCTGCAGCTGTGCACGATCTACCGACGCGACAGCGGCCTCCTCCTGCGCCGGGACAGGGGCCGGCAGCAGTAGGACGAGGATAAGCAGCAGGACCAGTGGCTGGACAGCGAGTCGGTGTGACATGGTTTTATGGTAATCCGGGTTGAGGGTCAGTTCGTGGATATACCCGATTCGAGGCGACGATACCAGCACTTCCCGGCTGCAGGGATAAAAAAAGGGGCTCTTCCCCAAATCGAGTGAGTAGATTACCGTTGTAGGGCCGAATTCATTCGGCCAACAGCTATCCTTGCCATTGGAGACAAGGAGGTCACCCTATC
>CAMYIX010000029.1 GCA_947258615.1 uncultured Ectothiorhodospiraceae bacterium | reverse complement strand
TTCGCCGGACCGCTGCTGCGTCGATCCGGCGGTCTGTACCGGGCCCTCGTTGTCATAGCCGACCAACTCGGCCACCCGGGGGGCATCCACGGCGACATCCCACCACGCCACCTTGATGCTCGGCAGGTCGATCCAGCCGTTCTTCAGGGGAATGAGGGTGTAGGTCTCCACGCGACTCCCGATCAGGTGACTGCCGTCATTCGAGACGCCGTTCTTGGTGGTGACTGAATCCCGGTAGACGCGGTAGTCGGGACTGGCGAGCTGCTTCTCCAGCGAAGGCAGCTGGCTGCCCAGCGCGCCCCTGGCCGTCATCTCGAGCACCAGGTTCACCGGCGTGCCCTCCTTGACGGCGTGCTCCTGCTGCAGGTTCGACTGCAATTTCAGGCTGCGCAGGGGTAGCCAGGGATGCACCGACGGGTCGGCCGGCTGTACCCGCAATTTCAGCGGGGCATCGGAGGCGATGGTGAAGGATTCACCTGCGGCGGACTGGGGCATACCGCGCATGCCGCGGCGCTGATTGCCGGCGGCATAGCTGCCCTTGAAACGGATTTCGGGAACGGTGATCTCTCCCGACCGCAGCGGTGTCAGCATGAACCGGTATTCGTTGACGATCTCCTGATTGCCGCTGCGCTTGTCCTTGCGCAGGCTGGCCACGGGGCCGTCGACCTTTTCCAGTAGCGCCCCGTCGATCGTCGGCAGGATGGTATCCAGTGTCTTGAGGTTCTCGCTGCTGATCACCCGCACAGTGTAAATGACATTCTGCTGTTCGTAGGGCCACCTGGAACCCAGTTCGACCTCGACCTGGGGCAGGCCCGTGCCCTGGCCTGCAGGTGCACGGCTCCCATACGTGGAAGGCGGGTTCTGTGCCCCTGGCCAGCCACTGCCAGGGACCGAACCGGGATAGTATCCGGGAGCGCCGGCAGGCGGCTGTTCATATTTGGGTGCAGGCTTGAAGGCGCCGACGTTGCCCCAGGGGCGGTTATCGGTGGTGTGTGGACTGTTACCGGGGCTGCCGGTGTTGCCGAAGGAAAAACCGGCGCTTGTCTGGGTGATGCCGGAGAGAAGGCCGGCCAATAGGCAGATGATGCAAATCCTTGAGGTATTCATTCTACGCAAACCTGTGCCCCCGCTTCAGTTTAACCATTGACTGCTGCTTTATTCACCACGGCCGGGTCTCCATCAAACCCCGGCCATATTGTTCCATCGCCTGGCGTTCCTCGATCATGAACTGATTGCGTAGCAGGTAGGCCGGATCACCTTCAATACGTTCCAGCCATTGTTCCAGCATGATCATGGGGATGCCTGAACCCGGCACACCTTCGGTGTCCGGCAAACCCTCGGGCGGTGCCTCTTCGTCCTCCCCGCCCGGGCCGGTCTGCATCTGGTCGAACTGCTCCACGGCCTGGCTTAGCGCCTCATCCTCCTCGGTGATTTCATCGGTCTTGTCTGCCGCACCACCGGGCTGATCCAGTGCGGTTCCGGCGTCCTGGGGTTCCCGCAACTCGTCTCCACCTTCGGTCTCACCCTCCTCCTGAGGACTCGAGCCTTCATCATTTTCGTCTATGGGTACATTACCATCATTTTGATCCTCCTGCATGCCCGAATCGCCCTTATCTTCCTGTTTTTCCTCGCTTCCGCCCTCATTTTCAGGTGATTCCTCGGCGCCGGCCGATTTTTCACCGGCCTCGTCCTCCCGGCCCGATTCAGATTCAGCTTGTTGCTCCTGCTCGCCGGTCTCGCCCTCGGTCTCCTCTTCGTCCTGCTCGCCGGTCTCGCCCTCGGTCTCCTGCTCGCCGCTCTGGCCCTCCGACTCCTGATCCTGCTCGCCGGTCTCGCCCTCGGTCTCCTGCTCGCCGCTCTGGCCCTCCGACTCCTGCTCCTGCTCGCCGGACTCGCCCTCGGTCTCCTCTTCGCCGCTCTGGCCCTCCGACTCCTGGTCCTGCTCGCCGGATTCGCCCTCGGTCTCCTCTTCGCCCGAGGATTCCTCCGCCTCCTGCTCCTGCTCGCCCGAGGACTCCTCGGATTCCTGCTGCTGCTCACCGGCGGACTCCTCCGATTCCTGCTCCTGCTCGCCGGAGGACTCCTCGGATTTCTGCTCCTGCTCGCCGGAGGACTCCTCGGATTCCTGCTGCTCACTGGAGGATTCCTCCGACTCCTGTTGTTCTTCCTCTTCTTCCTCTTGTTGTTCCGGTTCCTCCGGCTCTTCTTCCGGCGGCTCCTCGGTCTGCTCCTCCTCCAGTTCGCCGGTCGAGTATTGCTCGACCATCTTCTTCGCCAGCGACAGGTTGTGCAGGGTGTCTTCGTCAGTGGCGCGTCGCTTCAACGACTGCTGATACGCCTCGACCGCGCCCTGGTAATCGCTGCGTTTGAAGCGGGTATTGCCGAGGTTATAAAGGGCATCCGCCTTGACGTCCTCGCGCTCCACACTGGCGAAGGCCTCCTCGGCATCCGTGTAGCGGCCGGCGCGATACAGGGCAACACCGCGCCGGTAGGTGTCAGTGAATCCCTCGGCGGCCTCGCTGTATTCAGCGTCATCGTATTTCTGCGCCGCCTCCTGCTCGGCATTCTTGAACCAGCCCGCCTGCGCGCTGTTCAGCGCACCGACAGACAGCAGCAGGCACAGTAACGCCGAAGGCAGACTGTGCAGGGAAAAAAAGGCATGTCTGCGCCGCATCAGTCGCTGGTCCTGTAGCTTGGCAGGCTGCGCCGGAACATCGGCATCAACAGCAGCAGGGCCAGTCCGGCAAGCCAGTAGAAACGCTCGTTCCAGACACGCGTGCGCTCACCGGTTTCGGCATCGGGCAATGCCTGCGTCTTGACCTGGGCAAGCACCCTGGCGGTATCCTTGTCCCTGTAGTCGGCGCGCTGATAGATCCCCGCACCGGCATCCGCCAGCTCCTTGAGCAGTTTTTCATTGAGTGGCGAAACGATGGGCCGACCGTTGGCCTGGGTCATCCAGGGGCTGCTCGCCCGCTGCCCCGGTACGGAATCACCTTCGGGCGTGCCAATGCCCAGTATATGAACACGCACCCCGTTCCTGGCCAGGTTATTGAGGCGCTGCTCCAGGCCCTCTTCGACGAAATCTCCATCGGTAATGATCAGCAGTGAATTGGTGCTGTCTTCAGGCTGCCCGGCCAGCAACTGCTCGGCGCGTTCCAGCGCAAAGGACAGCCGGCTGCCCTGGAGACGCACCAGGCCGGGATCGAGCGCCGTCAGTACTCGGCGAATCGTGTTCATGTCCTCGGTAATGGGTGAGACCACATGGGCGATGGATGCAAACGCGATCAGGCCGACGCGCACGCCCCGGTTCTGGCCCAGCAGATCCTCCAGTTCCTGGCGCGCTCGCGTCAGCCGATCGGGGCGCACGTCGGCAACCTGCATCGAACGCGAGATATCGAACAGCACCACCAGGTTGCTACCCGGACGGAACAATTGCTCATCACGGTAGTCCCAGCGCGGACCCGCCATGGCCAGGACCAGCAGCACCCAGGTACCCGTCCAGCGGAGAAAGCGCTTCCAGCGTTTGCCCGGGGTGACTTCGGACCGGCCGATCAGGTAGGGCAAGAGGTGGCCATCGGCATAATTGCGCAGGCGGTCGTTCTTGCTGAACCGGGGCGTGGCCAGCACCCACAGTGCCACGGGGATACACAGCAACAGGGCCCATAGCCAGGCCGGCTGGGAGAAGTGAAATGCCGAAATCAGGCTATCCACGGGCACTGGCCTGCAGCAGCTTGCGCGGGATGCCGTCGGGGAACAGCCCCAGCAACAGCAGCATGAACAGGGCCAGCCCCAGCGGCCAGCGGAAGAGCGGCTGCGGCAGCATCACCGTGCGCGACTCTGCCTGGGTCTTCTCCAGGGCGTCGATACGCTGGTAGATCTTCTCCAGGGCGTCCGTGTCGGTTGCCCGGAAATAGGCACCACCGGTCAGGCCGGCGATCTCCGTGAGCAGGTCCTCGTCGATCTCCATCTTGACCTCGGTCAGCTGGCCGTTCTCGAAGAACGGCACCATCCCCTTGCTGCCGACACCGATGGTATAGATGCGTATGCCCTCGTGGGCCGCCAGTTGTGCGGCCAGCTTCGGCGGCAGGCTGCCCTCGGTGTTTTCACCATCGGTAACCAGTATCAGGACCCTCGACCCCTCGGGGCGTTCGCGCAATTTCTTGACACTCAGGCCGATGGCATCACCGATGGCTGTCCCGTCACCGGCCATGCGCGCCACGATGCTGTCGACCAGGGTACGCACCGCCTGGATATCCAGGGTCATGGGCGAGAGCACGAACACCTGGCTGCCGAAGACCACCATTCCGATACGGTCACCATCGCGTGCCTCAATAAAACGGTCCAGCACCCCCTTGATGACCGCCATGCGCGTGACCTGGCGATTGTCGACGGTGAAGTCGAGCGCCTCCATGGAGCGCGAGGTGTCCACGGCCAGCATCAGGTCATAGCCCTCGGTGCGCACTTCGGTATAGGGTTCCAGCCACTGGGGTCGCATCAGGGCCACGATCAGGGCCAGCCAGAGCAGCGCCAGCATGACGACCTGTTGCAGACCGCCCCGGTGGGTCAATGACCGGGAGGTCATGAAGGTGGACGCCAGGCGCCCCAGCGCCGGGTGCAGCAGCGTGGAGCCCTCGCCGTGGTCCTGGAAATCCGCCGCCTTGCGCTTATGCGGCCAGAACCGCCAGACCAGCAGCGGCAACGGCAGCAATAGGGCGAACCAGGGCCAGTGAAAACTAAACACGGGCCGTCCCCCGCTTCCTGCCCATGGCGGGGACCATCGACCGCAGGCTAGCCAGCCACTTGCCCTTGCGCGATGGCTGGGTGGCATCGATCCAGCGCATCGCGGCGCGGATCAGGGCAGCCACTTCCGTGGGCTGGACCGCCATCTCCGGTGGCATGTACGGTGCCTGCAACAGCACCCCGCCGCGACCCACCCAGTCGAAGTTGGAGCTGTCCCGCTCGGCCAGCCAGTGCAGCCAGTTTTCCCCCGTGAGCCCGGCGGCTGTTCTGCGGTCGCTGCGCGCCATCGCGATACGCCGCAACAACTCCGACAGCCTGCCGGCCACCTCCCTGGGGTCTTCTTTGGACAGGGCCTTTTTCAGGGCGCGCAGCTGGCGGTGGGCATCACGCCGCCACCCCAGCCAGGGCGCATAGCGCATCAACCAGTAGCTGGCCGCGATCAGCGCCGCGATCAAAGCGATAAAGGCAATGACATACCACCAGCCCGCAGCCAGCGGCCACCACGGAATGGCGTCGAGACCGTGAATATCGCGCAGGGTATCGGGCATTGATTCCACCGGCGTCATACCCGGCCACCGACATAACGACGCAGGCCGGCAATGAGTTCATCGTGCACGTCTGCATCCGTTCGGATCGGAATGAAACCCACGCCCAGGCGGTAGGCCATCTGCCGGACCTCGTCACGGCGTGCCTCCCAGTCCTCGCGGAAGGCCTGCCGGCCGCCCTCATCGTCGGTGTCGACTTCCAGCAACTCGCCCACGGCGTTGGTGAAAATCACCGGGCCAACGGAAGGCAGGTCACGGTCGGCCGGGTCATCGATGGGGAGCAGGATAACGTCGTGTCGCTGGCGCAGGCTGCCCAGGCTGCGCTCCAGCCCGATGGAGACCTGGTTGATGGCGGCGATGACAAAAATCAGCGAGCCGGTAGTACTGCCGGAGTCCAGGTGCTGCAAGGCCACCAGCAACTGGTTCTCGTCGGTCTCGCCGTGTTCAGGTGGCCGGGTCAGTTCCCGCAACAGGCGCCACAGGCTGCTGCGTCCGGCTGCCGCCCGATGATAGCGGATACCGGTGGCCGGGTTACCGAACAGCACCCCGCCCACCCGGTCATGCTGCTTGCTCGCCGCCCAGCCGATGAGCGCTGCGGTGCGCGCGGCCTGGATGGACTTGAAGGTACCGCGGGTACCGAAACTCATGTGGGGACCGGTGTCGACACACAGGATAACGCTGCGTTGACGTTCTTCCCGAAACACCTTCAGGTGCGGTGTACCGGTACGGGCCGTGACCAGCCAGTCCATGTTGCGGATATCGTCACCCTCGCGGTATTCACGCACCTCGTCGAAGTCCAGGCCGGTGCCGCGGAACACCGAGGCATACAGGCCGCTGAAGGTGGAATTGACCAGGTGGTGGGCCGCAACGCCCAGGGTTCGGGCCTGGTGACGCAGTTCCAGAAGATCGTCGAGGCGCGGGTAGAGGATCATTACCCTGTTACCGTCTCATGACACACTGCAATGGAAACCGGAAACTCATACCACGCTCGGGCAACAGCTGACGACATCACGGAATTGCCACAACCTCCAGCAGCCGCTTGACGAAATCGTTGGTGGTCACGCCCTCGGCCTCGCCTTCAAAGGTCAGCAGCACCCGGTGCCGCAATACATCCGGGGCCACGGCCTGGATGTGGTGGGGGGCGACGAACTCGTCACCATCCAGCCAGGCGCGTGCCCGTGCGCAGCGGGCCAGTGCGATGGTTGCCCGCGGCGAGGCACCGAATCGACACCAGCGACTGAGATCCTTGTCATAGGCATCGGGTTTACGGCTGGCCTGGACAAGGTCGACGATGTAGTTGTTCAATTTCGGGTCGAGGTAGAGCCTGGCGATATCCTCGCGCACGGCAAACAGCTGCTGCTGGGATAACTGGCTGGCCGGCGGCGCGGGCTGCGACAATTGCTGTTGACTGTCGAGTTCCAGGATGGCGAGTTCCTCTTCGGCGTTCGGATAGTCCACCCAGACGTGCATCAGGAACCGGTCCAGCTGGGCCTCGGGCAGGTGGTAGGTACCCTCCTGCTCAATCGGGTTCTGGGTCGCCAGGACCATGAACAGCTTCGGCATCGGGTAGGTCTTGAGCCCGACCGTGACCTGATGTTCACCCATCGCCTCGAGCAATGCCGACTGCACCTTGGCCGGGGAACGGTTCACCTCGTCCGCCAACAGTACGTTGTGAAACAGGGGGCCGGCACGAAATTCGAATTCACCCTTTTCATGCCGGTAGATATCGGTACCAATCAGGTCCGAGGGCAGCAGGTCCGGGGTGAACTGAATGCGGTGGAAATCGCCCTCTATGGCCTCTGCCAGGGTCTTCACGGCGGTCGTCTTCGCCAGTCCGGGCATCCCCTCCACCAGCAGGTGGCCCTCGCTCAACAGGCAGATCAGCATGCTGTCGATGAGTTCGCGTTGCCCGATCACCCGGGAGGCAAGGTGTGCGCGCACACCATCCAGGAGTGCGGAATCCAGGCGGCGGTTATTGTCAGGACTACTGCTATTCAACACTCTCCGGTTCTCCTCTGCGGCTCCGGTCTCAGGCAATACCGGACCGGTTAGATGATCCGTCTGATGCAACCCCGTTGAGTAGGGAGCGGGATGCTCCAAATCGAGTGGGAAACAATGGCCAATCAGTTTTTATTAATATTCCATATTGGCAGATAATTATCCTTTATTACAACATGGATACGATTGATCTGCATCAATTTGGAGTGAATTTTCAAGGTGAGGCCCCGCTCGACTACCGGGCACGCCCTGGCGGGCAGCGCCGCCATCAGGGGCGCGTCGACCCCCCGGCTGCTTCCGAATCATCGCCGGTCGGGTCAGCGCCAGGCGCGGACACCACCTTCAGTGGCGCTGCATCGGCGCCCTGCAATGCCTCCCGGCCCGCAGGGTTGGTGAAACGGTCATTCAGGGTCTGGACATACTGGTTTGCCTCGGCCATCACCCGCTGCAGCCGCTTGCGTGAGTGCCGGCCCCAGCCAACCGGACCGGTCCTGAAGATACTGTGCCAGGGCCGGGTATTATGCAGGAAGGCGGCGCGCATCCGGTCCAGCTCCAGGCCCGGAGCGAATTGCTTTTCCAGGTATCTGAGAACGCGACCGGCCGCCAGGCCGCGCACCTTGAAATGCAGGTATGCGAGCAGTGCAAGGGCCACCAGCATCAGCAGCGTCGCCAGGATGACATCACTGGTGGTGCCCTGCCACCAGCCCGGTGCGGTCAGGATCCAGTCCTCGCGGAAACCCAGCCACGGCGCGACCAGGAGGGCCACGAGCAGCAGGCCGCCGAAGATGACGGCATCACCCCACAGGACCCGTTTGCGCCAGCGTGACTTGTACTCGCGCAGCCGTGGCACCACCTTGTCCTCGAGGTGGTGTGCCATCTTTTCCAGTGCTCCGATGATCCGGTAGGCACGCTCCACGCCGACACGCTCTATGCGTTCGTGGATCTCTGCCAGGTCATGGTCGCGCTTGGATTCGTAACGCTTGCGCAAGGCAGCGTCTTCGATCGGCACGGCCACGTCCGGGTTGTAGATACAGTAGAAACGCCCGGCCGTGAGCCCTTCCTGCGCCAGGGCGCGCTGCCAGGCACCGACAACCGCCTCCGGGTTGTCCTCGCGCGCGGCGGTATCCATCTGGTTGAGGATGTAGACGAACTTGGTGGCATCCGCACGATGGATGGTGTCGCCCACCAGGTGAGCGAGGGTGTCGCGCATGGCACCCGGTTCGGGGTGGCGCGCATCAAAGAACACCAGCACCAGGTCCGACAGGTCGATGATATGGTCGGTGAGGCGCAGGGTCGCTGTGCGCTGGGAGTCGGCATCGAAGCCCGGCGAGTCGATGATGATCCGGCCACGCAGTTTCTCGCTGGGACAGGTCTTCAATTGCAGGTAGTTGTCTACCCGCCGACCCTCGCCCTTGGCGACCTTCTCCAGTTCGTTACTGATCTGGTAGAAGGGAAAGCGCGGATCGGCATCCAGTGCCACGCCGGGAAGCGCCTGCGACGGGTGCTCGCTGCCAATGCAGATGACGGTGAACTTGTCATCAACGGCCTGGTTCCCGGTCGACTGCAGGCGAGTGCCGAGGAAATGGTTGATAAAGGTGGATTTGCCGGCCGAAAACGTACCCAGGACGGATATCATGGGCCACCAGGAAATCTGCGTGGCGAATGACTCCTCGGCGTCGAGCATGCCAAGTGCCCGGCCGACCTGGTCAAGTTGACGATAGCTTTGTACGGCAGACACCAGCACAGGGTTCTCCTGTTTCAGGTGCTGCTCCAGGCTTTTAAGGCGTTGCTTGATGGTCTTTCCGGCACTGCTCATGAAAGACTCCTGCTGACCAGGGTTACTGGTATTTTTATTACTATAGGTGAATCTCCTTACACCGCCATAACACGCCGCGGGGAAACAACACCCGGCCAGAGAAGGATGCCGCCGATCATGTTCATTGGCTTATTGCCCCGCGCCTGCCAGATACAACTAGAATTCGCCGCTGGCACCGCGGTTCATGATGTCCAGTATCGTGTCCTTGACGTCATTGGCCTCGGCCTTGAGGTCATCCGGCAGGGTCTTGCCACCGTGGATCATCATGTCCATGTTCAGCGTATACAGCCAGAGTTTCCCGTCAGTGTCTTCAATCAATGAGACCCGGCACGGCAGATAGGCGGAGAAGGCATCAGAGTAGTCGACCATCTGTGCTGCCGTCAGGGGATTACAGAACATGTAGATCTTCAGGAATCGCTGCGACTCCCCTGTCATGGCCTCGACCTGGGCGGACAAAGGCAGTTCACCGACGTTCTTGATGTTGTGCTCGTTGGCCACGAAACGCAGCGTATCCTCGACCTCCTCGACACTCAGCCCGTCTGCCACAGGGACTTTCCAGACCGTTGCCTCGGCGGCATTTCCCGAGGCAAGCAGCGACTTGGCCATGTCCAGATAGACTTGCGGGGCATCTTCATCAAAATCACGCAGGTTATTGAGGCCATCGCCGTGCTGCACAATCACAGTAATCACGCCGGCCATCACTACAAGCCCGATCAGTGCCAGCAAATTCCAGATTAATTTAAACATTAGTTCCTCCAGCCATTTTGGGTATACGTTACTGATTCGCGGATGCCGCTGCAGCGTGAATCATCTCTTCGAGTTCCTGGGCCCGTGGACCGTTCAGCCCGCGGATGACATTGACGAGTTCGCGCGCCCGGGCAAGTCGCCCGGCCTTGACGAGTCGTGTCCCGGCCTGGAAATAGGCGGAAGCTGAATCATCCCATTTTCCCTGGGAAAAATACATGTTGCCCAGCTCCCCGTACCAATCGGGGTTATCCGGTTCCAGTACGGTCAATTCGTGGTAAATCGTTTCTGCCCGCTCATAGTCGTGCAGCCAGTAGGCCTCGCGCGCGGATGCCAGCAATTGGTACGGGTTGCCCCCGGCAACCTCAGCGCGGCTGACTGCGGGAGCGTCAGTGGCGACAGCTTCCTCGACCGGTGACTCAACCGCGGGTGTCACCGCCCCGGTGTATGTATCAGCAACGGCCGGTACCGCGCTCGGCTGTTGAGCCTGGCCGGGCGCAGCTTCCAGGTCGCTCTCAGCAGCTGTCTCCTCCGGTTCCTCGTCTGCGCCCTCATCCGCTGTATCGGCCTCGGGTAGATCCGCTTCCGGCGCTGCCGCCTCCACGGCCGTCTCAACGGTTGCCGCTGCTTCAGGGGCGGGAATTTGTACAGCTTGTGGTGCCGGGATTGACAATGCAGGCGTAGCGGTGCCCACCGGACGAATGATCTGCCCGGTCAGCTCTGCCGCAGCCTCCACGCCTTCCTCGATATCCCCAGCCGGTGACGGCGCCACAGCTGGGACGGTCGCCGGCTGCACAGGCGCCGGTGCCTCCGCCATGGGGGTATCCACTTCATCCTCGACTTCAACTTCAGTATCGGCCGTGTCGGCAGGCAGAGGGGCGGCGATCTGAGCGACAGGCGCCGGCGCCACTGCCATGGAGGTGTCCACTTCATCCCCGGCTTCGGCATCGGTCGTCTCCGCAAGCACGGGGACGGGCGCGGCTGACTCTCCCATGGAGGTGTCCGCCTCATCACCGGCTACGGCATCAATCGCGTCCGCAGGCACGGGGACGGGCGCCGGTGCCTCCGCCATGGAGGTGTCCGCCTCATCCCCGGCTTCGGCATCGGTCGTCTCCGCAGGCATGGGGACGGGCGCGGCTGACTCTGCCATAGAGGTGTCCGCCTCATCCCCGGCTTCGGCATCGGTCGCGTCCGCAGGCACGGGGACGGGCGCGGCTGACTCTGCCATGGAGGTATCCGCCTCATCCCCGGCTTCGGCATCAGTCGCGTCTGCAGGCACGGGGGCAGTCGGAAGCGTTGGCACGATTTCGCCGGTTTCGGTCACCTCAACCTTGGCAACACCGCTCGCGGTATCCACCGCCTGCCCGGACTCATCAATGTCTGCCCCGGTATCTGCCTCGGTCGCCGTCGCCGCGACATCAGCCTGGGTACTTACAACCGCTTCCATGGCTGTCACCGGTCTGTCTGCGATTGCATCCGCGTCGGCGCTGCTCTCGTCTTCAGTCGCGGTCTCGGCGACCGTCTCCGAATCCGGGCTCAGGAAGTCCGGCAGCTGCAGTTCGGGAAAAAGCTCGCCCCGGTATATGAACCCAACAGCCAGCAGGGCAACGACGGCAACCGCGAAGCCATGGCTGAGAATTTTCGCAAGGATATTCATCACGCTCACTCCCTATGAATTTCCGACCACATCGGGATATAAAGTCCCCGCCAGGGTCCTGAACTCCTGCGCCGCCTTGCTGCGCGGCCACATTTCGAAAACCGTCAGTCCTTCACTCAGCGACCTGCGAAACCCGGTCCTGAGGCGCAGGCGGTGCGGGAGGACAACATCGATACCGCGCAGCATGCGCAGGGCGGCCTCGGTCTCGTGGGTCTCCCGAATGGACTTGTTGGTATCCGCACGATTGACAAATGCCATCGTTTGCTGGTTTCCATTGACCTTCATGGCGTCGATATCGGGACCGATTATATGGAGAAACCGCTGGGTCGCCCAGACATCGGCCTGGCTCGGCGGCACCGGTATCAGGATGCGATCTGCCGCCGTCAGTGCCTCTTTCATCGCAGCCATGTTTGCCGCACCCACGTCGACCAGGACCTCCTGGTCCGCATGGGAGAGCAACTGGTCCTTGAGGACAGCCCTGACGGAATGGATGGTCAGTTCCGGCTTGTAGTCCATCTCCTTGCGCAACATGGCCAGGTCACTGAAGGTGCACTGGGGGTCAAGGTCATACCCCACAACGGACCGGCCGTTCTTCTCCAGCCAGACGGCAAGATTGAAGGCAACCGTGCTCTTGCCGGACCCGCCTTTCAGATTTGCGATGACAGTTATCATCTTCTGCCCCGTTCTCCCCCTATTAAGACGCTGAGCGTAATTGAATTACCGGGAGACTGCAAAACAGGCAACTGCCTGGCCACACGGGCGGCTGAATGACGGCGATGAAGGTTACCGCCCTGATTCCTGATTACCATACTGGGGGATGGTAATTTCCTTGTAACCGGCCGGTACTGCAAACAGTTCGGCTGGCTGCACACCAATATTGATATTGCTTAATTCCCGGGTGTATCCGCCGGGCTGTTCTTCGCGTACGTTCGTATCGAGTTCGGGATCGAACCACTGGTAGGTGACCCTGCTCTGCCCACCGACCCGCTGCATGCTGATTTCCCATTTCTCGGTATCACGCCCGTTGATTTTCTCATTGTTCACCAGGCGCATTTCGATGATTGTGCCATCCGGCAGCATCTGCCGGATCGGGATCCGTCGCTCCTGGTCCAGCCAGTAAAGCATCTTCCCGGATTGCGCCTGGGTGGTATTCTCAAATTCCCACTTGTCTGCACTGCGCCCGTTCACCTTCTCGGTAGCAAGTTTTCTGCAGGTGATATCAGACATTCCGGCGCAGGGCTTATCGGCCGGTACATTGCCACTGCCGGGCAGCGAGTCGCCAGGGCCGGCCTTGCGCTGCACATAGCTGCGATTCTGGGTATTGAGCATGTAGGCGGTCCCCCGCCCACTGTCGATGATCTGGATCATGGTCTGATCATTGACCTTGAATTCGGTGCGCATCCTGTCCTTGCCGACAAAGATCCTGCCTTGCATGTCGCCCTGCTGCGGTATGGTCTGCAGCACGTCGGCGGAGAATTCCACGCCGGCCCGTGCAACTGCACTAGCTAATATAAACAGGGATAGGGATAAGATCAGCTGAAATCTCATTATCGCGGCTCTGACTGAGAAATGAACAGAGAAGTTTCTATGCGCTAAAAATCAAGACGAGCCGGAACACATCCCTGTGTCGGCTCGCTCGATGTACTGCTATTACTACTGGGCGGGTGCAGCCGGAGCAGCCGGTGCTACCGGAGCGCCATAGGGAGCACCGTAGGGGGCACCACCGTAGGGACCGCCCCAGCCAGGACCGCCATAGCCAGGACCGCCATAGCCATAGCCAGGATAGCCACCATAGCCATAGCCAGGATAGCCACCGTAGCCATAACCGCGACCATAACCGCGACCATAACCGCTGCCGCGACCACCGCCGCTCATGCTGAAGTCCATGTCGCCCCAGCCGTCGCCGTCGAAGGGACCAAGTTTTGCCTAACTTATTCATATTATTACCTCTCGTAGTTATTGTTGCTTGCAAGTCGACTTACAAACACAGACTCCCTTGGTTACTGGAGATCAGGCATGCTGGGAGCAATCATGGCCTGACCTTATTTAACCTGTCAGCAACAAAGCCGAGCGGGTGAAATTTTGCGACCGGGGTAGGTCTCATTTCCCCGGCCTGTTATCCGGTGCGCATATCTACCACATGACACCCGGCAACATCGGTGTCGGCATTACCCCATAGGGTGCAGCGCCACCCCACCCTGGAGCCACCCCGGGAGTGCCCCAAGCACCGGCCCCGTAACCCGGCCAGGTACCATAGGGTACAGCCTGTTGCTGCGCTGGCGGCTGTTGCTGGCTTTTCTGCGGTGGGCCGACTTCTCCCCAGGGACGCGGTACATAGATATATTGAGGCACAGATGGCGTCTGGGGTGCAAGCCCCGCTTGAGGCTGATCGGCGTATCCCCAGGGTGCTGCACCCGGTGGCTGGTACTGTTGTGCCCACTGGGAGCCCCCGTGGGCGGGTTGCATCAACGCGGGCTGCTGCGCCGGCACGGTGTAGTATGTGGGTGCGCGGGTAGTCTGCGGCGCCAGTGCGGGTGCCATCTGAACGTAGTCGGGGAGCGCCTTTACCTGTTTGGGCCGCGGGTACCATTCCCTGACCACCGGTTCAGGCTGCTTTGGTGCGACTGTCTTTTCTGCCAATCGATCCATTGTTTCACTGTCACCGCAGGCGGTCATCATAAACAAAACACACATAACGCCCGCCCATGCAAACAAGCCATATCCACCCAGGTGACGCCCCTGCCGCATTGGACTGGATGGCTCAACTATCTGCCCCCGCCATAGTATTGCATCATGCCCGGCGGAGGCGCATATCTGGCGGGTGGAGGCTCGGCCATCATCCTGTTGTAGACCGATGGCGGCGGTACCTCGACCTCGGGGACACGCGGGTCTCCCCCCTGCCAGGGTAACTGGGAATATCCAGCGGCGGGATATCCTGAAGATGAGTGTCGTGATGGCCATGGATAGCCATACATCGGCCGTGTCCCTGACTGACTGTAGTCCCGGGACCGGTAATGGCCCGGTGGCGGGCGGTTTGCATGCCGTTGCTGTTGTACTGGCGCAACAGACGTCTGTGGCCGGTTCGCGGGTATCCCGGCACCCGGGTAGGGGGCATTCATCATACCGACGGGGCCATAGGCCTGGGTTTCCGGCGACCGTGCGGGACCCGGCCCGCGCTGCTCTGGCCTGGCTGTTTGTTGGGCACGCGCCGCCTGTGCCTGAGTCGACTGGCCCGGCTGGTAGTCATAGGGGGTCTGCGGCGGAACCAACCTTTGCCCAGCGCTCGTGCCTGCCGTCGACGAGGGACTGCGGGTTGTCAGGGGTGCAGTGGCGGCGTCTTCCTGAGTGGATGGCGCTGCTCCGGGCCCTGGCACCACCGGGGGTTCGATGTCCGGCATCGGCATAGGCGCGACCAGATCCTGACCTGGAATACGCGGATCCAGATTGATTGCATTGTAGGGACCCTGGGGCGGAGGCGCGGATACCAGCGCCCAGTCGTCGCTGTAGGTATACGCGGCTGGCGGCGCCTCTCCCGGTGCCTGCTGATCCGTGGCCTGTTCATCGGCGACCGCGCTACCGGCAGAGAACAACAGCAAAAGTGGCAGCCATGCGCTTGCAATCAAAGTCCGACGCTTCATCAACATTTCCTTTAGGTTATTTTCCCTATTCCGGTTTTATCAGACCTGTCTGTAAAGACTAGCTCAAATCCTGTTTGAGACGAATGCCGCGGCGTTTCCGGGCAACCCCATCATCCACATCAGTGGCATCGAGCGCCTCCTTGGTCTCTGCCGCGGCTGCGGCTTCGTCTGTCTCACCCGAATCATCGGCGTCGTCCACCATCGCCACTGCCTCGGCAGCCGCACTGCTGACGGCAGGCTCGGGGGCGCTGCTGACGGCGGGCTCGGGGGTGGTGCTGACGGCGGGCTCGGGGGCGCTGCTGACGGCGGGCTCGGGGGCACTGCTGACCGCCGGTTCCGGGCTCCCGCTGACCTCAGCCGCTTTCGGGGGCGTTGGCGGGGGTTCACGTGGGGGCGGCGGTGTCCCGCCACCCGTTGGCGGTGGTGGCGCGCCACCGGGTGAAGGCTGGCGCGGAGGCGGCGCCGAACCGCCACCGCGACTGAATTTACCCAGTATCCCCTTGAAGCCCATGGCGATCATGGTGAACACGGCGCGCACGATATAAAACAGCCAGGTGAACACCGAGAAAACACCACTATACAGGCGCATCCACAGCGGTGTTCCCGATGCAGCAGCTGCCTTTTCCACTTCCGGCTTTTCAATGCGTTCGAACATCGGGCTGACGGAAACCGTGCCGTCATCGGCGGTTTCCACGTAGAACTGCTTGCGGGCACTGATACAGCCAAGCGGAATAATCAGCAGTGCCATGACCGTGGCAACACCGGCCCCGAACAACAGGCTGATCGCCATACCATTGAAGATCGGGTCTTCAAGGATGGCAAAAGCGCCGGCCATCAGGGTCAGCGAGGTGATAAAGATCGGCCGCATGCGGAGCTCGGCGCCTCTAACGGCCGCCTCCCTGACCTCGAGACCCTT
>CAMYIX010000028.1 GCA_947258615.1 uncultured Ectothiorhodospiraceae bacterium | reverse complement strand
GGCAGCCAGATCGGTGCCTGGGCCTCGCCCCAGAGCCAGGTCATCACCTCGCGCTCGCTGCTGGATGCGCGCTTTGAGGAAATGAAACACAAGCTGCACGAGCACGAGATCCCGTTGCCGGCGTTCTGGGGCGGTTTCCGGGTGCGACCATCCACCATCGAGTTCTGGCAGGCGCGCACCAACCGCCTGCATGACCGCTTCATCTACACCCGTGATGAGGAGGAGGGCGGCTGGCGCATCGAACGGCTGGCGCCGTAGCCTGGTATCGCGCCTGCGAGGTGCACCTTGTACGTCTAGCTGTTTGTAGGAGCGCTTCGCAAGCGCGATGAACTTATCTGTAACATGACAGTGGTGGTGTCGGATTACGCTATCGCTAATCCGACCTACGGGCTTGTGACCGATATGCAGCGTCTAACCGAACCCGAATTGATGGAGGATCCGGCGCAGGCCGTGGCCTACGCGGGTGCGGATTTCGACGCGGCCCACAACCGGATTGTGGAGGCATTCGGTGCGTATTTCCCGGGGGTCGAACTCGCCGGGAACATACTGGACCTCGGCTGCGGCCCGGGCGACATCGGTTTCAGGTTCGCCGCACGCTTTCCCGCCAGCACGGTGATCGGCGTGGACGGTGCCGCGGCCATGATCGAGCTGGGCAACCGGCGCAAGGCGCTTGAGGCGGCGACCGGTGAACGCGTGCGCTTCATCGAGGGTCGGATACCCGGGGCGGCCATCCCTGCAATCACCTATGCGGCGATCATCAGCAACAGCCTGCTGCATCACCTGCATGATCCCGGTGTGCTTTGGGAGACTATTGCACGTTATGCCGGCAATGGCACGCTGATCTACGTGGTGGACCTGTTCCGTCCGCAGAGTCCCGCCGAGGCCCGGCGGCTGGTGGACGAATACGCGGCGGGAGAGCCCGGGGTCCTGCAGCGGGATTTCTACAACTCCCTGCTGGCCGCCTTCGAACCCGGCGAGGTCGAGGCGCAGATCGCCGCGGCGGGGCTGGACGGGTTGTCGGTGGAGATGATCAGTGACCGGCATCTGGTCGTATACGGCAGCAAGGCCTGAGTCACAACCCGCTGACAGCTGCTGCCATCAGTCCAGCCAGCTGCCCGTTGCCTGCAGGGATTCCGGTCTTCCGGGTGCGCTCACCCAGACGGCCACAGCGTAACGACCTGCCTGATCGTACGTTACCTCGGGCAAGCGCGTGTCCCAGCGACCATTTGTCGAGTCATGCCTGTCATGCGCCAGCACTACGAATTCCTGCCTGAGGGTGCTGTTGCGGTTCTCGCCGCGTTCGACGGGTGTGTCGATCCCGAAACCCAGCAGGGCGACATGGAGTTCCAGCGGCGCGCCGCCATCTGTATAGGTGGCGGCGAGCCGGTCGTCGGTAATGGTCACCGACAGGTTCCCGGCTTGTTTGCCGGAGGCGCGCGGTTTCAGCCCGAAGGTCCAGCCACGCCACTCGCGCCCGTTGGCGAACAGGCCCGGTGTATAGACCGTCCTGGCCCTCCCGGCACGGGCATAGTCACGCTGGCGTTCGCCGTGCTCCCGGGTGGCAAAAATGTCCTTCCAGCCGATGTAGTCCCAGTAATCGACATGGAAGGCGAGCGGTACCGTCCGGGTCCACAGGTCTTCGCTGTCGACATATTTGTTCAACCAGCGTTCAGCCGGCGGGCAGCTGCTGCAACCCTGGGAGGTGTAGAGTTCGAGCAAGGTGACCTGTGCGGCACCGCTGTTGAAAACCAGCGGTCCGGCAGCGGCGCTGCCCGTCAACAGGAGAGTAAGCGCGAGCAGTACACGCTTTGGCATTACAGACATGGTGGCACCGGTATTCAAGCTTGCCTGTATGACCCGCGCCTGCCTGAAGAGTTCCGGCAAGGAGCCTGGGTCCATTGCCGTCCTGTTGTTGTTCGGATCACGCCGCGAGTCGCATAAACCGGCAGCGGTGCTGTTGTATACGCCCGCGATGCGCGGGAACCGCCTCAGACCAGGAATGTCCAGGCAAGGCCCGCGGCGGCACAGGCACCGATCACCGGGATGATGCCTGCCTTGTAACGCCACAACGCGACGAAGGCGGCGAGGGTGATCAGCAGCGAGAACCACTCGAAGCGCCCTGCGAAGGGCTCGGTCTGCGTGCCCTCGGGCCACAATACATGCCAGGCGAAGAACACCGCCAGGTTCAGGATCACGCCCACCACGGCGGCGGTGATGCCGGTCAGCGGGGCGGTAAACTTCACGTCGTGCCGGGTTGCCTCCACCGCCGGACCGCCGATAAGGATAAACAGGAACGAGGGCAGGAAGGTGAACACGGTGGCCACCGTCGCGCCCGCGGCGCCGGCCAGGGCCAGGTTGTCGGGGCCGAAGACCTCCGTGGTCCAGCCGCCGACGAAGCCCACGAAGGCGACCACCATGATGAGCGGGCCCGGGGTGGTCTCGCCCAGCGCCAGACCGTCGATCATCTGGGTGCCGGTCAGCCAGCCGTAGTGTTCGACGCCACCCTGGTAGACATAGGGCAGCACGGCATAGGCGCCGCCGAAGGTCACCAGTGCCGCCTTGGTGAAGAACCAGGCCATCTGTGTGAGCGGGCCTTGCCAGCCGTAGCTCAGGTAGAGGAATCCTTCGACGAGTATCCAGAGTCCGAGCCCCGCTACCAGGTGGATGAGGGTGGATCGCCAGCTGAACCGGGCCCAGTCCGGCACCGGCGTGTGGTCATCGATCAGGGCCGGTCCGAACGACTTGTCGGAGGCACCGTGGCCGCCGCCTGTCCTGAACCTGTCGGGGGCGATACGCCCGCCGAGGTAGCCGATAAGGCCGGCCGCCAGCACGATGTAGGGGAAGTGGATGTGCAGGGCGAAGATGGCGACGAAGGCGGCCGCCGCGATCGCCCAGAGCGCGCCATTGCGCAAGGCCCTCGAGCCGATGCGGTAGGCGGCAAAGACCACAATGGCGGTAACCGCCGGCTTGATGCCGTAGAGCACACCAGCCACCACCGGCACGTCCCCGAAGGCCAGATAGATCCAGGTAAGGGCAATGAGGATGCCCAGCGACGGCAGCACGAACAGCACGCCGGCCATCACCCCGCCCAGGGTGCCATGCATCAACCAGCCGATGTAGGTGGCGAGCTGCTGGGCCTCGGGGCCCGGCAGTACCATGGTGTAGTTGAGGGCATGCAGAAAGCGGTGCTCGCTGATCCAGCGCCGCCGTTCCACCAGCTCGGTGTGCATCATGGAGATCTGGCCCGCCGGGCCACCGAAGCTGATAAAGCCGAGTTTGAGCCAGTAGATAAAGGCCTCCCGGACAGAGACGGGGGCCGGCGCTGACTGGGCCGTCGCCAGCGCCTCGATAGGTGTCGTCATGGTAATTCCTCGTTGCGCGTAAGGTAGAAATCCGGGTCGTCAGTCCCGGCGCCTCTGATCTGTCCTGTGGGTGTTTGCCGGGCCGGCAGTACCGCTCTGCGGGCAGCTGCCCGTGCCTCCTGTTAAAAATCAGTACATTATTGTGGAATTTCGTATATACTGCCGAGGCACCGGTAAGCAGGGTAGCAGTCCAGCATTGCTGCCGCTACCGGTTCATTAGTCCCAGTTGCATGTTGTTCAGGATAATTCACCGTCTGTATCTCTCGTTGATTACCTTCCATAATTTGCAATTGAATATACGTTTACTGTTTTACCAGAGGTAATTTACATGAATACAGGTACCGTTAAGTGGTTCAATGAATCCAAAGGCTTCGGCTTTATCGCTCCCGCCGATGGCAGTGAGGATGTGTTTGTGCACTTCTCATCGATCGAAGGCGGTGGTTTCAAGACCCTCGTCGAGGGCCAGAGTGTGAGCTTCGAGGTCGAGCGCGGACCCAAGGGTCTGCAGGCCAGCAAGGTCACAGCAAGCTGACAGATCTGTCTGGCTGTAACCGGCAGAGGACCCCGCAAATTTGCGGGGTTCTTTTTTTCACCAATTCGACCGCACCGTCCCTTCCCTCAGGGGGGAGATATATATGAAAAAGATGTTTGTGGGCAATCTGCCCTATGATGCCACCGAAGAATCCGTGCAGGCGCTGTTTTCAGATTACGGCACGGTGCGTTCCATCAAGCTGGCCGCCGATGTGTTTTCGGGAAAATGCAAGGGTTTCGGCTTTATCGAAATGGAAGGCCACGAGGCCCGGGCCGCAATAGCCGGACTCGATGGCAAGACCTTCGGTGACAAGGCGCTGCGGGTAAACTTTGAAGAGCCCCGCAATTCGCGCGGGCGTGGTCGCGGGCGCCGCTGAGCGGCTCGCCTGCCTGAAACAGATACCTCCGGTTCCGGTAGTCAGAACCGGCCACACCCCTCTCCGCAATGCAGCGATGGCAGGCAGCCGGCTATCTGTCGGCGACTGCAAGAGATCCGGTAGCCTCCGCCGGATTGCAGCAATTTACCGGCGTTGAACCTGCCGACCTATAGTGCTACAGCTTCCACCCGCGACGCCACATTCCGTGTAACAGGAACAGACCTCCTGCCGCCACCGGCCCGGCAAGGACCTGAATCCCTGAAATGGGCCTGCAGGGGTGGTTTATACTTGCTTCATCCCTTCCTTGTTGCAGGAACCCGGATGGCGGAGAGCATTCACTGCGAGTTGATTTCATGGGCAGAGGTGCAACGCCTCTGCCAGCAGCTGGCGGGACGGGTCAGGGCATCGGGCTACCATCCCGATATCGTCATCGCCATCGGGCGTGGCGGTTACGTACCTGCCCGGCTCTTGTGTGACTGTCTCGATATCATGGCCTTGACCACTATCAAGATCGAACATTACCGTTCCGGTGCAAGCCGCCAGGAACAGGCCGTGATCCGTTTTCCCCTGAAGGCCGACATCCGGGGTCTGAAGGTGTTGCTGGTCGATGACGTGAACGATACCGGCGACACCCTGGATGTTGCTATTGAACACCTGCAGACCTTTCATCCCGCCGAGATTCGCACGGCCGTGATGCATCACAAGACGACCACGAGTTTCAATGTGGACTATTACGCCAGGAAGGTGATCAAGTGGCGCTGGCTGATCTACCCCTGGGCGGTTTATGAAGATATCGCCGGCTTTCTGCAGCGCCTGTCGCCGCCACCGCGGTCACTGGCCGATGCCCGGCAACGGCTTGCCAGCCAGTTTGATATCGCAATACCGCTGCAACGTCTCGAGGAGGTCTGCACCTGCATGAACATCCGCATGGGATCCCCTTGATTGAGGCTAGCGGGTTGTCTGATCGGATGATGCCATGAACAGGCTGGCAATCATGCAGACGAGTCCCGCAACATAAAGGGCCCATGGAAACCCGGCGGGTTGAAATGCCTTGAAGGCGGCCTCGCCGCCGGGCAACATCAGCGCGCCGGGCAACAGGAAGGCGCTCAATCCAAGGGCGGCGCCGAGCAGGAACAGCAGGCTGCATCGCCGGCTAAACCGGGGACCGGTTTCCGCCAGCAGTGCCCGGGCACCCCAGAGCACAAACAACAGGGCGATGGCGGCCGGTGCCAGCCACGGTCCCAGCCAGGGCCAGGGGATCAGGAACAGCACGTCCCATTCCAGCCAGGACCGGGGCCAGTCGATGAACAGCTTGAGAAAGGCATAGTAGCCGAGGTCCCAGAGGCCAAAGACATAGACAAAGGCGGCGAAGCGCCGGGCGACGCTGTGGGCCGCCAGCAGGGCGACGGCCATGATCATGACCAGGGTGGCCGTCTCGCGGGCCAGCTCGATGGCGAGATCGGCATGCGACATGAGGCGCAGGGGGAACAGCGCCTGCGGGTCGTCCGGGTAATAGAGATGGCGCAGGTGGACCACCAGGGCGGCCTCGACGCAGGCCATCGCCACGGCATACAGCGTGAGCCACAGCAGTATACGCGCTCGCATGGGACGTCTCCCGGGTACGTCGGATGGTTGAGATACGTACCACTGTAGCACGCTACCTGCACGGTGCCCGTCAGCGTGCAGCCGGTTAGGCTAAACTCAACGGGACCGGCGGATTATCCCGCTGCACGTGGTTTTCGAAAATTGATGGAACCAGCATACAACATGGAGCTTGTCATCCTGGCCCTGCTGGCCGCCGGCTGGTGTTTCCTGCACAGTGCGCTGATATCGATCGGCGTGACGCGCTACCTCGAGCGGCGGCTGGATACGCACTACCGCTACTATCGCCTGTTCTTCAACCTGTTCGCCGTGCTCAGCCTGGCGGTGGTCATCCTGTACCAATGGTCGATCAGGAGTGTGCCGGTATTCGACTGGACGGGCTACCTGCGAGTGCCCCAGGGCGTCGCCATCCTGCTGGGCCTGTTGCTGTTTGTCCTGGGGGCGCGCAAGTACGATGCGCGCCGTTTCCTGGGCCTGACCCAGGTCAGGGAGGGTGTAACGACCGCGGCGATGACGCAAAGCGGCGAGCTGGATACCTCCGGGATTTCGAACGTTATACGGCATCCCTGGTACCTGGCCCTGCTGCTGCTGATCTGGGCACGGCCACTCGATGCTTCGGTCATTGTGCTGAATGCGGTGTTTTCGGTCTACATTGTTGTCGGCGCCCGTCTTGAAGAAAGGAAGCTGGTGCGGGAGTTCGGACAGGCCTACCGGGACTACCGGCAAAGGGTGTCGATGCTGCTTCCCGTCAAGTGGCTGAAGGCCAGGTTGATGGGCTGACTAATGACGGGCCATAAGGACTCGATCGAGTCCGGGCCGATTGCACCGGCTAGCCTTCAAGGCCGCCCTCGATCCACTTGCGCAGGCGGTTGGAATCCCCGATAGGCGTCAGTTTGCCATAGGAATTGAGCAGGATGATGGTGAGGGGCTGGTCGGCGATCTCAGCCTGCATGGTCAGGCAACGGCCGGCCTCGTTGATATAGCCAGTCTTGCTCAGCCGGATATCCCAGTTCTGATTTCTCAGCAGGCGGTTGGTGTTGCCGAAGGTCAACGGGCCGCGTCCCTTCCAGGGTCGGACGCTGATGCGTCGCGTGGTGGTCGCCTTGCGGATCAGCGGGTAGGTGCGGGCGGCTGAGACCAGTTTGACCAGGTCGCGGGGCGAGGCGATGTTGCCGGCGTCCAGCCCGGACGGGTCGGCAAAACGGCTGTCCTGCATGCCCAGCGAGTCGGCCTTCAGGTTCATGGCGTGCACAAAGGCCTGCTTGCCGCCGGGCCAGGTGCGGGCCAGTGCGCTGGCTGCACGGTTTTCCGAGGCCATCAGCATCAGTCGCAGCAACTCTTCCCGCGTCAGCGTAGCACCGTAGCCCAGGCGCGAGCCCGTGTTGCGCAGGCGGTCGCGGTCGGCCCGGGTGATGGTGAGGCGTTCCTTTAGCGGCAGGTCGGCGTCCAGGATCACCATGGCCGTCATCAGCTTGGTGATGGAGGCAATCGGCAGGGGGGTGTCCGCCTGCTTGGCGTAGACCTCGTTGCCGTGCAGGTCCACGATCAGGGCGGCGGCCGATTTGAGCCGCAGCTTGTGTGGATTCAGTGCCTGCCAGGGTGTGGGTGCCGGGATGGTCCCGCCACGGGTCTCATGCCCCAGGCTGGCCAGCTGCAGGGGGGCTTCGTCGGCGACGCTGGCCGGGGCGAGCAGGCTGAGCGTGAGTGCGCACAGCAGGAGGTGTTCGTTCATAATCCGCATCGGCGCTGTCCTCCGATTGGTGGCCTGTAAATCAGGGGCCGCTCCCATATAATGAGGATTATCGGCAACGGGACGAAATACATGACCCGGCTGACGCTATGGGATGGTACTGTATCTCATCCTGTTGATTTATTGAAAGAAGAAATCTCTTTTTCTCTCGCCGGGCCGATCGACCCCGGTTCCGGTATGGTCAACATGCCTTCCAGGCGGTGGTCGAACTCGCACTCATGCATATCCTGCTCATCATCGTGGTCCTGTTGCTGCTGGTGTTCGGTCCGCAGTGGTGGGCGCGTTACACCTTCCGGCGCCATGCGAATGTGCTGGCGCGCATCCCGGGCACGGGTGGAGAGCTGGCCCGCCACCTGCTGGACCGCTTCGGGATGCCGGGCGTACAGGTGGAGAAGACCGACAAGGGCGATCACTATGACCCGGAAAGTCGCACAGTGCGCCTCAGCCCCGACAACCACGATCACAATTCGCTGACCGCGGTTGCGGTGGCCGCACACGAGGTAGGTCATGCCATCCAGCACCAGCGCAACGAACCGAAACTGGCCCTGCGCCATCGGCTGGTCAGGCTGGCGCAGACCACCCAGCAGCTCGGTGCCGGCGCCATGTTCCTGATGCCGGTGGCGGTGGCGATCACCCGGGCACCGACCTCGGGGCTGGTCCTGGCCGCCATCGGGCTGGCCAGCATGGCCAGCGCCACGCTGGTGCACCTGGTCACCCTGCCGGTCGAACTTGACGCCAGCTTCCGCAAGGCGCTGCCGATCCTCAAGGCCGGCAACTACATCGAACCCGGTGACGAGGCCGCCGTGCGCCGTGTCCTGCGTGCGGCGGCATTCACCTACGTGGCCAGTTCGCTTGCCAGCCTGCTCAACCTGGCGCGCTGGCTGGCCTTCCTGCGCCGGGCGTAAAACACCAGCCATAACCGGCTTCCGGCGCCTCGACCTGCTTGCCCTGGTCGGTGATATCGTGCTGCAGGGCCGCGCTACATTCCCGGACACGGGCGTGATCTCCGGCCATACTATCTGGGAAATTGCTTTCCGCGCCTGCTGGGGTACCATTCTCCGCTACTCTTCCTGCGATTTTTTTAACCCGGCATTGTACGCGGGCCAATACAGAGACTGGAACATGCGAATGAGGTTGACGGGAATGCTGCTTGTTGTCGTTGCACTTGCCGCTTGCAGCGAACCGCCATACACCAACCTGGACAATGCCGGGCTGCAGGCCCTGCTGGCGCGAGGCATCCCGATCGTCGACATCCGGCGCCCCGACGAATGGACCAGGACCGGTGTGGTCGAGAGCAGCCATCTCATCACCTTCGTGGACGACAGGGGTCGGCCGATGCCTGACTTCCTGCCCCGGTTCTCGAAAGTGGCCGGCAAGGATGATCCGGTGATTCTCATCTGCCGTACCGGCAACCGCACCGACGTGCTGGGGCGTCTGATGGTGGAAAAACTGGGCTACACGCAGGTCTACAACGTACGCGACGGCATCACCCGCTGGATTCGTGAAGGCCTGCCGGTCAGCCGGATCTGAGCCGGTGGGATCCCGGGAGCGGACCGGTTGAGTGAGGTGCGGCTCACCGGCATGCCCTACGTGCCGGGAAGCGCGCGCGGTGTCCTGCAGTGCGGACTGACGGCCGAGGCCACTGGGCAGATCGTGCTGCTGGAGGGGGCGCCAGCGGGACCGGTCGACCCGGCACCGGCCGGCTTTGTGGTCGTTGACGGCGCACCGTTCTCGCATGCCCTGATCCCGCTGCTGGGCAGCGGGGTGCCGACCGTTATCATCACACCCGATCAGGTGTGGGCGTTACAAGAAGGCCTGGAGCTGGCAATCGATGGCGCCAGTGGCCTGATCACTTCCGATATAAAGCGCATCACGCCGGCGACGGCACCGACCGGTTCCGCTGCGGGTTGTGTCACGGCGGACGGGCAGGGCGTTTGCCTGCGCGTCAGCGCGCGCGATACACAGTCAGTGCAGCGGGCCGTGGAGAACGGGGCCGAGTCCATTGGCCTGTTGCGCAGCGAGTTTCTCGCGCCATCGGGCGGCCGGCAGCCGGATGCGGCCTTTTACCGGCAGGCATTTCGCGCGGTCTGCGAGGCCGCGGCCGGCAGGGCGGTGACCATTCGCCTGTTCGACCTGGCAGCCGACAAGCGACCGCCCTGGTTGCCTGCGTCCACGGCGGACGGTGTCCTGGGACGGCAGGGGGTGCGCCTGTACCGGGAGGCACCGTTGCAGGGTATCTACCGTGCCCAGCTGGAGGCCATCGACGCACTTGCCGGCGAGTTCAGTCTGCGGGTATTGCTGCCCTACGTGACCGATACGGCCGAACTGGTCGAGTGGTGCGGTGAGGTGCGCTCGCGGCTCTCCCGGCCGGTTGCCGTCGGCGCCATGGCGGAAACCCCGGCGGCCGCGCTCGCCATCGCGACCTGGCTGGATACGGCGGACTTTGTGGCCATCGGCTGCAACGACCTGATGCAATGCCTGTTCGGCGCCGACCGTGACCGTCCCGAGCTGGCGCGCTACCTCGACCCCCATGCCCCGTCCCTGTATCGCTTTCTGCGGCAGGTGGCCGTTGCGGCCGGTTCGCAGCTGGATAGCGTTCAGCTCTGTGGTGTGCTGCCGCAGCTGCCGGGCGTCCTGCCCGTTCTGTTGGGTCTGGGTTTTCGGGTGTACTCGGCGGAGGCCCGCCAGCTGCCCTGGCTGGCCCGGTCTGCCGCCGGGGTGCGCATCAATGCTGCCCGGGTGCTGGCCGAGCAGGTCTGCGCGGCACGCGATGCCGGCTCGGTCGCGAACTGTTTTGCGGTATAGTGGCGCGCCACGACTTCCGCTTGTTTCCACGATGGGACTGAACATGTATTTTGAAACCGCCGACGTGGTCGTTTCCGTGTGGCTGCTGCTGGGCTGGGGCGTGCTGGTGGGTTTCGTGTTCTCGACCGTGGGTGCGGCCGGTGGGATCCTGGCCTCGGTGGGCCTGATCTCGGTGTTCGGGATCCAGGACCCGAACCTGGTCAAGCCCATGGCACAGGCGCTGACCCTGGTGACCCCGCTGATCGCCGTGCCCCTGTACATGCGCCAGTGCCGGGTGGTCTACAGCCTGGCCGTACTGTTGGGGGCCGGGGGTGTGCTGGGGGCGTTTCTGGGTAGCAGCGTTTCCGTCAACCTGCTGTCCGACATGCAGGTCTTCAAGCCGGTGTTTGCGGTACTGGTGTTCTTCATCGCCGCGCAACTGGCCTGGCAGCTGTTTCACCACACGCGGGAAACCACCGAGCTGACCAAGACCATGCGGGCCGCGGAGGCCTTCGAGCTGCATGTGAAAAGCGGCGGCCGCCTGTGTGATCTGGGAGTGGAGTGCGTGTTCTTCTCCCTGCGCCGGATCGTGATCCGCTTCGGCAAGCAGAAATTCTCCTACAACCCCTGGCTGCCGTTCTTCACCGGCATGGGCATCGCGGTTCTGTCGTCGGCGCTGGGTGTCGGCGGTGGCTTCCTGCTGGTGCCGTTCATGAGTATCGTGATGCGCCTGCCGATGTACGTGATTGCCGGGACCTCGGCGCTGGCCATCGCCATCCACTCGGTCACCTCCATCAGTAACTATGTCCGTCTGGGCGTCGAGCTGGACTATGCCCTGCTGGGTATCCTGATGGTCGGCGTGGTGGTCGGGTCGGCGATCGGACCGGCGCTCAGCAAGTACATTCCCGAGAACGGCCTGCGCGCCTTCCTGTTGCTGGTGCTGGTGGTGATCGGCCTGCGCTACACGGGTGTGCTATAGATAATAAGGGACTGGTCTCTGCGAGTAGCCTGCCAGATTGGCCGACTCCCGGGAGGTGGCAGATGAATGAAGTCAAAAGCGCTCTGTCCAGGTGGATCATCGTTGGTACCGTGTCATTGACCGGCATCGCTGGATGCAGCGGGTACTATCGTGACGGCCCGCCGGTTTACCGGTCCGAGTATTATCATCACCCGTACCATTAGCATTACTATCCCAGCTCGCGCGTCTATTTCCATATTTCATCCGGACACTACTATTACCGGGACCATGACCACTGGAAGCGTGTCAGGGGGTTGCCGCCGAAGCACCGCTTGGACCGTCGTGACCGTGTGCGCCTGTGGATAGATGCCGACAAGCCGCATACCAGGCACAAGGAGCATCGCGAGAAATACCGGTCCAAACCGCATTACAGGCAGGATTCGGCAAGGGACCTCGAGGAGCGTCGTTACAACCGGCGGCGGCACGAGCGCTATCGCAACAGGTAGGCCTTTTACCGATAAGGGCGGCCGGCCCGGCAGTAGCGCCTGTCACAGGCGCATTAACCGGGCCGGCCCACACAGAGCTACTGGACCGTACCGATGTAGCCGGAGTCGGCCGAGGGGTAGAAACGTACCTGCATCAGCTTCAGGCCGTTGTTGTCG
>CAMYIX010000027.1 GCA_947258615.1 uncultured Ectothiorhodospiraceae bacterium | reverse complement strand
CATCCTTCCTGGCAGCACGGTCGTAATACGCTCGTTGCCATAGACTCCCGTACTGACACAGGTAGCGGTTGATGGAGAGTGCTGAACGGGCTTTGAGAGGCTTCACAACCGTGGAGAGGGACCAGAGAATGACGCCCCCTGCGCAATGCGTCGTAGGACATGGTGACCTCCTTGTCTCCAATGGTAATGATAGCTGTTGGCCGAATGAATTCGGCCCTACAACGGTAATCTACCCTCTCGATTTGGGGAAGAGCCAAATATTTCAATGACATGAAAAATTTCTGCGAAGTTCAAAGCAGGATCCCCTCTCCCATGAGTGGGAGAGGGTGAGAGAGAGGGTTGATAAATCATAAGGCATGCAGGACGGGCCAGGTCTTGAATTTTCAGGCTTTTGCACCCATGTTCTGGGTATGAGTGATTATTTCAAGGAGAAGGGCATGATCGCAGGAATTGTTCTGATCGTCGCCGGGATCCTGCTGGTGGTCTATCCGCCGCTGCTGTCGATAATCGTGGCCGCGATCCTGATACTTGCCGGGGCCATGGCGCTTTCGGTAGCGCACTACAACCGCAAGTTCCAGCGGCACTTTGACAATCCGACTGTGGAATTCTTTTTCCGCTACTAGCAGGCTAGTCGACGAAGGGGCCGTGCTGGCGGATCGGTTCGTGGTGAGGGCTGCCGCTGCAGAGCATGAAATGACTGTCGTGGGCGGCCTGGAACAAATGCGCCTGGCCGGGCTCCAGGAAACAGGCGCTGCCGGCCGGTATGTGCATTGTTTCAAGCGCGACCTTCCCGGCAACAAGGTAAAGAAATCCCTTTTGGTTCGCCGGCATGTCGAAGCGGTAGCGGGCGCCGTTCTCCAGCCGCACTTCCTGATAGATGACCTCGGTGTGCAGCCGCAGCGCTGAACCGTTGCCGACAATGCGCCTGGTGCAGCCACCTTCGAAGTCCTCCTGGGGGATGTCCTCGGTGAGGATCTCCTGGTAGTCGGGCTCGATGGCCTTGAGGCGCTGTGGCAGGTTGATCCAGAGCTGGATGCCGTGACACTCCTGGTCACTGCCCGGCATCTCCGAGTGCACGATCCCCTTGCCGGCGGTGAATCGTTGCGCGCCGCCAGCGGTCACCGTTGAGCGGTTGCCGAGATTGTCCTCGTGGCTGATCGCACCTTCGAACAGGTAGGTGATGGCCTCAAAGCCGCGATGCGGATGCGGCGGGAAGCCGGCCCCGGGGCTGATCCTGAAGTTGTCCCAGAGCACGAAGGGATCGTAATTCATCAAGCGGCCGGGTACCGGGAACAGGCGGTTGACCTCGGCGCCGTCCCCCTCCCGGGTGTGCACAGACGGGTAGAGGACATGTCCCATGCCTAGTCCCCATTCCTTGCAGGGACAGGTAATGCCCAATGACACACTTTCTTGATCTTTATCTGCACGCTGTTCATGGGTTCAGGATTCTATGAACTCTACCGTCGCACGATAAGGAACGGGGACTATTCGTTTGGTCCCCAGAGTTCTTTAAGGCGTTTGTCGCGCCCGCAGCCATAGCGGTAGTACTTGTAGCGCAGCGGGTTTTTCTGGTAGTAGTCCTGGTGGTATTCCTCGGCGGGAAAGAACGTAGTGGCCGGCGTAATCCTGGTCACCACCGGTTCCTTGAATGGTTTCAGCTCGTCCAGGGCCTGCTTCGATGCCAGTGCCTGCTGCTGTTGGCTCGCGTCGTGGTAGAAGATCTCGCTGCGGTACTGGTCGCCCCAGTCGCAGAACTGACCGTTGGCCATGGTGGGATCGATATTATGCCAGAAGGTATCCAGCAGTTTCGAGTAACTGACCTTGTTCGGGTCATAGACGATCTGCACGGCCTCGGTATGTCCGGTACCGCCACGCGAGACCTGCTTGTAGGTCGGGTTTTCCTTGTCGCCACCCGTATAACCCGAGGTCGTAGAGATCACCCCATCGAGTTTGTCGAAAGGCGGTTCCATGCACCAGAAGCAACCTCCGGCAAAGGTGGCGATGGCCTGGCCAGTGACGGGGGTTGGAGGTTCCGCTGCGAGTGCGCCTGATAGCGGGGTGATCAGTAGAGCGAAAAGCCAGCCTGCCCGGTAGATTATCTGCATTGTTCGATCCTGTGGAAACTGGGATAGAGGTATGACAACACCCCGGAGCAATTGTTTCATTATGCGATTATTATATGCAGGTGCTTTCAGCGCACCTTGTGATGAAGCCAGGGCGCTGCCATCAATAGACCCGTCAGTCGGAGGTGAACCGTGAAGGTCGTACAGATGACCGCCATTGGCGGTCCGGAGGTCCTGGCACTGGCCGAGGTGGATGAGCCGGCGATCAGTGCACCGACCCAACTAAAGGTACAACTGAAGGCGGCTGGCGTGAACCCGATCGATACCAAGTTGCGCAGCCGCGGCGTGTTCTATCCCGATGCCCTGCCTGCGGTACTCGGTTGTGACGGGGCCGGCGTCGTCACCGAGGTCGGCGCCGGGGTGTCCCGGTTCCGACCTGGTGATGCCGTATGGTTTTGCAACGGCGGCCTGGGCGGTGTGCAGGGAAACTATGCCGAGTACACCGTGCTCGAGGAATCGGTCGCCCGTGCCAAGCCGGCCGGACTCGATTTTGCGCAGGCCGCGGCCATGCCGCTGGTCCTGATCACGGCCTGGGAGGCCCTGTTCGACCGGGCCCGGCTGCAGGCGGGCCAGACGGTACTAATCCACGCGGGGGCCGGTGGCGTGGGCCACGTTGCCATCCAGCTGGCAAGAAAGCGCGGCGCGCGCGTGCTGACAACGGTGGGTTCCGCTGAAAGCGCGGCCTTCGTGACCGCCCTCGGGGCCGACGAGGCGATTCTTTACCGCGAACAGGATTTTGTCGCGGCGGTTGCCGGGCTGACCGGTGGGCGGGGTGTGGATGTGGTGCTGGACAGCGTCGGCGGAGCGACCTTCCAGGACAGCATCCGGGCGCTGGCGCACTATGGCGACCTGGTGACCCTGCTGGATCCGGGTACCGGGATCGAGTGGAAGGAGGCGCGCAACCGCAACCTGCGCATCGGGTTTGAATTGATGCTGACACCCATGCTTGCCAACCTGCCGGAGGCGCGCACCCGGCACGGCGAGATCCTGGATGAATGTGCGGCGCTGTTCACCAGTAGGCAACTGCGTGCCCATGTGAACCAGGTATTCCCGCTGGCACAGGCGGCCGCTGCCCACCGGCGCCAGGCGCAGGGAAGTATGCAGGGCAAGCTCGTGCTGGCCATCGGTGACTGAGCTCGGCGCGCCACCGGACATGTTCAGATTCCGTTCACAACTGGGCTTGCTGCTGGGGCCGGCCCTGTTCGCCACTGTCCTGTTGCTGCCGGTGCCGGAGGGTATGTCACCGGAAGGCATGCGCGTGGCTGCAGTCGCGGTCCTCATGGCCGTGTGGTGGATCTCCGAGGCCATCCCGATACCGGCGACGGCGCTGTTGCCGATCGCGCTGTTTCCCCTGCTGGGCGTCATGAGCGGTAGCGAGGTCACGCGCTCCTATGCCCATCACCTCATTTATCTTTTTCTCGGCGGCTTCCTCATCGCAGTGACCATGGAAAAGTGGGACCTGCACAAGCGTATCGCGCTGCACACCATCCGCATCGTTGGTGTCACGCCGCACCGCATCATCCTGGGCTTCATGCTGGCAACGGCCTTCCTGTCCATGTGGATCAGCAATACCGCCGCGACCATGATGATGGTCACCATCGGGGTGGCCGTGTTGCACGAGATCTCCCGCGAGGTCGAGCAGGGGCCGGGTGCCATCGATACCCGGCCCGGGGAAATGCGTTTCGGTACCGCCCTGATGCTGGGTATCGGCTATGCGGCCTCGATCGGTGGCGTGGCCACCCTGATCGGTACGCCGCCCAATGCCATCCTGGCCGGGGTGTTGGAAAAGACCTATGGGTACAGCCTCAGTTTCCTGGAATGGATGAGCTTCGGCCTGCCGGTATCCATGACCATGCTGCTGCTGGCCTGGCTTTACCTGACCCGCATCGCCTTCCGCAGCGAAATCGAGCAGTTGTCGGGCGGGCGCGCCTTTATCAGGCAGCAGATCCGGTTGCTGGGTCCCATGTCGCGCGAGGAGAAATACGTCGCCGCTGTATTTCTTATGGTGGCCGTTCTGTGGGTGCTGCGTGGCCTGCTGAATCCCGAGTCGCTGAAGATGATCAAGGACTCCACCATCGCAATCTGCGGGGCACTGCTGTTGTTCATTATTCCGGTTAATCTGAAGAAGCGGGAGTTTCTGCTGGACTGGAAGACCGCCGTCACCATTCCCTGGGACATCATCATCCTGTTTGGCGGCGGTTTTGCCCTGGCGCAGGGTTTTAGTGATAGCGGTCTCACCGGGTGGCTTGCAGGTCAGTTGTCGGTACTGCAGGGAGTCGACATGGTGTTGATTATTGCCGCGGTCGTGCTGCTGGTCATCTTCCTGACCGAGGTGACTTCCAACACGGCCACGGCATCGCTGTTGCTGCCGGTGATGGGGGCGCTGGCTCTGGCGATCGGGGTGCATCCCTTCGGCCTGATGGTGGCGGCCGTGGTCGCGGCCTCGTTCGCTTTCATGCTGCCGGTGGCCACCCCGCCTAATGCGATCGTGTTCAGTAGCCGCTATGTCTCCATTCCGCAGATGGTGAAGGCGGGGATCTGGCTGAACCTGCTGGGCGTCCTGCTGATAACCCTGTTTGTTGTTCTTGTCCTGCCCCGGGTCTGGGGCATCGAGCTTGGCAGTACCGGCGAGCTTATTCCTTGACCCTGGCCAGCACGTGGACCTGGAAGGAGATCTGCTCCAGGAAGGCCTGGGTGTCGCGCGCGCCCGCCGCGATGTTCATGCGCACGCGGTTGCTTTCGTCGTCAAGTTCAGCGGCCGCGCCAAAGATCTGCCAGCCGGCAAAACTGGCGACACCGTCCGTACGGTTGCCGGCCAGCGCGGCCGTCGCGGTGATCTTGACGATGGATTCGCTGGCCGTGTCGTAGGTTCGCCCGATATCGAAACAGATAACCTCCAGTGACCAGCGCGGGTGCGGCAGCCCGCCGCTGAGTTCGACCTCGGCCATGCCGGAGTAGATGAACAGTCGGTTTGCGCCGTCGGGTCCGGTCACGTGGACCTCCATTTCCTGCATATCGGTCAGGCGCTTGGGTTCGATGACGTTTGAGTAAGGCATAGGATCTCTCCAGGATTTCTAGTTCTCGATTATTAAGGTCACTGCCGATACCGCCCCTGGTATTGTGACTTTTTCCATATCCTATTGGACGCTAATCCGGGAATGATGGCAAGCCCGCAAGGGACCTTGCCGGACGACTCGCGGGTTTGATATGGCTGTGCAGGTTGCTGGTTTTCCGGTTATTTCGAGTCGGGTCGGGTGCTCCCCGGGGGCGTGGGCACAGGGAAGGGCGTGATCTTGTCGCCGTCAGCAACGGCCGTTATTCGATTGGTGCCCTCGCGCTCCACCTCGTCGATGCGAATCACGGCCTGCATGGGGATATAGGTCCGTTTTACGCCGGCGAACTCCGATTTGAGACGTTCCTCGGTCGGATCGACTACCACCGAGGAGCGTTCATCGAACAGGATATCCACGACCTCGACGAAGGCGTACATGTTGCTCTGCTGTATACCGCGGGCATGTAGCTCGTAGATCTCCCCGCGGTTATAAAATGCAATCCTGTAGATCTTGTCTTCTTTCATGGCTGCGGCGCTAGTTTTCTACCAGCTCATCGAGCTTTCCGTCCATGTGCAGTTCGGTGAGTTCCACGAAACCGCCAATACAGTGTCCGTCGATCATGATCTGTGGGACGGTGCGTGCCCCGCGGGTTTCCCGTGCGAAGTCCTTGTGCGCATCGGGATCCCGGTCGACGCGTATCTCGTGGTATGGGATATTCAGTCGGGAGAGCAGCCGCTTGGCCTTCACGCAGAAGGGGCAGGTAGCCGTGCTGTACATTTTTACTCTGGTCATAAGGGGTTCCGTGGTTTCCTGAATGGACAAACGATCGCCTATTATATCGACTGGAAAAACAGAAAAATATGTCGTCGCTCACGAACATCTGCCGGTACAGGCGTCATCACCGGGGCAGGTCACGCGGGCGTATCAGTCCCCCTAGACGGGCCGCTCCCCTTTGCAGGTGTTGCCAGTCCGTCGTCATCTCGAGTACCGCCAGCGCAGCAGTCGGCATGAGCTTGCCATCGGGCGGTTCCGGTACCGGGGCCCCGGCAAGGTAGCGCAGCAGGGATTCCAGCCCCGGGTTGTGCCCCACCAGCAGGATACAGGTCGCGCTGGACGGTGCCGAGGCGATCGCTGCCCGCAGGTCGGGCAGGTCGGCGAGGTAAAGGCTTTCATCCCAGTGGATTCTATCCGGGGCTATATGCAGTTCCCTGCAGACCCGTTTGCTGGTTTGGCGGGCCCGTTTCGCGGGTGAGCTGACGATGAAATCGGGCAGCAGCTGCTGGATCTGCAGCCACTGACCCATGCGCGCGCAGTCGTGCTTTCCGCGTTTGGCCAGCGGCCGGCTGTAGTCATCAGCGGCGCCCGTCGACCAGTCCGACTTGGCGTGGCGCAGCAGCAGCAAGGTGCGTCGTGTTGTCATGCAAGTGAGGTATGGGTACAGTAACAGCCCGTGTAGCTTATTAGTGCAGTTTCATATCGCAGGATAACCGATCTCGCCCTCCAGGGCCCGGTCGCCATCCTGCCTTCAGTCAAGGAATCCCGTCCTGGTTACATCAACAAACAACACGGCCACCGGCACAGATACCGCACGGGTGGTTGCCGCCGTCGACCTGGGCTCCAACAGCTTTCACATGATCGTTGCCCGTCTCGAGAACGGCGTGCTGCGCGTCATTGACCGCCTGCGCGAGACGGTCCGGCTTGCCGACGGGCTGGATAAAAAACGGCGCCTGTCCATCGAGGCGCAGTGGCGGGCACTGGCCTGCCTGCGTCGTTTCGGCCAGCGCCTGAGCGACCTGGACTCGAGCGACGTGTTTGCCGTGGGGACCAATACCCTGCGGGCGGCCGATAACGCGGGGGATTTTCTCAGCCAGGGTGAAAATGCCCTGGGTCACCCCATCGATATCATTTCGGGGGATGAGGAGGCACGCCTTATCTACCTGGGCGTGGCCCACTACCTGCCCATGGATGACCAGCGCCGGCTGGTGGTCGACATAGGCGGCGGCAGCACGGAGCTGATTGTCGGGCAGCAGACAGAGGCCCGGCAGGTGAACAGTTTTTTCATGGGTTGCGTCAGCATGAGCAAGCGTTTCTTTGCCGATGGAAAGGTTACGGCCAAGGCGATGGCGAGTGCCGAGACCCTTGCCAAGCAGGAACTGGAACCGCTGCAGGAGCGCTATGCCGCCGGTCAGTGGGATGTGGCACTGGGCGCCTCAGGGACCATCAAGGCGGCGGCACGGATTGCCTGGGAAAACGGCTGGTGTGACGAGGAAGGCATCATCAGCCGGGATGCGCTGAAGAAAATCAAGAAAACCCTGGTGGACGCGGGGCGTCTGGACAAGCTGGACCTCAAGGGACTCTCCGATAGTCGCAAGCCGGTTCTACCCGGAGGCATCGCGATCCTGCGTGCCATATTCAGCGTTCTCAAGGTCGAAAGGATGCGGGTGGCGGCGGGCGCATTGCGTGAAGGCCTCTTGCATGACCTGGTCGGCAGGATTCAGCATGTCGGCGTGCGTGACCGGAGCGTGCACGCACTCGCCACGCGCTGTGCCGTGGACGAACAGCAGGTCGGGCGAGTCGAGAAGGTCGCCATGCAGTTGCTGGGCGAACTGGCCGAGGGCTGGAAACTGCAGGACGAGGAACTGAAGAATCTGCTGGGATGGGCCGTACGCTTGCACGAATGCGGGATGATGGTGGCCTATAACCAGTATCACCGGCACGGCGAATATATCATCCTGAACGCCAATCTACCCGGCTTTACCCAGCAGAAAAAGCAAATGCTGGCCGCGCTGGTCCGCTCCCACCGGCGCAAGTTTCCGGCCGCCGCATTCGATGCGCTACCCGAGCGCTGGGGGGCGCAGGCCCTGCGCCTTGCCATCCTGCTGCGCCTGGCCGTGACCCTGAACCGCGGTCGTGTCGACGTGGAACTCCCTCCGATGGCGGTCAAGGGTGGCAAGACCAGTATCACGTTGCAACTGCCGGATGCCTGGCTGGACCTGCATCCGCTGACCAAGGCCGACCTGTTGTCGGAGGCGGACTACCTGTCCGCAATCGGTTACAAGCTGGTCGTGAAGTAGGCCTGGCGTTCCCGACTGTTACGACGGGCTCAACCGGTTTTCGCCAATTTTTCCAGTATGACGTCTTGCGCCGTGACCAGCTTGCCGCTCGTGGCGCTTGAACGCGTATAGACACCATCCGAGTCCAGTATCCAGGCCTGGTGATTGTCTTCCAGATAGGTCTCTAGTTCTCCCATGATGCGCTTTCTGGATTCCGCGTTTTCAATCGGAAAGGCCACTTCCACGCGCCGGAACATGTTGCGTTCCATCAGATCGGCGCTGGCGCAATACAGCGGCTCCTCGCCGTCGTTGAGGAAATAGTAGACGCGGGTGTGCTCGAGGAAACGCCCGATGATCGAGCGTACCCGGATATTGTCGGACACGCCGGGAATGCCGGGACGCAGGCAGCACATGCCGCGCACGACCAGGTCGATGCTGACGCCGGCACGCGAGGCCCGGTAGAGTGCCTGTATCGCCTTCGGCTCGGTGAGCGAGTTGATCTTGATGATAATGCGAGCGGGCCTGCCCTCGGCCGCATGCTGTGCCTCCCGGTCGATCCACTCGATGAGGCTGGGGTGCAGGGTAAAGGGTGATTGCAGGAGCTTGTTCAGTTTGGGTACCTTGCCGAGGCTGGTGAGCTGCATGAACACGTTGTGGACGTCTTCCCCTATGAGCGGATCGCAGGTGATCAGCCCGTAGTCGGTGTAAAGCCGCGTGGTCTTGGGGTGATAGTTGCCGGTGCCCAGGTGAACGAATCGTTGCAGGGATTTCTTCGGCCCCCGGCGAATCACCAGCAGCATCTTGGCATGGGTCTTGTAGCCCACCACTCCGTAGACCACATGGGCACCTGCCTGGTCGAGGCGATTCGCCAGCTCGATATTTTCCGCCTCGTCAAAACGGGCCCGCAGCTCGATCACTACGGTGACTTCCTTGCCGGCCCGCGCAGCCTCCACCAGGGCGTCGACCACGGTAGAGTCCGGACCGGTGCGGTACAGGGTCTGCTTGATGGCCAGTACGTCCGGATCGTTGGCGGCCTGCTTGACCAGGTCGATGACCGGCGCAAACGATTCAAAGGGGTGATGCAGCAAGATATCACCCTGCTTGATGGCCTCGAAGATGTCCGTGTTGGCGGTGACCCGGGACGGCAGTCCGGACACGAAGCCCGCGTATTTCATGTCCGGCCGGTCAATCAGGTCGTAAACGGCCAGCAGGCGATTCAGGTTCACCGGGCCGTTGGCCTGGTAGACATCCTCGGGGGCGAGTTCGAAACGCTGCAGCAGATATTTGCGCAGACGTTCGGGACAGTTGTCGGCCACCTCCAGACGTACGGCAGCGCCATAGCGGCGCGCGCTGAGTTCGCCCTCAAGTGCGCGGGCCAGGTCCTCGATTTCCTCCTCGTCGACGAACAGGTCGCTGTTGCGGGTGACCCGGAACTGGTAGCAGCCGGTGCTCTTCATCCCGGGGAACAGGTCATCGACAAAGGCATGGATAATCGATGACAGGAATACCAAGTCATTGCCCTGGTCGCCGGAAATGTTTCGGGGTAACTGGATGATCCGTGGCAGTACACGCGGTGCCTGGACGACCGCCAGGGCGGAATCACGCCCGAAGGCATCCTTGCCCTTCAGGGAGACGATGAAATTGAGGCTCTTGTTCAGTACCCGCGGGAAGGGGTGAGCGGGGTCCAGGCCGATCGGGCTCAGAACCGGTGTCAATTGCTTCTTGAAGTAGGTGCGCAGCCACTTTTCCTGGGCACTGCTCCATTCCGAGCGTTTCAGGAAACGGATGTCATGAGTGGCCAGTTCCGGGATGAGTTCCTCGTTGAGGATGCGGTATTGCTCGTCGATGAAGGCCTGCACGCTGACGGACAGGATATTCAGGATCTCACCCGGTGTCATGTTGTCGAGGCCGGACTTGACCACACCGGTCTCGACGCGTTGTTTCAGCAGCGCGATCCGGATCTCGAAGAATTCATCCAGGTTGCTGCTCGAGATGCACAGGTACTTGAGCCGCTCGAGCAGGGGGACCGTGGCGTCCTTGGCGTATTCGAGTACACGACGATTGAATTCGAGCAGGCTGGTGTAGCGATTGATATAGAGTTCCGGCCGGGTCAGGCTGTCCCTGGTGCGCCTGACCGGTGACTTGGCCCTGGGACGGGTGGTTTTGCCCGCCCCTGTGCGCGCTTTCGTAGTCCGGGTTCGTGAAGGCGTGGAGGTACTGTTCTTGCTGCTGGTGTCCATGGCGTGTTTTCCGGTCCGTGCTGGTGACTGTTAATGACTTATTATGACATCTGGGCCCCTGGCGGGATAAGGCCACACCCGCGTGGTCGCGTGCCTGACCCGCAGGGTCATATCCGGCCCTGGACGTCAATTTTACATGGTATTGACGCCGGTAACTTGACGTTATTGGTTACTGAACTGTCGACCGGCAGGCGCACAGCTGCCTGCGGACCAGTTCCATCAACTGCTTCAGGGTCAGGTCGTCGGGGACGTCCTGGACGTTGGAAAACCAGATGTTTTCCACCTGGCCATCCTCGGCGTCGGCGCTCTCGGAGACCAGCGGCCAGCCCACGAAGATGCCCTGCTCGCCATTCTCCAGGTCAACTGTAACCAACTGAAGTTTAGTGGTATTCATGTCTACACCTCTGTCATCCCCGTCCCCGGACCAGTGGGACGGGTTTTCACTGGGGACATAAAAACCCTTGCATTTATTATGCCATTTAGCTGCGGACCCCGCGTTCGGATAGCCAGCGCCACAGCAGGCCACTCGGGCGGTCGACCCCGTTAGAGATGTAAATCAGGGCATTGAAATCATTGGCGGACCAGCGCATGTGGGTTTCCGCCCCCTTGCCGCCACAGAACAACAGCTGGTCGCCGGGTTGCAGGAAGGTGTCATTTGCGGGCACCAGGATGTCGTCATGCTGGCGTTTGAGTAGCAGGGGTACGCAGGGCAGGCACTCGGCCAGGTCGCGCGGATCGGTACACAGCATTCCCAGGCTGATGGCATAGCCCTTGCTGATGGCCTCGATGATCGCGGGGGTCTGACTGTGCCCGACCACCAGGATCCAGGATTCCGGCGGCCGGTCGCTCAGGATCCCGACGACCCGACTGACCAGGATGTTCGCCCATTCGTCGGACTGCGTTCGGGCCAGCCGCAGGAAATCGGTGAGCAGCGGGTTGGTGATCTGGTTGACAATGCGCCGGCCGGTGATAGTGCCGGGCTGTATCACCAGATCGATATCGGCGGCGTTGAAAACGGCGTCGTTGCGGCTGCGATTCTGGCGGGCGACGGTAAACAGGTCCTTGTTGATAGCGAGGGCGGTGATGATGATCGAAAGGTTGTTGGAGTCGTCGTCGGTGCCGGCGATGATACCGACGGCATTGTCGATATCCGCCTCGTACAGGGTAATCGCCTCGGTGCCACGTCCCTCGATGGTGCCCTCGGGTGCCTGGGTGCTGCTGAGGTCGGACTCGATCACCACGCTACGGATCCCTTCGAAGGACAGGCTCTTCTGCACCGCCTTGCCGAAACGTCCGAACCCGCACAGCACCCATTTCCCCTTGGGCGGTTCCACGAACTCCTTGAGGGGCGCGTCCCTGATGCCGGTCAGCCACTCGTACACCAGATACATGCTGGGTGTCTGGAACATCATGGCAAAACGGTCGGCAAAGGTATCGTAGGGATTGACAATGGAATCGGTTCCGAAGGAGGCCATGTTGGCCTGGGCATCATGGGTCTCCGCACGGCAGATCACCTTCAGATCCGGCGCCAGCAGCTTACTGGTAATGGCAATGGCGAGATTGATATGGTCACTGTCGGTGACCGCGATGGTTGCTGCACAATACGGATTCTTAAGGCCGGCGGCCGTCAGGGAGGCGGCCCTGGAAGCGTCGGCGCACAGGCCCGGAACGTAGACCCCCAGGTCCTCGAGTTGCAGGGCGTGCAGCTTTTTCTCGGCCATCTCGATTACCACACTGCGGATGCCGCGCGCGGCGAGCTCGTACACCACCAGGCGCCCGGCGTCTCCCAGTCCGCACACCAGGTAGAAGGGTTCCTTGATGCTGCGGACAC
>CAMYIX010000026.1 GCA_947258615.1 uncultured Ectothiorhodospiraceae bacterium | reverse complement strand
GTTGCTTGGGGTCATTCCAACGCCTCCTTGATGATGCTGTCCAGTAGAGCATCGATTTCCTTCATGGTATCAGTTACATCACCCGTACCCCGCGCCTGAAGGCGCCTGTGGGCCAGATAGATCTGGCCAGGCTGGTCGGCACGCTCGTAGATGGCGATACCGTATGGGCAATAGACGATATTGGCCGGGTCGGCTTCCATCATCTTGCGGGAGAGGACGGCGCTGCAAAACTCCAGCACCTCGGCGTGGACGTAGATCTGCCGTTTGCCCCCTAGGTCGACCCCAGTGCGTGCGAGCATGTCACCCACGTACGAGACGCCGGTGATGACCAGGCCGCGCCCGATAATGGCCTGTTCCAGGTTGTCACGTATCACCGCGTACTCATTGTTGATAACGAACTGCGTCTGACCGGTGGGGTGGGCTTCTTTGCTGGAATTTGCAGAGGCCACCCCGGTGAAAACGCTCAGCCACAGCGCCAAGCTATAGATCACAGGTTTCATTGCATCTCTCACCGTTATGGATAGTGAAGTACCCAGGCTGACCAGTTATACGTCAGGTGTGATATAAAATGCCAGCGTGGACTTGTGTTCAGTCTGTGGGTGGTTTTACCCGGTTCTCCCTTAATACCGCCTCGTCCGGAAACATCTCGAGCAGGTCATTGCGGCTGAGGGACTCTCCCTTCTCGTCGAAGCGCGCCCAGATCCTCTCCCAGCGTTCATCGTTGAAATAGAATCCCACCGGCAGGGTGCAGACCGGTTCGCGCCGGTAATCCGTGATGATCAAGGGTTCCTTGAGTTTGCCTGCCATTCGATTTTGTCATGTCTGTGCCGGGTCACCATGATCGCGTTTTTTCCTGAAGCTGTCGATCAGCTCAAGCATCTTTCGGAAATGGCTGCCTTCCCAGTAGACCTGGCGGCAGTCGTTGCAGATGCGGAAATCCTCGTAGTAGCGTTTGGTCTTCGGTTCGAGGCGGTCGAATACGGCCTGCTTGTCAACCTTGCTAAGCAGGCCGTTACAGCGAATGCAGCGCTTCAAGGGGTTGACGTCGTTGAAGAGATCGAAACGATGGAGTACCTCGCTGACCTGTTCCAGCGGGTCGGTGGATCGGACAAAGTAGCCGCGGGTGATAATGCTGCGGTGCAGCAGCCTGCGGTCGCGGGTCAGCAGGGTGCGCTGTTGCTCGCTGGATATATGTGCAATGCCGGCGTCGGTGTAATCATTACGATAAAGGGTGTCGAAACCCAGCAGCCTCAGGTAGCGTGCCAGCCGGCCGAGCTGGGTGTCGAGCACGAAGGCGGGATGGCGCAGGGGTTCCGGGCGCAGTCTCAGCAACGGGCGAATATCGAGGCTCTCGAACATGGGATAGACACTGATGCAGTCCCGGTCGCTCACGATATACGTGAAGTCCACGCTGCGGCCGTTGACGATTATCAATTCCACCTCGGTGTGGGGGACACCGAATGCCTCGATCATGTCCTTGACGGAGGCACGGCGCGTGAAGGCGTGGGCGAAGGTCTGTTTGAAGCGGTCCGCGGGCAGGAAATCATTCAGTTCCTCATAGAAACGGAACTGCACGATTGAGGTCTCGTCGGGTGTCTCTCGCCCGGTCTCGCTGGTGAATTCAGCGTTCATCGCCCTGATCAGCGGCTGGTCGGCGTGCGCACGGGTATCCTGGCGCAGGGCCTGCCGAGCAGGGTTGTCACCCGGGCTTCAGGGCTCGTGCCGGGTTTCTTTCCCCAACTCATCGAAACGGAACAGCTTGATGGCGCGCTCGCCGTTGTAATCGAGGACCCGCAGGTCGTCGCTCTCGCCCAGGGAATTCTTGACCACGGCGAAATGCCCGCCATAACGCTGTTCCGCCAGTTCGTAGGGCACCTGGAAGGCGATGAATTTCTCCACGCCCTTCGCGATCAGCTTGTCCAGCAAGGCCGGATCCTCGATTTTCTCGTGAGAGGTCAGGATCACCAGCGGACCGCTGCCTGTGTACAGCATGAATACCTTCATGTTCAAAACCTCGTCGGAGTGTCATAGACTATATCTATAAATAACAATAGACCATGCTGGCAGGAGCGCCATGACCCGAAGCAAGAGAAGGAATTCCAGACACATGCCGTGCTTGAAAGGCCGGTCAGGTGACGCCCGTGCCTGAAACAGGCAACAACGCGTGTGTGTTGGCATGTCCGTCTATTTTTTGGCAGGGAGCACACTGCAGTCGTCTGCGGTGGCTGATTGGCATCGTGGCACTGGCCGTATTGCTGCTCACTGGCAAGACCGCCTGCGCGGAGCCGGGCCCGCAGGTGGTGCTGCAGGAAATGTCGGATCGTGTGCTTGAAGTCATCAGGGAGGACCCCGCAATACTCGATGACCAGGCAAGGCTGCGGATTCTGGCCGATGAACTGGTAGTGCCGAACGTGGATTTCCTGGCCCTGTCGCAATGGGTGCTGGGCCGGCACTGGCGCAGCGCGACGCCGGAACAGCGCCAGGTCTTTGCCGTTGAATTCAGGGAACTGCTGATCAGGACCTATCTTTCCTCGGTCACCCGCTCCGGATACCAGGAGCAGATTATCCGTTACCTCCCGCTACGCGAGACACAGGACATGCGCAAGGTGACGGTTGACGCCCATGTCGAGCAGCCCCAGGGTCCGCTGGTACACGTGCAGTTCCGGATGCTGAACCGGGATGACGTCTGGAAGATCTATGACGTGGTGATCGAGGGGGTCAGCCTGGTGGCGACACACCGTTCAAGCTTTTCGAACATCATCCGTGAACGCGGCCTGGATGGCCTGATTGCCTCACTGGAGCAGCGCAATACAGATGTGGCCGGAGAGGCAGTGGCGGGTGAGGGCGAGGCAAAGTCCGGAGAGACGGAGGACACGGGAACGGTCGCGGAGGAAGCAAAATCCCCAGAGGCGGCGCTTGGGGGCGACGCCCATAGAGGCCGCTGACGGGGCGTTATCAACGGCACCTCAGTGAGCCGTGCTTCTGGCTGCCGCGCATGCCGGGGCAGGCTGCGCGGCTTCAGCGGTGTCGCAGAATGCGGCTCTTTTCGCGTTCCCAGTCACGCGATTTTTCGGTCGCCCGCTTGTCGTGACTCTGCTTGCCGCGGGCCAGCGCGACCTCCAGTTTGGCGCGACCCTTTTTCCAGTACAGCGCCAGTGGGACCAGGGTGTAGCCCTTGCGTTCGACGGCACCGATGAGTTTGTCCAGCTCGCGGCGGTGCAGTAGCAGCTTGCGCGTGCGGGTCGGGTCCGGGTTGATGTGGGTCGAGGCGGTGACCAGTGGCGAGATGTGGCAGCCGAGCAGCCAGGCCTCGCCGTTCTTGATGAGGATGTAACTCTCCGCCAGCTGCACCCGGCCTTCGCGGAGACTCTTGACCTCCCAGCCCTGCAGGGACAGCCCGGCCTCGAAGCGTTCCTCGATGAAATAGTCGTGACGCGCCTTCTTGTTGAGAGCAATGGTGCTGGAGGGGCCCTTGGACCCGCTTTTCTTCTTCGCCATGCGCGCAGTATAGCAATCCCGTTGCTTGGCGGGACCCTGTCCTGATTTATCCGCGGTTGAGGAAAATCGCCATTTAACGGACAATTCACGGCCATTGGAGCCAGGGGAATCTGCATGCCAACAGAACGGAAATCAATTCACGGCCAATGGTCCAACCGGTTCGCATTCATTCTTGCTGCGACCGGCTCTGCTGTGGGGCTGGGGAATATCTGGAAATTTCCGTACATCGCCGGCGAGAACGGCGGCGGCGCCTTCGTGCTGGTTTACCTGTTGTGCATTGCCGTGATCGGCATCCCCATCATGATGGCCGAGGTGCTGATCGGTCGCCGCGGTCGCCAGAGCCCGATCAATACCATGCGTACCCTGGCCTACGAGGAGAATGCCAGCCGCCACTGGCATCTGCTGGGCTGGGCGGGTGTGGTCGGCGGCTTCCTGATCCTGTCCTATTACAGCGTCATCGCCGGCTGGGCGCTGGCCTATGTGTTCCGCGCCGGCAGCGGGCTGTTTACCGGGCTGACCGCCGACGGTGTACAGAGCATCTTTTCCAACCTGGTGGACGAGCCCGAGCGCCTGCTGGCCTGGCATACCATCTTCATGGTGATGACCATGATCATCGTGGCGCGCGGGGTGCGCAGCGGGCTGGAGCGGGCGGTGCGCCTGCTGATGCCGCTGCTGTTCGTGCTGTTGCTGCTGCTGGTGGGTTATGCCTGGAACAGCGGCGCCTTTCACCAGGGGCTGGATTTCCTGTTCCAGCCTGATTTCAGCGAGCTCACCGCCAACGGCGTGCTGATCGCCATGGGCCATGCCTTCTTTACCCTGAGCCTGGGCATGGGTGCGATCATGGTATACGGATCCTACCTGCCGGATAACGCCTCGATCGCAAAGACCTCCATCGCGGTTTCCCTCATGGATACGCTGGTGGCACTGCTGGCCGGTATGGCGATCTTTCCCATCGTGTTCGCCAACGGCCTGGAGCCAGGTGCCGGGCCAGGCCTGATCTTCCAGACCCTGCCAATTGCCTTCGGCCACATGGACGGCGGTGCCTTCTTCGGCATGCTGTTCTTCGTCCTGCTGGTATTTGCCGCCTGGACCTCGGCCATCTCCCTGATCGAGCCGGCCGTCGCCTGGATGGTGGAGAACCTGGGCATGACGCGTATTTTCGCCTCCGTCACCGCCGGTTTCACCACCTGGCTGGTCGGCCTGCTCACGGTGTTCTCGTTCAATATCTGGTCTGACTTGAAACCGCTGGCCATGATCCCGGTGTTCGCGGAAAGCACCATCTTCGACCTGCTCGACTACCTGACCGCCAACATCATGCTGCCCCTGGGTGGTCTGCTGATCGCGGTGTTCGCCGCCTGGCAGATGAAACGCGAATCCAGTGTGGACGAGCTGGCCATGGGTGACGGCTTCTTCTACCGCAGCTGGCGGATCCTGGTGCGTTACATCACGCCGGTTGCCGTTGTGATCGTCTTCCTGAATGCGATCGGTATTATCTGATCCAATAACCCGACAGGCCTGAATCTTGGAGTCCATTGACCGTTCGGCGCTGGTGCCCTACACACCCGAGGAGATGTACGGGCTGGTGATCGATATTGAATCGTATCCCCGCTTCCTGCCCTGGTGTGAGGGCAGCCGGATCCTTACCAGGGACGGTGACGAGGTGCGTGCCAGCATCGACTTCGCCGTCAGCGGCATGACCCGTTCGTTCACCACCCGCAACCGCCACCAGGTCAACAAGATGGTCGAGATGCATCTGGTCGACGGTCCCTTCAGCCGCCTTGATGGCTGCTGGCGTTTCGACCCGCTGGGCGAGGAAGGCTGCAAGATCTCACTGTATCTCGAGTATGACTTCTCCAGCCGCATGCTCAGTATGGTGGTGGGGTCGGTGTTCAGCCATATCGCCAACTCCCTGGTGGACGCATTCCAGCAGCGTGCGGTCGAGGTCTATGGGCAGCGCTGAGCGGTTCGAGGTCGAGGTGGCCTATGCCACGCCCACCAGACAGGTCATCCTCAGGCTGGCCGTGGAGCCCGGCACCCGGTTGGAGCAGGCGGTAAGGATGTCCGGGGTCCTGGAGCAGTTCCCGGAAATCGACCTCAAGCAGAACAAGGTCGGAATCTTCGGCAAGCTGGGCAAGCTGAGCGATGTCCTGCAGGCGGGGGACCGGGTGGAGATCTACCGGCCGCTGATCGCCGACCCCAAGGAGGTCAGGAAGCAGCGCGCCGCCCAGGGCAAGGCCATGAAAAAAGGGGCGGGCAGCGAGTAACCGGGTATGGGTGCCATGCTGGAACTGCTAAAAATCTCACCGCAGAGACGCTGAGGACGCAGAGAAAGAAAATCAATAAACCGGGTAAAAGTAATCCATCCCCGCACCCTGGTTTGTTCCCGCAAACAGCCAAGGTAGCAGTGTTGTAGCAATAATTTGTTCTTTGCGTTCTTTGCGCCTTTGCGGTGAACGGTTTTTTTCTCTGCGCCCTCAGCGTCTCTGCGGTGAGTATCTGTTTGTCTAGGGCTCTTCCGGTTTGCGGAAGGTGATCCAGTGCCAGAAGCGGTTCAGCAGGCCGGGTTCCACACGTTCGTAGGGCGGCACCACCACCGTGGTCTGCCGGCTGCCGGCCGCGGGTTCGCCTGCCTCCCCCGGCTGGATGCTGCCGCTGATGCGTACCAGGGCGTCCTCCTCGAAGTAGAGGCTGACGTGGTCATGCTGGCTCTCGCCATAGCCCGGCTTGAAGCGGTAGATATAGTCCCAGCGTTCCTGGTGGAAGGTATCCACGACCATGGGGGAGCCCATGACAAACTGGACCTGGGCGCGGCTCATGCCGGGTGCCAGGCGATCCACCATTTCCTGGGTCACGACATTACCCTGCTGGATGTCGATTTTATGCACCAGGTGGGGGCGCGAGGAGCAGGCCGCGAGGCTCAGGCTTGCAAAACAGGTGATAATGATGAGAAGCTTTTTCATCTGAGATCTGTCAGGGTTCTCGGGAATTGGCCGGCCGCATGATACCCCAAGTTCGCCTTCGATGGCATCAAAAAAGGAGATGAAGCATTGGAATCCAGTGAGTTACGCAAGGCCGGCCTGAAGGTGACCCTGCCCCGGGTGAAGATCCTGAATATCCTCGAGGGCAGTGCCAGCCACCACCACAGCGCCGAGGATGTCTACAAGGCATTGCTGGAGTCCGGGGAGGACATCGGCCTGGCGACGGTCTACCGGGTACTCACCCAGTTCGAGACCGCCGGGCTGGTCAAGCGTCATCACTTCGAGGGCGGGCACTCGGTGTTCGAGCTCTATGAGGGGACCCACCACGACCATATCGTGTGTGTCAAATGCGGGCGGGTGGACGAATTTGTTGACGAGACCATCGAGCAGCGCCAGAAGGCCATCGCCGGTGAACTCGGCTACGAAATGACCGATCACAGCCTGTACATGTACGGTATCTGCGCGAACTGTCGCGCCAGGTAACGCCACGCGCGACCGTAACATCAGGCCGTCCAGGGCAGGGCGCCCGTGCCCCGTTCCGCCAGGATGGCCCTGCCTTCGCGTTCCAGCTCGAACATCCTGTCCAGGCTTGCCCGGGCGCGGTGCGCAATGTCTGCCGGGATCTCGATGAACTGTTCGGGGGCCGGGTCCTTGAGTGCCTTGAGCACGTCGTCCAGTTGAATCTCCTTCATGTACGGGCACAGGATGCAGGTGCCGACGATTTCCTTGTCCCTGAATTCCGCCTTGAAACGGTCGGTGAGGCCGCATTCCGTTACCAGCATGAAGGTATGGGCCTCGGAATTGCGTACGTAGTTGAGCATGCCAGAGGTCCCGCCGGCATAGTCCACCTCGGCGACCAGTCCCGGGGTGCACTCCGGGTGTGCCAGGATCTTCACACCGGGGAAACGCCGGCGGATGTCGTGCACGCTATCGACATTGAAGCCCTCATGCACGATGCAGGTGCCGTCCCAGGTGCGAATGGTCTTGGAGCTGATCTTGTCGAGGTTGAGGCCCATCAGCCGGTCAGGGATGAACAGGATCTCGTCCTGGGGCATGGCCTCGACTACCTCGACCGCGTTGGCAGAGGTGCAACAGGCGTCGCTCTCGGCCTTGACCTCGGCATAGGTGTTCACATAACACACCACGCCGGCCTGCGGGTGTTCCCGGCGCAGGGCGCGCACCTGTGCGCCGCTGATCGAGTCCGCCAGTGAACAACCGGCCACCCGCGGCACCAGGACCTGTTTCCCGGGGTTGAGCAACTTGGCCGTCTCGCCCATGAAATACACCGAACAGAAGATGATCTTCTGTGCCGGGTGTTCCGTTGCCTGGACGCTCAGTCCGTAGGAGTCGCCGACATAGTCCCCGACCCCGTACATGATGTCCGGCGTCTGGTAGGAGTGCGCCAGGATGACGGCATTCTGCTGGTGCTTGAGGGTGTTGATCTCCAGCGTGGTCGGCGCGATGAGTTCGCAATCATCACGGCTCCAGCCGAGGGGGTGGAGTTTGTGGTAAAGGCGCTGTACCTCATTGTCCAGTGACGCCTGCATTGCGGGTCACCTCGCTGCCGGACAAGCCGGTGTGCCGGGTCACCATAATTAGACAACAGATGGCCGGATTCTTTCCTTGCGCCAGGCCGGGCGGCTAGCCCGTGCGTTTGGGGCGGCGCTTGCGGGTTTTCGCGGGCTTGCTGGCCTGGGCCTGCGCCATCATCTCGCGGGCATGTTCACGGGTCTGCTCGGTGATCTTCACCCCGCCCAGCATGCGTGCCAGCTCATCGGTGCGTTCTTCCGGGTTCAGCGGGCGGATCCGGGTGCGGGTGGTGTTGTCCCCGGTCAGCTTGCTGACCTGCAGCTGGCAGTCGGCCAGGGCGGCCACCTGGGGCAGGTGGGTGACGCAGAATACCTGGTGGTCGGCACCCAGGGCGCGCAGCTTCTGGCCGACCATCTCCGCCACGCTGCCACCGATCCCGGTATCCACCTCGTCGAAGATCAGCGTCGGTATGTGGCCGCTTTTCGAGGAGATGACCTGGATGGCGAGACTGATGCGCGATAGTTCGCCGCCGGACGCGACCTTCGACAGGGGTGCGGGCGGCTGGCCGGGGTTGGCGCTGACGCGGAACTCAATGCTGTCCTGCCCGTCCGCTCCAAAGGCGCGTTGCGGGTCATGGGTAACGACAACCTCGAAGATCCCGCCGGGCATGCCCAGTGTCTGCATGCCCTCGGTGATCAGCTTGTTAAAGCGCCTGGCCGCCTGGCGCCGGCTGTCCGACAGCCGGCGCGTGTTTTCCAGGTAGGCGGTCTCGAGTCCGGCGAGTTGCTGCTGCAGGGCAGCGCGCTGCTGATCGGCATCGTCGAGACCGTCCAGTTCGGCCTGCAGCCGCTCCCGGACCGCGGGCAGACCTTCCGGCTTGCAGCGGTGTTTGCGGGCCAGATCATGGAGTACCCCGATGCGTGTTTCCAGCTCCTGCAAACGGCCGTGGTCAACGTCCAGTCCGTCGCTGTAGTGCCGCAGGCCATCTGCGCATTCCTGTAGCAGGACCATGATCTCGTTCAGCAGCCGGGTGGTCTCGGCGAGTCCGTCATCTAGCCGGACCAGGCCCTCGAGTTCGCTGAGGGCCTGGCTGGTGTGCAGGTAGGCGGAATGCATGTCATTGTCATACAGCCGCTCCAGCGCTTGCCGGGAGGCGTCCATTAACTGTCCGGCGTTGGCCTGGCGGTCGTGGTCTTTTTCCAGGGCGCTGATTTCATCGGCCTGCAGGCCCAGTGCATCCAGCTCCTGTAGCTGGTAGCGCAACAGGTCCAGGCGGGCGTCGCGATCCTCCTCGGAACGGGTAACCGCCGCCAGCCGGTCGCGGGTGTCTTTCCAGTCGGTGAATAGCGCGGCGACGTCGGCAAGCAGGGCATCGTGTTCGGCAAAAGCATCCAGCGCCGCGCGCTGTGCGCTGCTGCGCAACAGGGACTGGTGCTCGTGCTGGCCGTGGATGTCGACCAGCTGTTCGCCCAGTTCGCGCAGTGCCTGCATCGGTACCGGCTGGTTGTTGATGTAGCCGCGCGAGCGTCTCTCGCGACTGATGATGCGGCGCAGCTGGCATTCCCCGTCGGCGTCCAGTTCGCGCGATGCCAGCCAGTTCTGCAGGCCGACGTGCCGCTCGATGTCGAAGCCGACCGCGATCTCGGCACGATCACAGCCATGCCGGATCAGGCCGCTGTCGGCACGGTCGCCCAGTACCAGCCCGAGCGCACCGATGAGCAGGGACTTGCCGGCGCCGGTCTCGCCGGTGAGTGCTGTCATGCCGCCGCCGAACTCGACCTCGACCGTGTCGGCGATGGTGAAGTTGCGGATGTGGATATGGGTGAGCATGGGCCTCGGTATGCCGTGTCAGGGCTGTTCGCTCCAGCGCAGTTTCTTGCGCAGGATGTCGAAATACTCGTAACCCGGCGGGTGTATCAGCCTGAGTGCGTGTTCGTGCTTGCGTATCGTGACCCGGTCGCCGGGTTCCAGGGTCATGTTGACCTGGCCGTCACAGGAGATCTGGGCCTGCAGGGCGCCCGGGTGGATGACGATCTCGATAACCGAATCGTGGTTGATGACGATCGGGCGATTGCTGAGGGTGTGCGGACAGATGGGCACCAGCGTCAGTGCCTTGAGTGCCGGGTGCAGGATCGGACCGCCGCCGGAGAGGGCATAGGCGGTCGAACCCGTGGGGGTCGCCACGATCAGGCCATCGGAGCGGTTGCTGTTGAGAAAGTGGCCGTCGATCCAGGTATCCAGCTCGATCATGCGCGCGATGTCCTTCTTGTGGACGATGACATCGTTGAGGGCCGCGCTGTCAGCGACCGCTTCGCCGTTGCGGGACACCGTCGCGTGCAGCAGGGTGCGCCGTTCCTCGGTAAAATCGCCACCGAATATCTGCTCAAGCTGGCTTGCCATGTCTTCAGGCGAGACGTCGACCAGGAAACCGAGGCGTCCGAGATTGACGCCGAGCACGGCGACCCCGGGTTCGGCCAGGCTGCGTGCGGCGTTCAGCAGGGTGCCGTCTCCGCCTACCACGATCGCGAGATTGCATTGCCGGGCCAGGGCGTCGCGGTCGACGATCTTGTAATCGCTGTCGCTGAACATACCGGCAATGCCTTCATCCAGCACGATCTTCGCCTTGCGGCGCTCGAGGAAGTCGATCAGGGCCCGCAGGGTGACCAGGACGTTGCGATCGTCGGACTTGCCGATCAGGCCGACACGTTTGAATGACAGTTTCATTATTCGTATTCCATTGATTCGTTGGCAAACTAACACGACTCCAGGGGGAGGCCAACTCCCGCCTGCAGGACCGATGCGGTGCCTGTCGCTACCCTGGCTTGACACCCCCGGGTGGCAACGGTACGTTGCTGATTGGCACTCTCTTGTGGCGAGTGCCAACAGCGGTCCACCCCGGCCGGAACGAGTCATCATGAAACAGCCAACGTCCGATATTTCAGAACGCGCCCAGCATATGCTGAGGGTGCTGATCGACCGCTATGTTCGCGAAGGACAGCCGGTGGGTTCGCGTACCCTGGCGCGCGAGGCCGGGCTCGATCTAAGCCCGGCGACTATCCGCAACGTGATGTCGGACCTGGAGGAGCTTGGTTTCATCCGCGCACCGCATACCTCGGCCGGGCGCGTGCCCACCGTGCAGGGTTACCGCTTTTTCGTGGATACCCTACTCAAGGTCCAGCCCCTGGATATCTCCTCGGTCGAGCGGATGCGCCTGGAGTTCGAACCCGAACGCACGCCCAAGGACCTGATCGGCTCGGCCTCGGAGCTGTTGTCCGGCATTACCCACCTGGCCGGCGTGGTGACCCTTCCCAAGCACGAGCATGCCCTGTTCCGGCGGGTCGAGTTCCTGCCCCTGTCGGAGAAGCGGGTGCTGGCCATACTGGTCACCAGCGAGGGGGAGGTGCAGAACCGCATCATTACCACCGACCGCCAGTGCAATGCATCCGAACTGCAGCAGGCGTCGAACTACCTTAGCCAGTTGTTCCAGGGCAAGGACCTGGCCGCGGTGCGCAGTACGCTGCTGGCCGAGATGCAGGAGGAGCGCTCCACCATGAACCGCATGATGGTGACGGCCATCCAGATGGCGGACCAGGTCCTGGAAGAACAGCAGAGTGAAGACTACGTCATGGCCGGTCAGACCAACCTGATGGAATTCCAGGAACTCTGTGACATCGAAAAATTGCGCAACCTGTTCGACGCCTTCAACCAGAAGCGCGAGATCCTGCACCTGCTGGACCAGTGCGTGCACGGCGACGGTATCCAGATCTTCATCGGCGAGGAGTCGGGCTACCAGACGCTGGATGAATGCAGCATGGTGACCGCACCCTACCAGGTGGACGGCGAGGTGGTCGGAGTGCTCGGCGTCATCGGTCCGACCCGGATGGCCTACGAGCGTGTCATTCCGATAGTCGACGCCACTGCGCGTTTGCTCGGGGCGGCCTTGAAACATAAGGATTAACCCCCATATACAGCAGCAGTACCGCCTGGAGGGGCGGTGCCGGCGTGTGCGGATCTAAAATATTCAGCATGAGAATAGTGGAGTAACCCTATGTCAGAGATGGAGAAAAATGTGGTTGATGAAATGCAGGACGAGGCGGCGGACGTGGCCGCCGATGACACCGAACAGGCCAGCGCAGGGCACGCCGGGGACGAACAGCAACCCGACCACGGTGAACTCAGCGCCTTACTCGAGGATGCGCGCGACAAGGCGGACGAGCAGAGCGCGATCTGGCCAACGCCCACAAGTTCGCCCTGGAGCGTTTTGCACAGGAACTGCTACCGGTACGCGACAGCCTGGAAATGGGCATCGCCGCCTTCGCGGCAGAGCAGTCCGAGCCGAACAAGCTGGGCGAAGGGGTGGAACTGACGCTGCAGATGCTGACCGCGGCGCTGGAAAAGTTCGGCGTCACCGAGGTAGATCCCCAGGACGAGCGCTTCAATCCCGATTACCACCAGGCCATGTCGATCCAGGAGCGTGCCGACGTCGAACCCAACACCGTGGTGACGGTGGTGCAAAAGGGCTACCTGCTTAACGACCGCCTGATTCGCCCGGCGATGGTGATCGTGTCCAAGGCGCCGGCGGCTTCCGATACCGGGCAGGCTTGATTTTTACGCCCGTCGGCCCCATCTAAAAGGTAACAGCGGCAAACTATCAAATATATATCATTCATGAAGTTACGCGGAGATTAGAGAAAATGGGAAAGATTATTGGAATTGACCTGGGCACGACCAACTCCTGTGTCGCGGTGATGGAGGGGACCAAGGCCCGGGTGATCGAGAACAGCGAGGGCGACCGGACCACACCGTCCATCGTGGCCTTCTCCGATGACAACGAGGTGCTGGTCGGCCAGGCGGCCAAGCGCCAGGCGGTCACCAATCCCACCAATACCCTGTTTGCCGTCAAGCGGCTGATCGGGCGCCGCTTCGATGAGGATGTG
>CAMYIX010000025.1 GCA_947258615.1 uncultured Ectothiorhodospiraceae bacterium | reverse complement strand
GATGACCCGCAAGCTGCACTGGCCCCTGGATGACCCGGCCCGGGCTAGCGGCAGGGAAGAGGAAATACTACAAATCTTCCGTGCCAGCCGCGATGACATTAGGCAGCGCGTAGAAAAATTGCTGAGTGATTTGCAAAACAAAAGCTGACAATCCAGCCGTCCTCCCCCCCCGCTCGACATCGAACAGGTCAGGTCTCAACATTTCAGGGAGCGGACCGACAACCTGTCCCGACACATGCAGCCCCCTAGCTAGCGGCACGCTTATTGCAAATCGATTCCGTACTGTGGTAAAGGTGCAATTCGGCCTGGAAACGGCACCACATTAGTGCAATGGCTATCGATTGGAAAAAATATGACCCAGGAGAGTGCTATGACGAGCTCATCAGCACCCCCGGGTATGCTCGCGCGCCGACCCGCAACCTGGCTGCCTGGCTGAGATCCCTGTCAGATGAGGATCTACAACTCCGCAAACTCGACGCCGAGCTTGCCATCATCGACAAGGGCGTCACCTTCACGGTCTACAGCGAGGGCGAGAACATCGACCGCGCCTGGCCATACGACATCATCCCGCGGGTGATTCCGCTCCGGGAATGGCGCAAGACCGAGGCCGGACTGAAGCAGCGTCTGCAAGCCCTCAACCTGTTCATCGATGATCTCTACCATGACCAGAAGATCATTCGCGACAAGGTGGTACCGAAGTCGCTGATCTCGGAATCCAAGGGGTTTCGTGAGGAATGCATCGGGATCACTCCCGCTTATAAGGTCTGGGCGCATATCTGCGGTAGTGACCTGGTGCGTGACAACGACGGGACGATCTATGTCCTCGAGGACAACCTGCGTGTGCCCTCGGGCGTCTCCTACATGATCGAAAACCGCGAAGTCACCAAACGGGTCTTGCCGGAACTCTTCGAGAACAACACCATCCTGCCGGTCGATGATTACCCCGATCGTCTGCAGGAGATGCTGCAGTCCATATCGCCCAGCCGGCGCGCACGACCGGAGATCGTAGTCCTCACGCCGGGCATCTATAACTCGGCCTATTTCGAGCATGCCTTCCTGGCGCGCAGCATGAGCGCCGAACTGGTCGAAGGCAGCGACCTGATGGTAGACAAGGATGATTATGTCTACATGAAAACCATTCAGGGTATGGCGCGCGTGGATGTCATCTATCGCCGCATCGACGATCAGTTCCTGGACCCGGAGGTTTTCAATCCAGACTCGGCGCTCGGCGTGCCCGGTCTGATGCGCGCCTGGCGCAAGGGCAATGTGGCCCTGGCCAATGCGCCGGGTTGCGGCGTTGCCGATGACAAGGTGGTGTATTCCTACGTACCCGACATCATCCGCTATTACCTCGACGCGGACCCCTTGCTCCCGAATGTCCCCACCTATCGCTGCCACAACAAAAAGGAATGCAAGCATGTACTTGCCAACCTGGAAAAGATGGTGGTCAAACCGGCAAATGAATCAGGGGGATATGGCATGCTGGTTGGACCGCAATCGACCGCGAAGGAACGCAACGAATTCAAAAGGCTGATCCGCAGCAACCCGCGCAACTACATCGGCCAGCCGGCACTGAAGCTGTCCACGGCACCGACCCTGTGCGACCACAACGTCGAGCCGCGGCATCTGGATCTTCGGCCTTTCATTCTGCAGGGAAAAGAGACCTTTGTAACGGCTGGCGGACTGACCCGGGTGGCCATGAGACAGGGTTCGCTGGTCGTCAATTCCTCCCAGGGCGGCGGCAGCAAGGACACCTGGATCGTGGATAACGAGAAAAACTGATGCTGTCACGGGTTGCCAGGCGGATCTACTGGATGGCGCGTTATGTCGAGCGCGCAGAGAACACGGCACGCCTGGTCAACACATACCACTTCCTTTTGCTTGATCTGCCGCGCGGCACCCGCGTCGGCTGGGAAGTGCTGCCCGTCATCACAGGAAGCTACCCGACATTCACCGAGCGTTATACCCGTCATGACGAACGCAATACCGTCAAATTCCTGCTCGCCGACAGCACCAATCCCGGATCAATATTTAACTCGATTGCCAGTGCACGTGAAAACACCCGCACCTCGCGCGAGGTGTTGCCAGGACAGGCATGGGAACAAATCAATGAACTGCACCTCTATGCCAAGGCACATCTAAACGATGCCCTGCCGCGCCGCGGTCGCTTCGATTTTCTGACGGAGATCATTCAGCGCAGCCAGCAACTGACCGGTCTGCTGGCGGGTACGATGAGTCACGACGAGGCCTACGATTTTGTACGTATCGGCCGCAATCTCGAGCGCGCCGACATGACGACGCGCGTTATCGATATCGGCGCCATGAGCCTGAAGGACTCCGACGAATCAAGCAGCCTGGACGTGCACGTGTGGACCAGCATGCTGCGCGCACTCAACGCCTACCAGATGTATCGCAAGGATGTTCAACTGGGCGTGCACTGCGCCGATGTGGTTGGTTTCCTGATGCAGAACAGCAGATTCCCGCGCTCCGTTTCTCATTGCCTGGACCAGGTCGAGGAATGCATCGGCGAACTGCCGAAGCACACAGACACCCTGAAACCCATACGCGAGACGCGACGCCGCGTGGACAGGATCAAACCGGAGAAACTGGATGCCGTCTCGCTGCATGACGTCGTGGATAAACTGCAGGTCGGGATATCCTCGATTCACGAGCAGATCCGCAAGACCTGGTTCGACTAGCCTGCAGCCCAGACCCGTACTGGCGGGCCTTTGTGTTCCAATTATGTGCGGTCTCGCATCCTGGCGCCCCATGGCGGTGCGGCTGACCCGATCCAGCGCCTGGTCCCGTGACGGGGCAGGCTCGCCAGGTCCTCAATATCCGCAGGAAATCGAGGTTACGGGGCGCAGGAAAGACTGGCGCGGATATTGCGTGGAAAATGACTGAAACGTAATTTCTGCAGTGGACTTTGACATGACAGGCTCGATGAGCTTCCCCCGGCACGGGGACAAGCAGAACTCCTCATTTTTCGAAGACTACCTGGCACGCCTGCTGGAAGAGCGTGATCACAGCGGCCTGACCGACATGATCGACCAGATCGATGCCATCATGATCACGGTTGATCCCGGAAACTCCATCCGTTACATCGGTGAACTCACACTGATGACGCCCTATCATTACCTGGTAACACTGGAGAGCAAGAGCCACTGGACACACATCCTGCGGATCGACATGAATTCACCGGACCTGCTGGTGCGCGAGGTCAAGGACCGGCGTACCCGCGGTATCTTTCGCAGCCTGAACGAGGTCTACCCCATCGGTGCGCGCAAACCCAACAGCCGTTATATGGGGGAGATATTGCGGGTCGAGGACACACACAAGGTAGTTGAATGCCAGCAGGCGCGCGAATTCCGCTTCTTCTCCCAGGACGACATCCGCAAACACGAGTTGCCCGGCAACCTTGCCGTGGTCAAGCCCTCCCCCTACACCCACAACATCGTCGGCTACCTGGAACGCCCACTCGGGGATATCCGGGTCTATGCCCTGGGGATCAGCAGTATCAAACCCGAGGTCCAGGAGGTTTACCTGGCCGCCAAGGAATTGCAGAAAAAACTCAGGATCGACACCCTGATCCTGCCCATCGATCATCTCGCCACGCGCATTTACAGCCAGAATCGCGAGGTAGCCATTCTCGAGTGGCTTTCTCTGTCCAGTTACTACTACTGGGGTTCCTACGATATCCGGGACCAGAACTCGTCAACCAACGTCACGAAAAGCGTTCACCATGACAGCGAAATACTGAGTCCGGCCAAGGTCTTCACCGCCAACAACACGCCCTACTTCGTGAATCACCTGGAAAGACTGCCTTCGCCGACCGAGACCTTCGTGCGCAACTACGGCCCGCGCCTGCACCACATTGCACTGGCAGTGCGTGACGGCGAGACGGGTGGCAGGGAGAATATAGAGCACGTGGTCAGCCAGATTGCAGCACAGGGTCGCGATTTCTTGCTTGACGTGATCGGGTCGAGAGACCAGGGCCTGAAACAGATCTTTTCCAGCGCCTCGGAACATTCATCCCTGATAATCGAATACGTCCAGCGTTTCGACGACTTCCAGGGATTCTTCGCCAAGGACAATGTGGCCGAACTGACGCATGCAGCGGGTGTGGAAGAGGAACTGGTTGAGTTGCAAGCCCGGTCACAGATTGAAGCAGGCAAGCCACATTAATCTTATTGTGTAAATTTTTCAGACCACATTGAGCAAATCAGCAGTATGGAGGCGATACGCTATGAAAAAACGATTTCTCAAGACAAGACCGGTTTGCAAGGTAACCTTTGAATTACCGCCACAGGCCGTCAATGGTGCACGCAAGGTTGCGCTGGTTGGCGATTTCAATAATTGGGATAGCGCAAGCAGCCAGATGAAGCGCCGCAAGGACGGCTCCTTCAGCCTCACCATTGACCTGCCTGTCAACAGTGAATACCAGTTCAAGTATCTGATCGATGATGACCGCTGGGAGAATGACTGGGCTGCGGACAAGTATCTGTCCAACAATTTCGGTGACTGCGAAAACTCTATAGTAATCCTGTAGAACCGGGCGCCAGCCCGTGAATTCGTCGGGCTGGCGCACTACTCAGTAGCCACCCTGGCGGTCGCCGCCTGTCAACCGGGTTCCACTCTTCTATGCTATTGTCATTGGGAATACAGCCTCAACCAGAATAAGGCGCAGGATTCATACATCGTCCTATAAGGCGGCATCAAGAATGGCAATAAGAGTTGCGATCAATCACCGCACTGACTACAAGTTCGACCGTCCGGTTTCGGTGTCTCCCCATGTGGTACGGCTGCGACCGGCGCCGCACACACGCACCCCGGTGGAATCCTACTCATTAAAGGTTCTGCCAGAGAATCATTTCATCAACTGGCAGCAGGACCCCTTCGGAAATTACCTCGCACGCCTCGTGTTTCCAGAACCAGTACGCGCACTGTCCTTCGAGGTGGACCTGGTCGCGGAAATCGTGGTCATCAATCCCTTTGATTTCTTCGTGGAGGAATACGCGGAACACTATCCGTTCAACTACCCCCCGAAGCTGCGCAAGGAACTTGCCCCCTACCTGGAGATAAGCGACGAGGGTCCCCGCCTGCTCAGCTGGCTGGCTGGCGTCAATCGATCCAAGCAGGAGATCAACGATTTCCTGGTTGCACTTAACCAGCGCCTGCAAGGAGACATCGGATACAGCATTCGCATGGAACCGGGCATCCAGGGTTGTGATGAGACCCTGAAAAAGGCCAATGGCTCCTGTCGTGACAGTGGCTGGCTCCTGGTGCAGATCCTGCGCCACCTGGGACTGGCCGCGCGCTTTGTCTCGGGCTACCTGCTGCAGCTCACGCCGGACGAAAAACCGCTCGAGGGCCCTGCCGGAACCGATCATGATTTCACGGACCTGCATGCCTGGGCCGAGGTCTATGTCCCGGGCGCCGGCTGGCTGGGACTGGACCCGACCTCGGGACTGTTCGCCGGCGAGGGCCATATACCACTGGCCTGCACCCCACATCCGGTCAGTGCCGCACCGATCACCGGCGCGACCGATGAATGCGAGGTGGAATTCAGTTTCCATAACCGGGTGACACGCATCCACGAGGATCCCCGGGTTACGCGACCCTACAGCGACGAGCAATGGCAGATGATCCAGGCACTCGGTCGGCAGGTCGATGCCGACCTGGAGGCCGGCGACGTCCGCCTCACCCTCGGCGGTGAACCCACCTTTGTTTCCATCGACGACATGGAATCGGCACAGTGGAACGATGCCGCACTCGGCGAGCATAAACGCAAACTCGGCGGTGACCTGCTGTGGCGCCTCTGGCAACGCTACACGCATGCCGGCCTGTTGCATTACGGCCAGGGCAAGTGGTACCCGGGCGAACCGATACCGCGCTGGTCACTGAATTGCTTCTGGCGGACCGACAAGGAACCCATGTGGCGTGACCCGGAACTGATAGCGCGCGACGGCATCGATTACGGGCATGGGCCGGAACAGGCACAACAGTTCGCATCACAACTCTGTCGCCGGCTGGAACTTCCCGGGCATTACCTGGTCCCCGCCTATGAGGACACGCTCTACTATCTCTGGAAAGACGCTAACCAGCCGGTCAATGTGGACCTGCTCGGGACCGACCTGAAAAAACCGGACGAGCGGCGGCGCCTGGTCAAACTGCTCGCCGGCGATCTTGGCAAACCGGCCGGTTTCGCACTGCCGCTGCGCTGGGATGATGCGACACAAGGCTGGCAGAGCAGCCGCTGGCAGTTACGCCGCGGCCATCTCTATCTGGCACCCGGCGATTCACCCATGGGGCTGCGCCTGCCTCTCGAGTCGCTGCCCTGGGTAGCCGAGGAGGAGCGTGACATTGAACCGGAACGCGACCTGTTCGAACCACGCCCGGCACTGGGCGATTACTACGGCGAGGTGACACGGCGTTTCAGCCATGTCGATCCGGCGCAGGATGCTCACCCCGAGATCAGGCAACAGGAGCCGGGCGACCGTACGGGAGTCGGTCGGCAGCGGGTCGAGGTGATACATACTGCAGTCTGTATCGAGGCACGCGATGGGATGCTACATGTCTTCATGCCGCCGCTTAGCCACCTGGAGCACTACCTGGACCTGCTGGCTGGTGTGGAGCTGACCGCCTCCCGACTCGGGATGCCGGTACGCATCGAAGGTTATGAACCACCCCGGGACTGGCGCATCCGCAAGCTGGCCGTCACGCCGGATCCAGGCGTGATAGAAGTCAATATCCATCCGGCACACAACTGGCAGGAACTGGTCGAACGCACCGAGACACTCTATGCCGAGGCGCGCCTGGCCCGGCTGGCGACCGAGAAGTTCATGCTGGATGGCCGTCATACCGGTACCGGGGGCGGAAATCACGTGACTCTCGGTGGTGCTACACCGAACGACAGCCCGTTCCTGCGGCGCCCTGATCTGTTGCGCAGCCTGCTGACCTACTGGCAACACCATCCCGGCCTGTCCATGCTGTTTTCCGGCCTGTTCATCGGTCCGACCAGCCAGGCGCCGCGGGTTGACGAGGCCCGCGACGAAAACCTCTACGAGCTGGAAATCGCCTTTCAGCAGATGCCTGCGGGAGAGGTCACCGAGCCCTGGCTGGTGGACCGCTTGCTGCGCAACCTGCTGGTGGATATCACGGGCAATACCCACCGGGCGGAATTCTGCATCGACAAGCTGTACTCACCTGACTCCCCTTCCGGTCGCCAGGGACTGGTGGAATTCCGTGCCTTCGAGATGCCACCACATGCCCGCATGAGCCTGGTCCAGATGCTGCTGCTGCGCACCCTGATCGCGCGGTTCTGGAGCAAACCCTACCGCCACCGGCTGGTTCGCTGGGGTACCGAATTACACGACCGCTTCATGCTGTCCCACTACGTGTGGGCCGATATGAAGGATATCGTCTGTGAACTGCAGTCTGAGGGTTACCCCTTTCAGCTGGAATGGCTGGCGCCATTTCTGGAATTCCGTTTTCCTCACTATGGCAGCGTCAATGTACAGGACATCCGCCTTGACCTGTATGCAGCCCTGGAACCCTGGCATGTACTGGGTGAAGAAATGAGCAACCTGGGCACCGCCCGGTTCGTCGATTCTTCGGTGGAGCGTTTGCAGGTCAAGGTCTCGGGCCTGAAAAGCGAACGCTATGTGGTGTGCTGCAACGGACGCCGGATACCGCTGCGAGGAACCGGGATCCACGGTGAGTACGTGGCGGGTGTACGTTACCGTGCCTGGCAACCGCCGTCGGCATTACATCCCACCATCGGCGTACATTCGCCACTGGTCTTCGACATCATCGACACCTGGAACGGTCGTTCCATCGGTGGCTGTACCTACCATGTCACCCATCCCGGGGGACGCCACTACGATGTGTTCCCGGTCAACGCCTACGAAGCCGAGACACGCCGTGTCAGCCGCTTCTGGAATTACGGTCACACGACCGGCCCTCTCCAGCCGCCACCCGAGACCGCGCGGCAGGCTGAATTTTACCCCGAGGGTCATCCGCCCGGACCCATGGCGCCACCTGCGGAAGAAATCAATCCAGAGTATCCTGTCACCCTGGACCTGAGGTACCGGGCCGTATGTGACTGAAGCAACTGCAATGAACGATATCGATCCCAGCATCGAATGTCCGGCTTACCGGGGTGCACCCGATGGTTATGACGAGATGTGCACCGCAGAGGGCAAGGTACGCACGCACTGGCGCTACCTGATCGGTTCGTTGAACACCATGGGTCCCGAGTTGCTGCAGCAGCGCCAACGTGACACGGTGCGGATGCTGCGCAGCGATGGTGCCACCTACAACGTGTATGGCGCACCGGACGGTCTCAACAGGCCCTGGCAACTGGATCCGGTACCCATGCTCATCAGCAGCAGCGAATGGGCGTCGATAGAGGCCGGCCTCGCGCAACGCGCTGAACTGCTCGACCTGATCCTGAAAGATCTCTATGGTCCGCGCAACCTGGTCAGGAAAGGCCTGATTCCTCCCGACCTGGTCTATGCGGATCCCGGCTACCATCGCAGCTGCGTGATCGCACCACCAGCCACACCACCGGGACTCAGCCTGTACGCCGTGGATCTGGTGCGCAGCGGCGACGGTCAGTTCCGGGTACTGAAGGACCGGACCCAGGCGCCCTCCGGGATGGGCTATGCACTGGAAAACCGGACTGTCATGTCACGCCTCATGCCCAGCCTGTTTCGCGATTCGCACCCGCATCGACTGGCCCCTTTCTTCCGGCGGCTGCGCGAATCCCTGGCAGCACTGGCACCGGCAGGCAACGAGGAGCCACGGGTGGTGATCATGACGCCCGGGCCCCGCAATGAAACCTATTTCGAGCACCTCTACCTTTCCAACTACCTCGATTACACCCTGACCGAGGGCGCGACCCTGACGGTGCGCGAGGGGCGCGTCTGGCTCAAGTCGGTGAGCGGCCTGGAGCCGGTAGACATCATTCTGCGTCGCGTTGACGATTATTACTGCGATCCGCTGGAGCTGCGCCCCGACTCCCTGCTTGGTGTTCCGGGACTGGTGCAGGCAAGCCGCCTCGGTCGCGTCGCCATCGCCAATCCACTGGGTGCAGGTATCCTGGAAAGCCCGGGGCTGATGGCCTTCCTGCCGCGCCTGGCAAAACAGCTGCTGGGACAGGAATTGCGACTGTCCTCGGTTGCCACCTGGTGGTGCGGACAGCCCAGGGAGCTTGAATATGTGCTGGCCAACCTGTCCAAACTGGTCATCCGACCGATCAACCGCGCCCTGGGGGGCAAGGCGGTTTTCGGCGACCAGCTCGACGCTGCCGGGCTGGCCACCTGGCGGGACCTGATCCGGACCCAGCCACACCAGTATGTCGGTCAGGAACCGCTGGTCACATCCTCAACGCCGTCACTGCGGGACGGCCTGCTGGAACCACGTCACGGCATCCTGCGCACCTTCCTCGCCGCCGGACAGGACAGTTTCGATGTCATGCCGGGGGGACTCACCCGCGTCGGCGAGACACCGGACAACCGGATCATCTCCAACCAGGCCGGCGCCGTCAGCAAGGACACCTGGGTGTTGGCCTCCGAGCCCGAACAGATAGACACCCTGCTGGTGCAGGGCCAGCCGGGTTACCAGCAGCTGCACGAGACCCTGCCCGGGGTCTCGGCGGAAAACCTCTTCTGGATGGCACGCTATGCAGAGCGTGCCGAGGCCATGATCCGGCTGATCCGGAATATAAACCGGCGCCGCAGCGAAACCCTGCAGCACGAGGATCCCGTCAACAGGGAAGCGCTCGACGCCCTGCTGCGTAGTTTGACCCAGATAAGCAGGACCTACCCGGGGTTTACCGGCGAGGGCGCGGACGCGCGGCTTGACGAACCGATGCCGGAACTCGTTGACCTGATCTGTAACCGGCAGCGCACAGGTACCGTGGCGGCAAATCTGCTTGCCTGTCTCAACGCTGCCTATGCCGTACGTCATCTGTTTTCATCTGACACCCGGCGCGTCATCAATGATATCGGTGATGAGCTTGACAGGCTTGCACAGGCAAACCTGACCGACCTGCAGGAGCTGCAGGAAACCCAGGACCGTATCATCACCGCATTAATGGCGATCGCCGGTGCGGCCAGCGAAAGCATGAGCCGGGAAATCGGCTGGCACTTCCTCAATCTGGGCAGACGAATCGAACGCGGTTTACTAGTGATCGAGTTGCTCCGGGCATTGCTGACAAAGCGCGCAGCAGTAGCTGAAGTCGAAGTGCTATTGCTGGAGTCGGCGCTCGCCGTGACCGAGAGCTTCACGCTCTACCGCCGGCGCCTGCGCCATCACCCGCGACTTAAAACGGCGCTGGATCTCATGCTGCTGGACGAAACCAATGCCCGTTCCCTGGTTTACCAGGTCAACAGTGCCCGCCAACACCTGGCGGTGCTTCCAGGCCAGGGCGAGCGTCCCTACAAGCGGGAAATGCGCCTGGTTCTGGAATCCGATACCCAACTGAATCTTGCCAATGCCGAAGAGCTGGCGGAGCTGGACGGCGGTGTACGGCTGCGTCTCGATAATCTGCTTAGCGGCCTGGGCCAGAACCTGCGGGAAGCTTCCAATGCCCTCACGGCAACCTATTTCACCCATGCCGAGCGGCCCTATCAGCTGGTGGAAGATGATCTGGGACTGACATGAAGTACCGCATCACACATAAAACCGAGTACTTTTACGGGATCACCGTCAGTCAGTGCTACAACCTGACACACCTGCGCCCGCGTAACTTGCCCGGACAGCAATGCCTCGGGCATCGTCTGCAGATCGACCCTTTGCCACTGGATTTGTCCGAGCACCAGGATTTCTTTGGCAACCAGGTCAGCTTTTTCTCGATTCAGCAGCCCCACCAGTTACTTACAGTCACTGCCACGAGCGAGGTCGAACTCGTCACGGCCACGGATGACACGCCCCCAAACGGCAACGATATGCCATGGGACATGGTGCGTGCACGACTGATGGAACCCCCTACGGATACAGAACGCGACAACCGGCAATACGTACTTGACTCCCTGCATGCCGCCAGTGCACCGGCGCTCGCTGATTTTGCGTCGCGCTCATTTACCCCGGGTCGGCCTTTGCTCGAGGCGGTGCACGACCTTATGGAACGTGTTCACAGCGAATTCGTCTACGACCCGTCGTTCTCCACAGTCTCCACCCCCCTGGCCGAGGTGCTCGCCAACCGCCGCGGTGTTTGCCAGGACTTCGCCCATCTGGCGATCGCTTGCCTGCGCAGCCTGGGTTTGGCGGCACGCTATGTGAGCGGCTATATACAGACCCTGCCGCCACCTGGCCAGCAAAAACAGCCGGGTGCCGATGAATCACACGCCTGGTTCTCGGTGTATCTGCCGGAGGCCGGATGGCACGATTTTGATCCTACCAATAACCAGGTTCCGCTGGACCAGCATGTCGTCACGGGCTGGGGGCGGGATTATGCCGATGTCGCGCCGCTCAAGGGCGTGATCTTCGGTGGTGATCCCGAGCACCAGCCGCAGGTCTCTGTAGACATGGAACGGCTGCCGGAAGAAAAACCGGGCAACAACTGAATTGATTCGAACAATCGGTCACAGGTATATCACCTGTTTCATTCCCTCATCCGGACAAGCGCACCGACCCGGTTCCGGCCTTTCCTGCAGGGAAATCAGAACGCGGTATTGCGTTGATCCGGTGGTGGGCCGGCCGTCTCCCAGTTAAAGGAGGGTAGCGCCTCGAATGCCGAGCGAAGATTGTCAGCCCAGCTGGCGCGCAGTTCGGTCAGGTAGGGATGGCGTTCATCCAGGCGCATATAGCGATCGAGGGTCAGGCTGTCCTTTTCGTAAATCAGGAGCTCGATCGGGGGACCGACCGTCACGTTACTCTTCATGGTGGAGTCCATGGAAACCAGTGCGCAGCGTGCCGCATCCTCCAGTCGGGTATCCGGCGTGATGATGCGGTCGAGAATCGGTTTACCGTACTTGGTTTCACCAATCTGCAAATAGGGTGTCGCCAGTGAGGTGGTGATGTGGTTCCCTTCAGGATAGATCAGATGCAGCGCCGGAGATTCCTTGCCGATCTGTCCACCGATGATGAAGGTGACCGACGGACTGAAACCGGCCGTAACGCCTTCATTCTCCATGAAGCGGTTTTGCTGCTCACGACTGATCTCGCCGATATAATCCGCCACCTCGTCCATATAGCGCGCCTTGCAGAGGCGACAGTCGGGGTTATCCGTCAGTTCGTGACGGATGTAGGTCAGCACCGCCTGGGTGGTGGCAAGGTTGCCAGCACTCAAGAGGACGAACTGGCGCTCGCCATCGACCCCCAGGGTATGCATCTTCCCGTACTGACTGATCTGGTCAGTACCGGCATTGGTACGGGAGTCAGAGGCGAATACCAGGCCGGATTTCAACGAGATACCAACACAATAGGTCATTCAGGGCGACACCGGGCGGTTTGTATTCAGGGTTCTTATACAACCATTTTCGGTTACGCCCAAACCAAACGCAAGACCGCCAGGGTGGTACGCCAGGAAACGATTCAAGCCCCTGTTACAACTCGAATATTTCCCGCAGGACGCCCGTACAATAAGGCCCAATAAAAAAAGGCGGCCGGGAAGGCCGCCTCGAGGGAGTCATAACTATGAAAAAAACAGACTACCTTTGGCACTTCCAACGATAGGGCATTGCGCCCCGAAACACACTAGCACTGATGACCTAGTACATATGGGCTATCTACCGATGCTGTAAGTCGCGCAATTCCAACCGCGCCTCGGCGACTATGTGCAGCGCAGAACGGATAACGACCAGTGCGATCATCAGGCCGATGATAATGTCGGGCCAGAGGGAGTCGAACCAGATCACCAGCCCGGCTGCAAGCAGCACGCCCAGGTTGCCGATCATGTCGTTGCGCGAGCACACCCAGGTGGCGCGCAGGTTGATGTCCCCGTGGCGGAAGCGCAGCAAAAGCAGGAAGCACACGCTATTGACGGCGAGTGCCAGTATCCCGAATAACCCCATGGTGGCGGTGTCCGGCAGGCCGTCGACAAACACCCTGGCCATGGCCTGGACGGCCACCCCGGTCCCGAGCGCCAGCTGGAACAGGCCGGAAGCCAGTGCGGCGCGCGCACGCCAGTGAGCCGCCCGCCCCAGTGCAAACAACCCCAAGGCATAGATCAGCGCATCGGCCAGCATGTCGAGCGAGTCGGCCAGCAGCGCCGTGGAACCGGCCACCAGGCCCGCCGAGAACTCCGCCAGGAACATGCCCGCGTTCAAAACCAGCACCACAATCAGCGTGTGGCGCTCGGCGCTTGAGACCTTGTCCAGGTCGGCACCGCAACTGTCACTGCAGCCGCTCATGTAAAAGTGCCTCGGATCAGGGTTGCCGGGATGGCTGAATCATGGATAAGTGCAACATTTCATGGAACCTGCCAGTGCGGCCGGGGTCAATTTATTACCCCCTCTGCCGCTATTGTGTTTGAATACACCTTGATTATACAGAACATTTGAGGCTAACCTTTCCTGACATGGCATCGCGCGCGAACAAATTCCTGCTGCTGGTGGTCGCCTTCTCGCTGGCGATCACACCCCTGCGTGCTGCCTTCCCCGCATTCGATGACGCCAGCGTGACCACGGCCGCCCCGTCACACTGTGACCAGATGGATAACCAGAGCGGTCATGCACCGGCGCATCATCCCATCGACCATGGCCCGGACGCCGATGAGACGGCCGCCCATGACTGCGAAACAGGCTGTAACGGCAGCTGCTGCGAGGGAAGCTGCAATGCCTGTACCCACGGCGTATCCACCGCCCTGGGCGCTGCCCCGTCATTTGCAGCGGTTTTCACGGGCGCGATTCACGTGGACAGTTACAATACCTTGCGATGCTACCCAACCGAATGGTTATGGAGATACATCATGTTTCATTACCGGAATACCGTCCGGCCCGCCGCAACTCTGGTCGCGCTGCTGGCACTGTCGACGCCGTCATGGCAGGTCTCTGCAGCACTCACGCTGACGGAAGCCGAACGCATCGCCCTCGGTGATGACCCCGCCGTGGCCGCCAGCCAGGCACGCTCGCAGGCCCTGCGCGAAGAGTCCGTAGCGGCAGGACAATTACCCGACCCGAAACTCAAGGCCGGGCTGTTCAATCTTCCCCTGGACGACTTCGATATAGACCGGGAACCGACCACCCAGCTGCGCCTGGGCCTGCAACAGGCCTTCCCGCGCGGAGCAACGCTGAAGCACCGGCAGCGCCAGGCCGAATGGAAAGCGACCTCCGAGCAGGCGCGCTCCGAGGATGAAAGCCGCAAGCTGCTGCGCGAGGTACGCACCAATTTTCTGGAACTCTACTACCAGCTCGGGGCAGAGCGCGTGGTGAACAACACCCGAGCACTGTTCGAACAGCTGGTCGATATCACCCAGGTGCACTACGCCACCGGCCGCGTCAGCCAGCAGGATGTACTGCGTGCCTCCCTGGAATTGTCGCGCCTCGATGACCGCGCCACGCGCATCCGGAATGCACAGGATAAAAACCGGGCAAGCCTGGCGCAATGGATCGGTGACGCGGCAACACAAAAGCTGGATGCCCGGTTTCCCACCTTGCCGGCCCTGTCGTCGAGATCGGACCTGGACGCCGCACTGGAACGACACCCCGTCATCCAGGCCGAGAGCGCCCGGATCGAGTCGCAGAACCAGGCCGTGCAGATCGCGCGCGAGCAGTACAAGCCCGGCTGGGGCGTGGGGCTGGAGTACCGCAAGCGATTCGGGGAAAACCCGGATGACACCGACCGCAGTGACATGCTGGCCGCCATGGTCACCGTCGACCTGCCGCTGTTTCCGAAAAAACGCCAGGACCGGCGACTGGCCGCCAGCTTGCAGGAGGCCGAGGCGGCACAGCTGATGCGCAGCGACCGCCTGCGCGACCTGCGTGCAATGCTGGAATCCGACTATGCCAGCTGGGAACGCCTGGGTGAGCGGGCTGACCTGTACGAGACCCGGCTGTTGCGCGAGGCCCGCGACAATGCACAGGCCTCTCTGAATGCCTACCAGAGCGGGGTCACCGAGTTCACCACGCTCATGCGCGCCCGCATGACCGACCTGGATATCCGCCTCGATGATTTACGCGTGCGCGTGGACCGCGCCAAGACGCAGGCCAGGTTGATCTATCTTGCCGGAGAATCCCGATGATTAGACACGACCTGCTCCGTTTTATCGCCCTGGCCCTGACCGCGATGCTGCTGATACCCGAGGCCGCAGCGGCACAGGATGATACTGAAAGGGAAATTATCTACTGGGTGGCCCCCATGGATCCCAACTACCGGCGCGACAAGCCGGGCAAGTCACCGATGGGTATGAACCTGGTACCCGTCTATGCCAGTGCTGACGATGAGCCGGGCAACGTGGTGAGCATCGATCCCGCGATTGTGCAGAACCTGGGGGTACGCAGCGCGCCGGTGGAACGCTCGCGGCTCTGGCGCGGCATCAACACGGTCGGCTACGTCGATTTCGACGAATCGAAAACCAGCCATATCCACCTGCGCACCGACGGCTGGATCGAGCGCCTCTATGTCGAGTCCGAGGGCGAACGGGTCACCCGCGGACAGCGCCTCCTGGACCTGTATTCACCGGACCTGGTCAATGCACAGGAAGAATTCATCCAGGCATTGAAGATCGGCAACCCGGGACTGGAGCAGGCCTCGCGCGACCGCCTCACCGCGCTGGGGATACCGGAGGACCAGATCAGGCAGTTGAAAAAGGACCGGCGCGCCCGCCAGACCATTACCATCTATGCACCGCAGGACGGCGTAGTGTCGACCCTGCCGGTGCGGGAAGGCATGTTCGTCAAGCCTGCCAACATCGTAATGAGCCTGGCCGAGCTTTCCACTGTGTGGCTGCTGGCCGAGGTGTTTGAGCGCCAGGCCGACTGGGTCAAGGTTGGCCAGCCGGCCGAGGTGCGTCTCTCCTACCTGCCGGGACGCACCTGGGAGGGCCGGGTCGAATACATCTACCCCAGCCTCGACCCGAAGACCCGCACCCTGAAGGTACGGCTGCGCTTCGACAATCCCGAGGAGGCCCTGAAACCGAACATGTATGCCCACGTGAAGATCTTCGGTGGCCCCAAGGACGACACCCTGGTCATCCCGCTGGAGGCCCTGATCCGCACCGGGCGCGAGGACCGCGTGATCCTGTCACTGGGTGAAGGCCGCTTCGAGAGCCGCACGGTTACAGCCGGTATCGAGAGCGGCGACTGGGTGGAGATCCTGACCGGCATCGATGCCGGTGAGGCCGTGGTGGTGTCCGGACAGTTCCTGATCGATTCCGAGGCCAGCCTCAAGGCCAGCATGCAGCGCATGGGCAGCCCCGTGGAAGCCGGGTCAGTTGAGCAGCCATGATCGCCGGCATCATCAACTGGTCCCTTCAAAACCGCTTCATGGTCATCCTGCTGACGGTGATCCTGACCGGCTGGGGCATCTACGCGGTCAAGCAGACGCCGCTGGACGCCATACCCGACCTCTCGGACGTGCAGGTCATCATCAAGACCTCCTATCCCGGCCAGGCACCGCAGGTGGTCGAGGACCAGGTCACCTACCCGCTGACCACCGCCATGCTCTCGGTGCCCAAGGCGGCGACGGTGCGCGGTTACTCCTTCTTCGGTGATTCCTATGTCTACGTCATCTTCGACGACGGCACCGATCCCTACTGGGCGCGCACCCGGGTGCTGGAATACCTCAGCCAGGTGGCCAGCAAGCTGCCGGCAGCCGCGCGCCCCGAACTGGGCCCGGATGCGACCGGGGTCGGCTGGGTCTACGAGTACGCACTGGTCGACCGCAGCGGCCGCCACGATCTGGCACAGCTGCGCAGCCTGCAGGACTGGTTCCTGAAATACGAGCTGCAGACCGTGGCCGGCGTCTCCGAGGTCGCCACCATCGGCGGCATGGTGAAGCAGTACCAGGTGGTGCTGGATCCAGACCGGCTGCGCGCCTACAACCTGCCGCTCTCCCGGGTGAGCAATGCCATCGTCCGCGGCAACCAGGAAGTCGGCGGCTCGGTGATCGAGATGGCCGAGGCGGAATACATGGTGCGCGCCACAGGTTATATCGACGAGCTGAGCGACCTGCACAAGATCCCGCTGGGCGTGAACGACCGCGGCACACCCATCCTGCTCGAGGACGTGGCGGATATTCGCCTGGGTCCGCAGATGCGCCGCGGTATCGCCGAACTCGACGGCGAGGGCGAGGTGGTCGGTGGCGTCGTGGTCATGCGCTATGGCGAGAACGCGCGCAGCACCATCAACGGCATCAAGCGCAAACTCGCCGACCTGCAGAAGGGACTACCTGAAGGTGTTGAGATCGTCGAGACCTATGATCGCTCGGCGCTGATCGAGCGCGCTGTCGATACCCTGAACGGGAAACTGCTCGTGGAGTTCATCGTGGTCGCCCTGGTGTGTGCGGTGTTCCTGTTCCACCTGCGCTCCGCGCTGGTAATCGTCATCTCGCTGCCCATCGGAATCCTCACCGCCTTCATCGTCATGGAACGCATGGGCATCAATGCCAACATCATGTCGCTGGGCGGTATCGCCATCGCCATCGGCGCCATGGTGGATGCCGCCATTGTCATGATCGAGAACGTGCACAAGCACCTGGAAAGAGAACAGGTCACCGACGAGAATCGCTGGGAGATCATGCGCCAGGCGGCCATGGAAGTCGGCCCCCCCCTGTTCTTCTCGCTACTGATCATCACCCTCAGCTTCCTGCCGGTATTCACCCTGCAGGCCCAGGAAGGGCGGCTGTTCGCGCCGCTGGCCTTTACCAAGACCTTTGCCATGGCCGCCGCCGCGGGCCTGTCGATAACCCTGGTGCCGGTCCTGATGGGCTATTTCATCCGCGGCCGCATCATCCCGGAGTCGAAGAATCCGGTGAACCGCCTGCTGATCGGCGCCTACCGACCGTTGATCAACCTGGTCCTCAGGGCGCCCCGGACGGTGCTGCTGGTCGCCCTCCTGCTGGTACTCGTCGGCCTGTGGCCGGCCACGCGGCTGGGCACCGAGTTCATGCCGGTGCTCGACGAGGGCGACCTGCTGTATATGCCGAGCACCTTCCCGGCCGTGTCCATCGGCAAGGCACAGGAAATCCTGCAGCAGACCGACAAGCTGATCCGCCAGCTGCCCGAGGTGAAGCGGGTGTTCGGCAAGGTGGGCCGTGCCGAGACCGCCACCGATCCGGCACCGCTGACCATGATCGAGACCACCATCCAGCTGAAGCCCCGCGAGGAGTGGCGCCCGGGCATGACCATGGAAAAGATCAAGGCAGAGCTCAACCAACTGGTTCAGATACCCAGCCTCGCCAATACCTGGGACCCGCCCATCAAGACCCGCATCGACATGCTGGCCACCGGCATCAAGACCCCGGTGGGCATCAAGGTCGCCGGCCCGGACCTCGATGTCATCCAGGACATCGGCAAGCGCGTAGAGGAAGTCATCAAGGCCGTGCCCGGCACGGTGTCGGCCTATTCGGAACGCGTCGTCGGTGGCCGCTACGTCACCATCGACGTGGACCGGGTTGCTGCGGCGCGTTTCGCACTCAATATCGCCGACGTGCAGGACGTGGTACGCATGGCCCTGGGCGGGATGCGCGTTGCACAGACGGTCGAGGGACTCGAGCGCTACCCCATCAATATCCGCTACCCGCGCGACGTGCGCGACTCCCTGGAAAAGATCCGCAACCTGCCCATCGTCACGCCCGGCGGTGCACACATACCGCTGGCCGAGGTCGCCGAGGTGCGCATCGATGACGGCCCCGGCATGATCAAGACCGAGAACGCGCGACTCAATGGCTGGACCTTCGTCGACATCGAGGGCCGCGACCTGGGCTCCTATGTCGAGGATGCCCAGCGCGCCGTGGCCGATAAGGTTGAACTACCCCCGGGCTATTCCATCAACTGGTCCGGGCAGTACGAATATCTGGTACGCGCGAAGGAGCGCCTTGCCACCGTGCTGCCGGTGACCCTGATCATTATCGTCCTGCTGCTGTTTATCAATTTCCGCAACTTCACCGAAGTATTGATCATCATGGGTACCCTGCCGCTGGCGCTGGTCGGTGGTATCTGGTTGCTTTACCTGCTGGGGTACAACATGTCGGTGGCCGTCGGGGTTGGCTTCATCGCCCTGGCCGGCGTGGCCGTCGAGATCGGCGTGGTGATGCTGGTCTACCTCAACCAGGCCCTGCAGAGGCACCGGGATACAGCAACAAAGCAAGACAGGCAATTGAATGCGGACGACGTGCGCCAGGCGGTTATCGACGGCGCCCTGCTGCGGGTACGACCCATCATGATGACGGTATCGGCCATTATCGCCGGCCTGCTGCCCATCATGATCGGTGGCGGCACCGGTGCCGAGGTCATGCGCCGCATTGCGGCACCCATGGTGGGCGGCATGATCAGCGCGACTCTGCTGACCCTGGTGGTGATCCCGGCCGTGTACCTGCTCTGGAAGCAGCGCGTCCATCGTCGCCCATCCGGGGAAATGTAGGAGCACTTTGCAGGCGCGAAGAATAGCGGTAGCTTGGGCAAAGCGTAGCGTGTCCAACAGACGTGATTTGACGGGCACAGCCTTGCGGCCTTTGCCCATCCTGCGGTTCGCCATGAACGCAAGAGGGTGAGCGTGTAGGAGCGCTTTGCAAGCGCGATGGTTTAATCGCAATAAAAACGATCGCGCCCACGGGACGCTCCTACAGCTTGCAGATCGGATTTGCGACAGCCTAACCCGACCTGAAACGACTATAATTGAAACTCATGGAGGGCTGCGATGACCGTTTCGATTGCTTATTTCAGCGATGTCCTGTGCATCTGGGCCTACAGTGGACAGGTCCGGATCGACGAATTGCAGCAAAACCTGGGCAACGACATCCACCTCCACTACCACTTCGTCCCGCTGTTCGCGGCCGCACGCGAGCGTATCGACGAACAGTGGTGCAATAAGGGCGGGCTGGAGGCCTTCAACCGCAACCTGCACTCGATCGCCAGCCAGTGGGACCACGTCAGCGTCCACCCGGATGTGTGGCTGAAAAACACCCCGGCCTCGTCCAGCGGCGCTCACCTCATGCTCAAGGCCGTGCAGTTGTTGCAGGACAGGGGCGATATCGATGCCGGACCGGTGGCGGCCTTCAACGGCCACACCCGTTTCGAGGAATATATGTGGCGACTGCGCCAGGCCTTTTTCCGGGATTGTACGAACATCGGCCAGCGCGCCGAGCTGGAAGGTATCGCCGGCGAACTGGAACTGCCTCTCGACCGCATCCGCGAGGTGGTGGACAACGGGGAGGCCTGCGCCGCGCTCTATCTCGACGACCAGGCACGTCAGAAATACCAGGTGCCCGGCAGTCCGACACTGGTACTCAATGACGGTCGCCAGCTACTCTATGGCAACGTGGGCTACCGCATCATCGAGGCCAACGTCAGGGAGCTGATGCAAAATCCGCTGGAAGGCGATGCCAGCTGGTGCTGACCGGCCTGTCTGCATGACTACCATGAAAAGAGCCCTCTGATGGAACATCACTCCCATCCCATCACGAAAAATGCCAGTCCTGGCATCGACCCGGTCTGCGGTATGCAGGTTGCCGGTGACAGCCCGCACCGCTACACCTACCGTGGCAGGGAATACCTGTTCTGCTGTGCCGGCTGTCGGGACAAGTTCCACAACCAGCCCGAACAGTACCTCGAAAAGGGTGAGGTGACCGGTAACGATACGTGCTGTCATGCCCCCGCCCCGGCGGCAGAGGCCCGGGAAAGCGCCACCGGCATCTATATCTGTCCGATGTGCCCCGGGGTACGCCAGGAAGGGCCGGGGGCCTGTCCCAGCTGCGGCATGGCGCTGGAGCCCGAGGCACCGGTACTGCCCGCCACGCGCACCGAGTACACCTGCCCCATGCACCCCGAGATCGTGCAGGACGAGCCCGGCAGTTGTCCCAAGTGTGGCATGGCGCTGGAACCGCGCACGGTAGCCATCGAGGAGAGCAACGAGGAACTGATCGACATGAGCCGGCGCTTTTGGGTCAGCCTGGTGCTGGCTGCGCCAGTGTTCGTGCTGGCCATGATCGCCGACCTCGTGCCCGCCTGGCTGCCCGCGAACCTGTCCATGAAAACGGTGCAGTGGATCGAGTTCGTACTGGCCACGCCCGTGGTGTTGTGGTGTGGCTGGCCGTTTTTCGTCCGTGGCTGGCAGTCTGTCAGGACCTGGAACCTGAACATGTTCACGCTCATCGGCCTGGGCGTATCGGTGGCCTGGACCTACAGTGTGGTGGCCCTGCTGCTGCCCGGGATGTTCCCGCCGAACATGCAGCATGCCGACGGGACCGTGCCGGTGTATTTCGAGGCCGCCGCGGTAATCACCGCCCTGGTATTGCTTGGCCAGGTACTCGAACTGCGCGCGCGCTCGCGCACCAATGCCGCCATCCGACTGCTACTGGGCCTGGCGCCCAACACGGCACGCATTGTCCGAGCCGACGGCAGCGAGGAAGACATATCCCTGGAGCAGGTCCACCCCGGTGACCTATTGCGGGTGCGACCCGGCGAGAAGGTGCCAGTGGACGGTATTGTCACCGACGGCAGGAGTGCAGTGGACGAATCCATGGTCACGGGCGAACCGATCCCGGTGGAGAAGGTCACGGGCGAACCCCTGATCGGTGCGACCGTCAACGGCACCGGCAGCCTGCTGATGCGCGCCGAGAAGGTGGGGGCGGACACCCTGCTGGCCCAAATCGTACGCATGGTCAGCGAAGCCCAGCGCTCGCGCGCTCCCATCCAGCGGCTTGCCGATGTGGTGGCTGGCTATTTTGTACCGGCGGTGGTGCTGGTCGCCGTTGTCACTCTCGTAATCTGGGGCATCTGGGGCCCTGAGCCGCGTCTGGCACATGCCGTCATCAACGCGGTGGCGGTGCTCATCATCGCCTGTCCCTGCGCACTGGGCCTGGCGACCCCCATGTCCATCATGGTCGGCACCGGTCGGGGGGCCTCGGCCGGTGTGCTCATAAAAAATGCCGAGGCCCTGGAGATCATGGAGAAGGTGGATACCCTGGTCGTGGACAAGACCGGCACCCTTACCGAAGGCCACCCGCGTGTGGTCACCCTGCGCACGGTGAATGGTGTCACGGCACACGCTGCCCTGCGCCTTGCCGCCAGCCTGGAGCGCGCCAGCGAACACCCCCTGGCCGCGTCGATCCTGGCGCACGCCGGGGACAAGGCCATTGCACTGGACGAGGTCAACGATTTTCAATCGATTACCGGACAGGGTGTCACCGGCACGGTAGACGGTCACCATGTAGCCGTGGGCAACCTGGCCCTGATGGAGGGACTGGGCGCGATGGCAGGCAGCCTGGCGCAACAGGCGGATACCCTGCGTACCGAGGGACAGACCGTGATGTTCCTGGCAATAGACCGTAGCGCGGCGGCCATCATCGGGGTCGCTGACCCGATTAAGGAATCCACGCCGCTTGCCATCCATGACCTGCACCGGGCCGGCGTTCAGATCGTGATGCTTACCGGCGACAACGCCACCACGGCAACGGCCGTTGCCAGGCGGCTGGGCATCGATCGCGTGGAGGCCGAGGTCATGCCCGACCAGAAGGCCGCCGTGGTCAGGCAACTGCAGGCCGAGGGCCGGGTGGTGGCCATGGCCGGTGACGGCATCAACGATGCCCCGGCACTGGCCCAGGCGTAGGTCGGGATCGCCATGGGCACGGGTACGGATGTCGCCATGGAAAGTGCGGGCGTCACCCTGGTCAAGGGCGACCTATGCGCAACATCCGCCAGAACCTGTTCTTCGCCTTTATCTACAACTCGCTGGGCGTGCCGGTCGCGGCCGGCGTGCTCTATCCCTTCTTCGGGTTGCTGCTGTCACCGATGATTGCGGCGGCGGCCATGAGTTTCAGCTCGGTCTCGGTGATCAGCAATGCCCTGCGGCTGCGCCGCGCGCGGATCTGACCGCCGCCACCGACTTCAGACAAGGCGCCGGTTACCCGGTAAAGCCCCCCGGATTCGGCCTGTTATGCACGGGTTCAGGTAGTACCTGGGTACACTATACTGTGATGCCACAAACAGCCTATTATTGGGCAGCACTAGTCCATAATTAACTGATTCCGGTGATAAATTGATGAAACATACCCACGTCCGCCTGATTGCCGCCCTGGCCCTGCTGAGCCCGCTGCTGGCCGGGCCTCTCCTTGTCCAGATGGCCCATGCCGGCAACAGCCAGTCCCCGGATGCGCACGCGGCGCGGGTAGTCGAGCACTGGACCAAACAGCGCAGGGCGGATGCAATACCCCGCGATCTGGTGATTGACCCGCGTGGTTACGGTTACCTGAGAAAACCGGACGGCTCGCTGCAACCCCATGGCCACCGGGTCGCGGCCGAATCCACGCTGCAGCACCCCACCCCCCTGGCCAAGCCCCCGGGTGCAGGCGGTGGCTCGGGAGACAGTACCCCTCCTGATATTTCTGGAATGAATCCCGTTTCAGGTGATGAGATCGGCGCGTCCCACACCTTTTCCGCAACCATCACCGACGCCAGCGGGATCAAGTCGGTCTCCTTCATCATCCAGTATCCCGATGGCTTGACCCAAAAATTCACTCCCGGTCAGGATGCAGGCAGTGACACCTGGAGCGCCACCCTGCAGGGCTTCACAGACGGTAACAACTGGGCCTGGTGGGTTGAAGCCAAGGACGCCGCGGGCAAGGGTGGTAATCGCGCGACTTCTAAAGTCGTTCCTTTCATTGTAAACACCGGTGGCAGCGGGGGTGATGGCGGTGGCGACGGGGGTACGGGTAGTGACACCGTGACCAATGCCGCCTGGACCGGCGGCGCAGTGCAGACCGCCGCCGGGCGCATCTATTTTGAAATGCCTGGCAATTCCAAGCGGAAAGGCCCCTGGAGCGGCTATGTGTGCTCCGGTACGGTCGTTGATGACGGCGCGACCGGGCGCTCGGTGGTCCTGACCGCAGCCCACTGCGTATACGATGACGTCAACAAGGCCTTTGCCCGCAATGTCCTGTTCATCCCCAACCAGGCCGGCACCACGGGCTCGGGAACAGACCTCAACTGCGACAACGACCCGCTGGGCTGCTGGGCACCGGCCTTCGGCGTCGTGGATGACGACTGGACGACCAGGACCTTCCCGGACAATATCCCCTGGGACTATGCCTACTATGTGGTAAGCGACACGGGCGCACATGTGCCAGGCATATTTACGTCATCTGATACTCTCGATGAAGCGACCAGCGCCTTGCCCATCAGTTTCCAGGATCCCATTTATGACAACAATACCGGTACGGACTTCACCCATGCCCTGGGTTACTCCTATAGCGATGACCCCTATTTCATGTACTGCGCCGAAGACATGACCACAGAAGGCACAGCCAACTGGTGGCTGCCGAACTGCGGACTCTCGGGCGGTTCTTCCGGCGGACCCTGGGTGCAACCCATGGATACCTCTGGCAGCGGACCGGTGATTTCGGTGAATTCCTGGGGGTACACGAATTCTCCGGGCATGGCCGGGCCGAAACTGGCCGGCACCTCTGCCGAGTGTCTTTTCATTGAGGCCACAACAAACCCGTTCACGGCACCAGGCAGTGACGGTGATGCAGGTATTGCGGAGGGGTGTCCCTAGAGAACCATCAAGGGTTCAGTCGCTTTGATATAAGGACACTGAAACCAATAGAGTGCATTCAGCCGCTGTAGTGGATGCCACGCGCCTCGAGCCAGTGTCGAAAGCGCTCGATCTTGGATTCCAGTGAGCAGGTCGGCGGAAGCGTGTCCAGGTAGTGGCCATAGGACTCCCTGAGTTCCAGCTGGCGCTCGCTGGACAGGCTTTCCCAGGGCGTCAGTTTCCCGGGTGAAGGGGGAGATGCTTCGTTTTCAGTGTCGACGGGGACCATCAAAAAGCAGAATGCCCCCTGCTTCAGTGTACCTGGGCGCGCTGGAACCTGGCCTTGAAGCGCTGCAACAGGGAGGGGATTTTTTCCTCGCGTACCGGTTCGGATTCCTCATCCGCCATCCTGTCCGTTGAGAAGGACGTCACCATCTTGCGCCACTGAATGACGCGGCTTTCATCCATGCTGCCGGGCGGTCCGAGCGGGTCGGCGCCCAGGGTCCCGACCAGTCCATCGAGGTAGCTGTCCTCGCCGATCTGGCTGAGCTTTTCATTGGCCAGATCCAGGCGCTGACTGATGCCGAGACGTTCGGCCTCGTCCGCAAAGTTGGGATCATCGAGAAATGTCTGCAGGTTGCTGACATGGCGTTTCCACAACTCGATGTCACGCAGCTGCCTGACTTTCAGTCGCTCGTGGTACCAGTCCGAGTTGAGCAGGTAGTCGCGTGAAAACATGGCGCGGATGTCCGGGTGGTGTGCGTCCATACCCTGGTATTCGCCACTCGCCATAATGTGCAGCAGTGCTCTTAACGGCGGGCAGGCATCCTCTATGCTGCCGTCATCGAGGTAGCGCTGCGCGACCCGCTGCTGTGCCTCGACAATATTATTGATGCCATCGGCGAAGACATCCATGCCCTGTATCTCCGGCTTGAGTATCTCCTCGGTGAACACCGCCTGGGGATTATCGAAGATCTTGCCGAAGAAGCCGTGCACGAACTGTTCGGTGATGCGGTAACCGAGACGACTGGCAAGCACGGTCTTGCCGTTGTGCTGGAAGTCCTCCAGCGGCTCCAGATAGCCGTTACTGATCAGGTAGCTCGCATCACGCTCCTCGGGCTCGATGCGTGCCCAGATCTCCGGCACCAGCAGGCTGATGTCATGATCGACGCGCACATGCGGACCCACGTAGCCCGCGGAACTGGAAAAGCCCTGGTAGCCAGTGAGAATAAACGACACCATTGCATTGTTGAGATCCGCGGTGGGACGCAGCGCGTTGAAGGGCCCCTTGGTAAGGGCCCCTTCACTGCCGGCGCCAGTGGTGGATGGCGACTTGCCGGTCAGACTGCAGATGAAGTCCATGAACAGTTCCGGCAGTTCCTGGTAATGGATGGGGTTGTACACGGCCAGTGAGCGGATACCGGGTTCGGGCGGATTGTTGCGACGCCCCGCCAGCACGGCATCCACCGGATGACAGATGGCACTCTCCAGATCAATCTTGCGGTGGAAACGGGTACTCATATCGGCCAGGTATTTGCCCGTCGGGTTGGTCAGATCGGGACGTATCTGCTGGTAGCGCGGATTTACCGATGGCTTGCCATCGACCATTCGCGGGTGTGCCGATGACACGACGTAGCCCTTGCCATCATCGTGTGCCTGCTGCAGCAGCGATCGCATGGGAGGAGTGAAGAGACTGAATGTGTGCACGTTGTTGACCACGTCGGCGAGCTTTTCACCGCTGAGTGGTTCGTAGTTGGCGAAGAAGTTGCCGGGCTGTGACATGTCCAGCTCGGTCTGCTTGTCGAAGCCGGGATGAATGGCATCGTCCGGACGCTGAAACAGGCGGTACTCGCAGTTCTTGGTCAGCTTGATGCTGTGCTTGCCATCGTGTGCCTGGCCGCAGCCGGCGACACATTCCGGTGGCACCACGATGGAGGCGGTGATGTCGTCCTCCATCTGCACCTTTTCGGTGGCGATGTAGTCCTGGCGCAGCTTGAATGTACGCCACTTGCCATCTCGGTCGAAACCCACCCGCAGGTAGGAGGCGATGATGTTACGCCCGTCCAGCTTGAGTTCATGTGCCGGCGCGCCGTCCACTTCATCGACCGAGAGGTGCTGCCGCCAGTTGTCTCCCCACTCGATCCGGTAGAAGCGCTTGAGAAGGAATACCAGTGCGAGGATGCGCGGCGGGATGGAGGCCAGCCAATCATTAAACTCGTCGGTATAGGCCGAGGTCGGGGTAAGCAGCTTGATGACCGACCCCAGGCTGCGCTCAGGACTCAGCGGCTTGCGCGTCGCATCGCGGTCATTGTTCTCGAAGCCCGGCTTGAAGCGCCGGGTGTAGTCCCGGTCGAAAATCACCTGGACCTGGTCGAGGTCCTTTTGCAGGTCATCGACAAACAGCGGGCGGTAAATGACAGCATCATCGAGTGACTTGGAGATCTCTGACTTGCCGCCACCGGAAACCGTCGAGGGCTTGTGACAGAAGGTGCCCTCTGAGTTCGCCCCCACGATACGCCATGAGGGTGCACCCGGGTGTTTCTGCATCTCGAGTTTGTAGCCGCTGGGCTGCATGTAGAACTTACCCGGCTGCAACCGGATCTTCTGCTTCACACCGTCCCGGTCCCAGGTGATGGTCTGGGCATTCAGGTCCATGCGCAGCTTCTGCGGCACATAGATGATGTCGGGATGATTGCGGTCAATCGCATAGCCCTCGGGCTGCACATCCATCACGGCACCATAACGCTCGACCATGTCCGTAAAGGTGAAACCAGGCTTCTGCGTACGGCTGTCGACGCCGAACTCCTCGCCGTGATTGCGGCGCGGGAAGGCCAGCGCACCGCCCGCATGCTCCTCCTCCGAGAGCCCGTACAGGTTGGCGGAGAAGCCGATCTGGGTCTTGACCTCTTTCTTGCAGTAGCCGAAATAGTTGTCTGCCAGCAAAGTGACAATCACGCCGGATTCGTCGCGGGCAGTCAGCTTGAAGGCCTGGCCGTCGTTATAGAGTTCATCTGCTTCCTTCCAGCACATCCCGTCATTACGCTGGCGTTCGCTGGCCTCGTCCCAGTGCGGCAGACCCACATCTTTTTTGGTCAGGCCGACCAGGTGGGGTGCCAGGATTGCACAGCCGGTATGACCGGTCCAGCGCTCGACATCAAGTCCGGCGTCACACTCGGCCAGGTGAGGATTACCGGCATTGCCGAAGATGCTTTCCACGAAATCCAGATTGCTGACCAGGTTACCCGGTGCAAAGAAGCGGATCTCCATGCTTTTTTCCGGTCGCCGGTTCGGCACCTCTGGACAGACGGTCGGACGCAACAGCAGGGAGGTGAACATGCGTGCCGGCTCGGGCAGGACAGCAGTAAAGGGGATGGTGAGCAGTTCACGCGGCGGGCTCAGCGCCTGCGACAGCATGAGTGCAAAGGTGCGTCTGGGCACGGCCTTTTTGTCGCCCGGTATCGGCAGGCCACCTTCGGCCACGTGGAATGAACCCTTGGTGGTACGCCGGTCACTTGCCGGGTTGTGCAGCACGCCTTGCCGGACGCGGTAGCTGGAAACGATATCCGAGTGAAACTCGTCCTTGCCCATGGGCAAGGAGAGTTCTCGTGCCACACCGTGGCGGTCGAGAATAAACGTCTGGGTCGGAAGTGTGGGGAAGTGGTCAAGTTCAAGACCATCGAAATAGCGTTCCAGGAAATTCTGGATACGCTGGTCCGCCCAGCAATGATAGTCGGAGAGCAGGCGGTTCTTCTCACGGTAACTCTTCATCAAGTCCTGCGAGATACCGAAAAAATGCCGGTATTCCTCCGGAACACTGGTGGGCTGTCCGGACGATGCCAGTTTCAGGTTGATGTAAAGCTGGACCTTTTGGCGTTCTTCTTCCGGACTCTCGACTTTCTTGTTTAACCCAAGAGCGTGAGCAAAATCCATGGGCGACTCCCCGTTGATATTTTTTCTAATCGCAGGTGATTCACGATCGAACCGTCGATACTAGCCGATCGGCCGAATGAATGCAGGACGCCGCCTTATCTGCTTGTTTTTATTGCACAGGCAGCAGGTATTTCACTTCATGAAATGAAATCACACCCATTATCCTGCAACGAGATATTGCCTGCAAACAGCGCATTTCCTGCAATCAGCCCTCTGCCGTAAAGCCAAAGGCCTTGTCATGCACATAGACCAGTTTGCAGTCCTCGATATAACTGGCATCGTGGATTCTTCCGGCCCTGATGTAGCCGGCATCACCCTTATTCAGGATCAGCTTGTCGCCGTCAGGAATGAGGCCACCCGGTCCCCGGGTGTAAAACTGAACAGCCATACTGCCCTCAACGACAATGGTCATGTCATCACCGGGGTGAGAGTGCGGCGGCTCTTCGCTGCCGGCTTCCCACTGCTCCAGCATCACTTCCACGCCCTGCGGATTGGCCGGATACGTTGTTCTCACGGTAAAGCCGTCCGGCGTATCAGGTACTGCAACGTGATTAGCCCAGACTGCGCTGGTACTGGATGTCACCTCTGCACTGTCGTCCGTTTCACCACGGGGCATATGTCTTCTCCTGTACACTTGTTTGAATGAAGTGCCGATAATAAATTATTCCGCATTTCCGGGGTACAGCTTAATTACGTGGTGCAAAGCGAAACGGCACTCCTGTTTATATGTTCATGCCTCTCGTCTTTCCGTGTTATTCCGCGCGCTTGCGGGGCGATTGATATTTTGGCTCTTCCCCGAATCGAGTGGGTAGATTACCGTTGTAGGACCGAATTCATTCGGCCAACAGCTATCCGGCGTCATTCCCTGCAGCATCAGGTCTATTGCATCACCACGGTTACCCGTAATCGCCATCCCTTGTTCACGGATATCATCACAGCACGCCTGCTGGTTCGTGAACTTTGACACCTGCTTGAACAGGGTTGCGAGCTGGCCTGGCCCGGAATAATGGCGATTACCCCCATTGGGATTGCATCTGGATAACAGATGACGATGAAACACCGTTGGTCGAATGAATTCGGCCCTACAGTAGGAACGAATTCATTCGACCAGCAACCTTGCCATCAGAAGGTATGCGTCTCGCCTGAATTGATGTGTTACCCACTCGATCAGGGGAAGACCCGATATTTTTATAAATCGCGCCCGCGGGGCGCTCCTACTGCTTTTTTTGGGGAAGAGCTTCCGACTGGATGGCTACAGCAGGAGTAGCCTGACAAAGGGAACTATAATAAAAAAACAACAGGAACCCGGGAGCCAAACCATGGCCTGCTGCTCCGTTCCCTGCGCCGATACCAGCCGCTTCTTTTCACAGCTGGCACGCCTGTATCGCTGGCGTTTCCGCCTGTTCGGTCTTGAAAAAAACCAGCGGCAGATGCTCGACCTGCTCGAGCGGGCGGGCATCGAGGGTTCCGATTTGCTGGAGATCGGTTGTGGTATCGGCTACCTGCACCATGCACTGCTGCGCTCCGGTGCCGCCCGTGCAACCGGTATCGACATGTCCGCCCGCATGCTGGGTGAGGCGCGCCGGCTTGCGCAGACATCCGGTCTGGCCGGGCGTACCGAGTACCGCCAGGGTGATTTTGTCGAGCTGACCGACAGGATCGCGATGGCGGATATCGTCATTCTCGACAAGGTGGTCTGCTGCTATCCGGACCCGGAGCGGCTGTTGGAACATGCGCTTTCCAGGTCCCGCCATGTCATTGCCCTCACCTACCCGCGCGACCGCCTTTTTATGCGCGCCGGTGTCGCACTCATGACGGCTGCATTGAAACTGGCCGGCTCCGGCTTCCGGCCCTATGTCCACAACCCTGCCGATATCGAGCGCTGGATCAGCGCCGGGGGGTTCCGCAGCCGGGGCCGCGCCCTGACCTTCGAGTGGCGCACGGAGGTCTATGTAAGGGAGTGATTGTCTAGGCGGCCATGTGGATCGATTCCGGAAGGGTGATTTCCATCTCGATCGGCAGGTGGTCGGAGAGCGAGTAATTCAGCACCTTGACGCGGTCCACGCGCAGCGTGGGCGTCACCAGGATATGGTCGATATTGTGCTGCGGCCGCCAGCTGGGAAAGGTATCCAGGCCGTGGAAGGGTTCGCGCATCATGGTGCGGTTGATCAGGAAATCCATCTCCTGGCTGTTCGAATGACAGTTGAGGTCACCCATCAGCACGACGTGGCGATACTCATTCACGATTTCACTGACGTAATCGAGTTGCCGCATGCGCGCACGCTTGCCGAGTGCGAGGTGCATGATCAGCACGACCAGCGGGTCTCTCTTGCTGCCGTAGCGCACAAACAGGACGCCACGGCCCGGGATCCGGCCGGGCAGGCGGTGTTCGACGATCTCGGCGGGCTGAAACCGGCTCAACATGCCGGTGCTGTGACTGGTCAGGCGACCGATGCGACGATTGGTCTGGTCATACCAGAATTGCAGGCTGGATTTTTCACTCAGGTACTGAGTCAGGTTTACATAACCGCTGCGCAGGCTGCCGGCATCGACCTCCTGCAGACCGACGACATCGTAGTCACTGATCAGGCGCGCGATACGATCCAGGTTGCTGAAACGCTGCGCGTGCGGCAACACGTGCTTCCAGCTGTGGGTGATGTAGTGGCGGTAACGACCGGTACTGATACCTGCCTGGATGTTATAACTGAGCAGGCGGATGCGCTGCCCGGCCATCTTGTCACGACCTGCGACATGCCTTGATGTGCGCGCTTTTGACAGCGTGGCAGTCATCAGAGTGGACATACCAGATTTCCCATCTGCTCCGTGAGTTTTATGTTTTCCCTGTAATCGACCGGGCAGTCGATAATGCTCACTGTGTCATTGGCGAGCGCCTCTTCGAGTATAGCAGGCAAATCCTCCGTCCTCCCGACGCGGTATCCCTTGCATCCGAAGGACTCGGCATACTTCACGAAATCGGGATTGCTGAACTTGACATGCGAGCTGCGCTTGAACTGATTCAGCTGCTTCCATTCGATCAGCCCGTAACCGCTGTCATTCCAGATCAGGATCACGATCGGGAGCTTGCAGCGCATTGCGGTCTCGATCTCCTGCGAGTTCATCAGGAAGCCGGCATCCCCGGTCACGGCCACGATATTGCGCTCGGGGTAAACCAGCTTGGCGGCAATGGCGCCGGGCACCGCGATGCCCATACTGGCAAAGCCATTGGATATCAGGCAGGTGTTGGGTAATTCACAACGGAACATGCGCGCCATCCACATCTTGTGTGCGCCGACATCACAGATGACGATGTCCTCGAGCGCCAGGGCGGTGCGCAGGTCCCAGATGATCTTCTGAGGCTTGACCGGGTATTCCGTGTCATCACGGTGGTGATTCATTTCATCGATCAACGCCTCGCGCAACGGGCGCATGTGGTGCCCCTGGTGTGGCGTCGCCAGCTCTGCAATGCGTACCAGGCTGTGTTTCAGGTCACCGGTAACACCGACCTTGACCGGATAGTGCCCATCGACCTCGGCCGGTGAATGGTCGATATGAATGATGGTGCGGTCGCGTGTCGGATGCCACAGGTAGGGGTGGTATTCGACCAGGTCGTAACCGACGCAGATAATGACGTCCGCCTGGCTGAACCCGCAGCTGACGTAGTCGTTGGCCTGCAGCCCGGCACTGCCGAGTGCACATGGATGCTTGAAGGGAATGACGCCCTTGGCCATGAAGGTATTGGCCACCGGTATATTCAGACTGCTGGCGAAGTCCGCCAGCTGTTTCCAGGCCCTGGAACGCACCACCCCGTGGCCGGCCAGGATGATCGGGTTGCGCGCCGCACTGATCAGCCTAGCGGCCTGGTCCACTTTTTCTGCCGGTGGCTCGGGGTCCGGCGGCTGGGCCACCGGCAGCAGCGCCTCCTCGACCTCCATGCTCGCGATGTTTTCCGGAAACTCGATAAAGGTCGCGCCGGTCTTTTCCGTCTGCGCCAGCTTGAAGGCCTTGCGCACCACCTCGGGAATAATCTCGGGCTCCAGCAGGCTGGCGGAATACTTGGTGACCGAGTGGAACAGCTTCTCCAGGTCAAGGACCTGGTGCGACTCCTTGTGCAGGCGGTTGGTCCCGGCCTGCCCGGCGATTGCGACGACCGGCGCGTGGTCCAGGTTGGCATCGGCCACGCCGGTAATGAGGTTGGTGGCACCCGGGCCGAGTGTCGCCAGGCAGACACCCGGGCGTTCCGTCAGGCGCCCGTAGACATCGGCCATGAAGGCGGCACCCTGCTCATGGCGGGTGATAATGAAACGGATGGATGACTCCAGCAGGGCATCCATCACCTCCAGGTTTTCCTCGCCGGGAATACCGAATATGAATTCGACGCCCTCGTGTTCGAGGCAGCGGACGAACAGCTCGGCTGCCTTCATCAATGCACCGCGACTTCAGGCAAGGACAGTAACCGGGTGACGGGCAGCATGCGCTGTATCAGGGCCGGGTGGCGGCCCGGGCGGGCGTGTCAACCGCTGCGCGCTCCTGTTCTACCAGGAAATCGACGACCTTGATGACATCCTCGTTGCTGCCGGCGATGCTGGCACCGGTACTGAACTTGCCGTTCACGATCATGGTGGGCACGCCGCTGATGGCATAGCGCCGCGTCATCATCTTGGCATTATTGATCCTGACCGCAACAGCGAAGGAATGGAATGTGTTCCTGAAGTCTTTCTCGGCAACACCGTGACTGACGAAAAAGTCCTCTACAGCCGCAACATCACGGAATTTCCGCTTCTTATCGTGGATGGCCTCGAACAGCGGTTCGTGGATCTTGTCCAGGACACCGAGCAACTCGGCCGTGAAATAGGCCTTGCCGAGCAATTCCCAGCTCTTGCCGAGCACGGCCGGCAGGCGCACGAATTCGACGTCTTCGGGCTTGTTCTCCAGCCATTTGCCGATATGCGGCTCCAGGTAGTAACAGTGAGGGCAGCCGTACCAGAACAGCTCCACCACCTCCACCTTGTCGGCAACGGATGTCGGCTGCGGTTTCGCGAGGCGCATGTACTCCGCACCCTCCATGTATTCAGCAGCGGCAACGGCCGCCGCCAAGGGCAACGAAAGGATCAGGGCTAAGCACCAGTTGGTCAATTTCTTCATACCATCCACTCCGGAGTTTTCTTGCATCAGGTCACACCCACCCCTCACGGGGATACGGGCACTAGAGGAATATATTAACGCCCCAATAGGCAAAAAGGGTGACAAAGTCCCGGTGATCACCCACCACTGGCCAGGCCGCCCCGGCGCCTGCGGCTGCAGGCGGGCGTGAGCGAACGCCGCAAAAGAAGTCTGGCAGGGTGTTGGACAGTGGCCGGCTGGCACGGTTCAGCTGAGGACCCGTGCTCGCCCCCGGACGCGGCAGAACGGCGGCCGGGGCGGGGTTAGTGCAGCCCCTGGATATAGGATGAGACGGCACGGATTTCGCGGTTCGTCATCCGGGAGGCGAGAATCTGCATCATCTTCTTGGCATTCTCGTTGACCCGGTTGCCGCTGGCGAAACCGTGCATCTGGTTCTCGATGTACTTGGCATGCTGGCCGCGCAGGGCCGGGTAATTCGCGGCGGGGTTGCCGGCACCCTTCGGGCCATGACAACCCATGCAGGGGGCCACGCCGCTCTGCGGATTACCAGCGCGGTAGATGCGTTCACCGAATTCGACCAGTTCGGGATCGGCGGCACCGATAGTTGGGGTCTGGCTGGCGTAGTAGGCTGCAATGTCCTGAGAATCCTGCTCGCTTAGATTGGCGACCATACCCTTCATGGTCGAATTGTCGCGCTCACCATCACCGAAATAGTACAGTTGTTTGACGATATAGCCTTCGTGCTGCCCGGCCAGCTTCGGCCACTCGGGATTGATACTGTTGCCATCGACACCATGGCAGGCGGCGCAGCTGGCCGCCTTGGCCTTACCGGCTTCCGCATCACCGGCCGCCTGTGCCGTGTTTAGCGCAAAAAACGATATTATACTGATACTTAGATAAAGCCAGATTTTCATAGCAGACCTACTCCTGTCTCCGCTTATACGCCGGGTAGCTGCCCGGTGAATAGATTCTGGATCATGTCGGGGGCAGGCGCCACACGCATGACGGCAAAAAGGGCGTCTTGTATACCAGCCAGACGACAGGGGGTCAACCGCGAGGCCTCAGACGGCGATGCCAGCACCCGGGTTTTCATTGCGGCCAGACTCTAGTCTAATGCCGTCAACCCGCCGTATCCGGTGGCAATCAGCCCTATCATTATGAAAAACCGCTATCAGCACGCCCGCTTTCTGCTCAGCACACCCGACTCGGCCCACGCCCCTCCGGACAGTGGCCTGGAAGTCGCCTTTGCCGGGCGCTCCAATGCCGGCAAGTCCAGCGCCCTCAATGTGATTACCGGCCAGAAGGCACTGGCCCGTATCAGCAAGACCCCGGGCCGCACCCAGCAAATCAATTTTTTCCTGATCGATGATCAGCGCCGCCTGGTCGACCTGCCCGGCTACGGCTACGCCAAGGTCGGGCGCAACATCAAGAACCAGTGGCAACGCCACATCGCCGGTTACCTGGAGACCCGCCAGTGCCTGCAGGGTGTGATCCTGATGATGGACATCCGTCACCCGCTCAAGGAATTCGACCGCCAGCTACTCGGCTGGTGTCAGCTGGCGGGACTGCCGGCACACGTCCTGCTGACCAAGGCCGATAAGCTCAAGCGCGGTCCGGCACAGGCGAGCCTGCTACAGGTACGCAAACATCTGGCCGAACATCATCCCACCGCCTCCGTGCAGCTGTTCTCGGCCCTGACCCGTGCCGGTGCGGACGCGGCACGTGCCGTACTGGATCACTGGTTTGGATATGAGCCGGAATAACCCTGTTTTTCGACACATTTGGCGACATTTAATCCAAAAATATGCCATAAATATGAAACCTAGATGCAAATGATCGCATAGACCGGGAGAACGGCGACTGTTGGACAGGATATAAAAAAAAGACCCCGGCAAAGGGGGAGTATGCCGGGGTCACCAATCACCCGATCCAACCGGACCGGGTAGGAGGAATGCCCGCTCAGGGAGGAGAGCGGATGAGTACCGTAGCACTCAGAAATTAGGACTATGAGTCAAATAAAAGGTTCACCGGAGCCACTATCGCACCCCAGGGCACCGGGGCGGTAGCGCGGATGGATAAAAAACAGTGAGTTATATATTATTAGTGAAAACCCTAAATATATACATTAGTCTATTATATAATTCATAATTTTCAATTAGTTGTTATTTATGCATAGTTCATTACTAGCGTAGATCGGGGTATTTTAACTTGGGCTACCAGGCCGCCGGCATCAGTGCGCCTCGTCCCAGTTAACGCCCACCCCGATATCCACCACCAGTGGCACCTTGAGCTCGGCCGCATCCACCATGGCCTCCCTGATGGGCGTGCGCGCCGACTCCACATCCGCCTCGGCAATCTCGAACACCAACTCATCATGCACCTGCATGATCATGGTGATATCGAGCGCGTCCTGCGTTGCAATCCAGTCATGCACCCCGATCATGGCACGCTTGATGATATCCGCGGCCGTCCCCTGCATGGGCGCATTGATGGCGGTCCGCTCCGCCGCGGCCCGGCGTTGCTGATTACGCGCCTTGATCTCGGGCAGGTAGAGCCGGCGCCCGAACACGGTCTCCACGAATCCGCGCTCCCGCGCCTGTTCGCGCGTGGCCTCCATGTAATCCCTCACTCCGGGGTAGCGCGCGAAGTACAGGTCGATGTATTCCTGGGCTGCACCGCGCGCGATACCCAGCTGGCGCGCCAGCCCGAAGGCCGACATGCCATAGATCAGGCCAAAATTGATCGCCTTCGCGGATCGCCGCTGGTCCCCAGTGACCTGCTCGGGTGCCACCCCGAACACCTCGGCCGCCGTGGCGCGGTGCACGTCTGCACCGGCGGAGAAGGCCTTCAGCAGGCCGTCGTCTGAAGACAGGTGCGCCATGATGCGCAACTCGATCTGGGAATAGTCTGCGGCCAGCAGGCGGTAGCCCGGCGGTGCCACGAAGGCCTGGCGAATGCGTCGGCCCTCCTCGGTGCGCACCGGGATGTTCTGCAGGTTCGGATTGGAGGACGACAGCCGGCCGGTGGCGGCAACCGCCTGATGGTAGGAGGTATGCACGCGTCCACTGGCGGCGCACACCTGTTCCGGCAGGCGGTCGATGTAGGTGGACTTGAGCTTGCTGAAGGAGCGGTACTCCAGGATCAGTCGCGGCAACGGGTAGTCCAGCGCCAGCTCCTGCAGAACCGATTCCGCAGTGGACGGCGCCCCCTTGGGGGTCTTGGACAACACCGGCAATTGCAGCTTGTCGAACAGGATCTCCTGGATCTGCTTGGGGGAACCCAGGTTGAAAGGCTGGCCGGCCTCGTGCTGCGCCTCCGCCTCGATAGCCGCGATGCGTCCGGTCAGTTCCCGGCCCTGCCGGGCCAGCATGTCCGTATCGACGGCCACGCCGGCGCGTTCCATATCGGACAACACCGTCAGCAGCGGCAGCTCGATCTGGTTGTAGATCTGCTCCAGGCCGGGTTCGGCCTGGAGCAGGGGCCAGATGGCCTGGTGCAGGCGCAGGGTGATGTCCGCATCTTCGGCGGCGTAGGGGGCGGCGGTCTCCACCGGCACTTCGTTGAAATCCAACTGGTTGACGCCCTTACCGGCCACCTCCTCGTACTTGATGGTCTTGTGTCCGAGGTACTTCAGCGCCACCGAATCCATGTCATGACGCGTCGCGGTACTGTCCACCACATAGGACTCAAGCATGCTATCGAAACGCATGCCGGAGAGCGTAATATCATGATTAGCCAGCACGTTACGATCATATTTAAGGTTATGTCCAATTTTATTGACTTCTGTATTTTCTAATAATGGCCGCAACCGCGCCAGCACCGCGTCACGATCCAGCTGGTCCGGCGCCCCCGGGTAATCATGCGCCAGCGGCACGTAGGCGGCCTCGCCCGCGCTGACGGCAAACGACACCCCGACGATGCGCGCCACCATGTAATCCAGGCTGGTGGTCTCGGTATCGACGGCGAACTCCCCGGCCCCCTCCAGGCGTGCCAGCCAGTGCTCGAGGCGCTCCTCGGTGAGCACGGTCTCGTAATGGCAGGCCGCGTCGTCCGCGCCAGTTTCCGCCGCGGACGCCGGCGCCTCTCCCTCTAGTTCTTCCAGCCAGCGGCTGAATTCCAGGCGCGTATACCATTCGCGCAACTGCCCGACATCCGGCTGCCGGGGTTGCAGGTCTCGCGGCCCCACCTCCAGCTCGACGTCACAGCGTATGGTGGCCAGTTCGCGCGACAGTGACAGGGTCTCCAGGTGCTCTCGCAGGCTGTCGCCGACCTTGCCCTTGATCTCGCCGGCATGCGCGATCAGCGCATCCAGCGAACCATAGACGCCGAGCCACTTGGCCGCCGTCTTCGGCCCGACCTTGGGTACGCCCGGGATGTTGTCGGAGCTGTCCCCCATCAGGGCCAGCAGGTCGATGATGCGTTCCGGCGGCACCCCGAACTTGTTCTGCACACCCTGCGCATCGAGAACGCTGCGCGACATGGTGTTCACCAGGGTGACATGCCTGTCCACCAGCTGCGCCATGTCCTTGTCACCGGTCGAGATCACGGTGTCCATGCCCAGTGCACTCGCCTGCCGTGCCAGGGTGCCGATGACGTCATCGGCCTCGACGCCGGACACCTGCAACAGCGGCAGCCCCAGCGCACGCACCAGTGTATGCAGGGGTTCGATCTGCGCGGCCAGTTCATCCGGCATCGGCGGCCGGTTGGCCTTGTACTCGGCAAACAGGTCGTCACGGAAGGTCTTGCCGCGCGCGTCGAATACCACGGCCACGTGCTCCGGCGTGTATTCGGCCAGCAGGCTGCGCAGCATATTGAGCACGCCGTAGACCGCACCGGTCGGCTCGCCGCGCGAGCTGGTCAGTGGCGGCAGGGCATGAAAGGCGCGATAGAGATAGGACGATCCGTCGACCAGTACAAGCGGCTTGATGTTTTTATCATTCATTGGAAAGACCTGGTACCCGGACTGGCTGCAAACACTGCCCGGGCACCGTTTCAAAACGGGCGAACATGGTATCATCAAAGCTGTTTTCAGCTCTTTATGTATTGTTATCACGTCCTTGATCAGGATACACGCCCCCGATGACCATGAATAAAGATTCCCGGCTAAAGAACCACGGCACCCTGCCAAAAGACGATTCACAGCTGACCCGCGAGTCCTGGAAGATTTTCCAGATCATGGCGGAATTTGTCGAAGGCTTCGAGCGACTGGCCCAGGTCAAGCCATCGGTGAGCATGTTCGGCTCCGCCCGCACCCTGCCCGATCATCCCCATTACAAGCTGGCCGAAGAAATCTCACTGGCACTGTCAAATGCCGGGTTCGCGGTGATCAGCGGCGGCGGGCCCGGGATCATGGAGGCCAGCAACAAGGGGGCTTTTGCCGGGAAGTCACCCAGCATCGGCCTGAACATCCAGCTGCCGATGGAACAGGCCGGCAACGAGTACCAGGACATCGGGCTCAATTTCCGCCACTTCTTTTCGCGCAAGGTGATGTTCGTAAAATACGCCTCGGCCTACGTGGTGCTGCCGGGCGGGTTCGGCACCCTGGACGAACTGGCAGAGATCCTCACCCTGGTGCAGACCAACAAGACACGGCGCATCCCCATCATCCTGGTGGTGTCCGAGTTCTGGACCGGCCTGCTCGACTGGTTCAAACAGACCCTGGTCACCGAGGGCACCATCTCCGCCGAAGACCTCGACCTGTTCAAGGTGCTGGACAAGCCGCGAGAGGTCGTGGATGCTATCTTCGACTACTATGAACATATCAGCTTCGAGCCCTCGGAACAGGAACAGGAAAAGCTGCTTGAACTCTGAATCAATAGCAGGAACAACACCGTGAAAAGATTTCTCCCCGCCTTGCTACTTTGTATTTCACTGCCGCTGACGGCGGCGGAACCGGCGCTGGAACCTGTGCCGGATATGGCAGCTCCACCCACGGGCGCCGATAGCGCTGAGGAACTGGAGCCCGAGGTCAGCATCATCAGGCGCGATGAAGAGACCGTGCATGAATACCGCGTCGGCGGTGCACTCTACATGGTCAAAATCGAACCGCGCAACGGTCCACCGTACTACCTGATCGACAAGGACGGGGATGGCTCGCTGGAGTCGCGCTACAACAAGCTCGAACCGGCGCTGCTGGTACCGAGCTGGATGATCTTCCGCTGGTAATTCCCGGGTCCGTTCCGAAGCTGCCCCGTGTATCCGTGTTCCGTAAACCGGCATGCGATGAATTCCCAGCCCTGCCCGGTTCGGCGCCTGTGCCGGATTAAGGGCTGACCCGGTTTGCTGCGCAAGTCCGGCAAGGTGTATGCAAGACTTCACGCCCTCGCCCGGGGCATAGACCGTTTTTCCGAAACCACCGGTCGCATCGTTGCGTGGATGACACTGGGGACGGTACTGGTCACCTTTGCGGTAGTCGTCCTGCGCTATGTCTTCCAGAGCGGCTCCATCGCCCTGCAGGAGTCCATCTCCTACCTGCATGCCACGGTCTTTATGCTGGGAGCAGCCTATACCCTGAAGCACGACGGGCATGTGCGTGTGGACATCATCTACCGCGACCTCGGGCCGCGCGCCAAGGCCTGGGTCAACCTGTGCGGCACCCTGCTGATGCTGGCGCCGGTGTGCGCCTTCATCCTCTACGTCAGCTGGGACTATGTCGCCGTTTCGTGGTCCATGGGCGAAGGCTCCCGGGAGGCCGGCGGCCTGGACGCGGTCTTCCTGCTGAAGACCGTCATCCCGCTGATGGCCGCACTGCTCCTGCTGCAGGGACTCTCCATG
>CAMYIX010000024.1 GCA_947258615.1 uncultured Ectothiorhodospiraceae bacterium | reverse complement strand
CCGGCGACCATGCCGGCAAGGAACTCTGGAAGCTATTCGACCAGACCTGCAAAGAGGCCTACAAGCCCTGCGCCGCACATTTCAAGAAGCTGAAGAAGCAACGTGCAGAGAATCTCAGCCAGCGTCAGGCCATTATCGATAAACTGAATGAACGCTTCGCCTCGACCGACTGGAAGCAGCCCGAGTGGCGGGACATCGACAGGTTCGTCAGCCACGCCCGCCGTGATTATTACAAAATCGGCAATGTCGATTTCAAACATCGCAAGCCTGTCGCCCGGGCGCTGGATGAGGCGCTCGACAAATTCGAGGACCACCTGTCACGTGAACGCTCCCGCTCCCTGAAGGCGCGCGAAAAGCTGATTACCGATATCGAGGCACTGGCTGAAGTACCCGGTCTGCGTGACGCGCTTGACCAGCTCGAGGCACTGAAGAAACAGTGGAAGATCACGGTCGTCGGCAAACGCACCCTCGAAAACAAGCTGTGGAAACGCTTCCAGTCCGCCTGCGACATCACCTACCGGCGCCGCGATGCCGAGCGCAGGGAACAGGCCACCGAGCGCAAGGAGAACCTGAAGCAAAAGCAGACCCTGATCGATGAACTGCTGCAGACCGCGGCGGCCAGTGACGGGGAACTGCTCGCCAGTGCCTCAAAACTCGCCCGGATACAGGGCCGCTGGGAGGAAATCGGCTGGGTGCCCCGCGAACACGAAAGAGGTCTGAACAGTGGCTGGCACAAGGCACAAAAAGACTTCCGCCATGCACTCAGGGCCGCGGAATCACGCGCCCGGAGCGCCGGGATTGACAACCTCGCCAGGCGTGCCGCGCTGTGCAACCAGTGGGAACAGGCCGTCCTGGCCGGTAGCGCGATCGAAACAGATACCGTCACCACTGAATGGAATGCCCTGCCCGCGCTTTCCGCTGCCCATGCCGGGGCAATGGAGCAGCGCTTCAGACAGGTGCTCACCCGGCCGGACGACGCGACACTCTCGGGAAACCTTGCCGGCAAGCAGGCAGCCTGCCTCAGGCTGGAGGTCTTGCTGGAACTGGAGTCACCCCCGGAGTTCCAGGCAGAACGCATGGCCTACCAGATCGAACGACTCAACGTCTCGATGAAGAAGCGTCAGGCTGCGCAGGACGCACCCGAGGACCTGATACTGGCTGCCCTTACCACCGGCACCGTACCTGCCGAAGCCGCCGACACAATCGAACAGCGCATCAACACCTGCCTGGCGCGCTACAGGGAACATTTATAAACATGGGGTCTTCCCCTGATCGAGTGGGTAACACATTAATTCAGACGAGACGCATTCCTTCTGATGGCAAGGTTGTTGGCCGAATGAATTCGTTGCGGGTAATCGCCAATATTCCGAGCCAGGCCAGCTCGCAACGGGTTGGCAACGATATATCGGGCAATTTGGCGAACATCCTCATCCTTCCTGGCAGCAGGGAATGACGCCCCTGCTCAATGCGTCGTAGGATAGGGTGACCTCCTTGTCTCCAATGGTAAGGATAGCTGTTAGCCGAATGAATTCGGCCCTACAACGGTAATCTACCCACTCGATTTGGGGAAGAGCCTAAACATGTAGATTGGGCAAAGTGCAGCGCGCCCAAAGCGACTGCGGGAGCTACGAGTCCATGGAAGGACTCGGTAGAGCGAAGCAGGATGCCAGAGCCGAGAGCACCAAAAGTAGGCGCTTTAGGCGACGCAGGAGCAGTTACCGGGGAGCTCGCGACGAAGCAATCTCCAACTGACCAAGTCTAACCCCGGGAATTGCTTCGCTACGCTCGCACTGACGCGATGGGACACCCCGCGGGCGCGAACCAGGGCGGGTCACGCGCTTGCAAACCACCCGGGCAAATCCGCCACCGAGTCCAGTACCACATCGGGCGTAATCCCCCGCGCAAGATCGGACGCGCTGAATTTGCCCGTACGCACCAGGGCGGTCTTCATGCCGCAGGCCTGCGCCCCACCGATATCCCCCTGGATGTCGTCCCCGATCATCACCAGCTCCGCAGGCGGCAGGTCGAGCATCCCCGCGGCCGCCGCATAGAATCCCCGCGCCGGCTTGCCCAGCACCACCGCCTCCAGGCCCGTGGCGTATTCGAGGCCCCGCACGAACGGACCGGCATCCAGCTGCAGCCCCGCCTCCGTCCGCCAGTAGCGCGTCATCCCCAGGGCAACCAGGGCCGGTGATGGCGACTGCATCAGCAGGCGAAAGGCGCGGTTCAGGGTATCGAAGTCCCAGCCCTGCCCCAGGTCACCCACCACCACCGCCCCGGCACCGGTTTGGGCATCATCCGCCACCCGGGCAAAGTCCGCGAATTCCTCGCGGGTGGCCTGCGGTATGAACAGGGCCAGCGGCCCCTCGATATGCACCTGCAGCCAGTGACACGCCGCCACGGCCGGGGTGAGGATGCGGGCGGCATCGACCGTCATACCCATAGCGGCGAGCTTGTCGACAATGGCGCTGCGCGGCCGGGAAGTGGTGTTGGTGACGAACAGATGGGGAACGGCTGCTTCATCGACCCAGCGCAGCACCTCGACCGCGCCCGGGATAGCCGACTCACCAACATACAGCACGCCGTCCAGATCAAACAGAACACCCTGCATCATGCAATCCAGCCTGGTATGGGCCTGTTTACCAGTTTAGATGAAACGGGGCAGTGCGCCGCGTCAGCGGTGACGGCTATTCCTGCAGCTTCTTGCGCAGAACCAGCGGCATGGCCTGTTTCCTGCGCAGGCGGATATTGAGCATCTCGACGAACACCGAAAAGGCAATGGAAAAATAGATGTAGCCCTTCGGCACGTGGACATCGAAGCCTTCCGCCACCAGGGTGACGCCGACCAGAATCAGAAACGAGAGCGCGAGCATCTTGACGGTCGGGTGCCGGTCCACGAAGTCCCCGATCGGCCTGGCCGCCACCAGCATGACGCCGACCGCCAGGATGATGGCGATGGCCATAATGGAAACATGCTCCACCAGCCCCACGGCCGTGATCACCGAGTCCAGCGAGAACACCATGTCGAGCAGCGCGATCTGCACCAGCACCGCGCCCAGCCCTGCGGCGACAACCGACTCGCTGCTCCCGGTGATGCCTTCCAGGCTGACGTGGATCTCGTGGGTCGACTTGGCGAGCAGGAACAGGCCGCCGCCGATGAGGATGACGTCCCGCCCGGAGATCACCTGATCGAAAACGCTAAACCAGGGTTCGGTAAGTCCCATGACCCAGACGATGGAGAACAGCAGCCCGAGGCGGGCCAACATGGCCAGGGCGAGCCCGACACGACGAGCGAAATTACGCTGCTGTGCGGGCAAGCGCCCGACCAGGATGGAGATGAAGATGATATTGTCGATACCCAGTACAATCTCGAGCATCGTCAGGGTTCCGAGCGCGACCCAGGCCTCGGGTGATGCAAGCCATTCAAACACGGTCTCCTCCCTTCACATTCAGTGATCTTGGCCAGTCCGATTCCGGTAAAAGTACACCGATTGCACCGGCAAATATACTGTCATCTCCCTCCTTAACACAGCGATCTGCAAGACATCCGCGAACCTGCGCATCACGGTCTCGCTGGCCAGCGGCTGTGCAAATTTCCCCGCCCAGCCTGCCCCGGGCCCGCACCGCATGGCCTGGAGGATGAGCATCGACCTGACGCGCGTACTGGTGCCCTCCATGGGTCAGCACGCCCCCCCGGGATGGCTACCTCACCGCCGTGCAGCCGGGCACCACCATGGCCACACAGCCCGGTCCGACCGCGGGACCGGACCTCGCGGACGTAACCGGCGCCTAAGCGGACATGCTGGCGACCAGCCTGGCACCCGACGGCTTTCTGATGCTGCTGCCCCCGGAATAGCTGCCGGGATACAGGGACTGAAGGCTGGTCCAAAAAAAGCGGACAATTCAGTTTCGACACTCTGGTATCATCTGCCCCCTTCCCGACAGATACAGCGCGCCTGATGGCGCAGCAACCATGACCGACAAACGCATTGAAGATATCAATATCAGCAACTGCACCAGGCTGATTACACCCGATGAGCTGAAACACGAACTGCCGGTTACGCAGCAAGTCGTGGAATCGGTAATCAACAGTCGCGGCACTATCCGCGATATTCTCGATCGCAAGGACGCACGCCACCTGATCGTGGTCGGCCCCTGCTCCATACACGACCCGGAAGCCGCCATCGAGTACGGCGAACGGCTGCGCAAACTCGCAGATCAGGTCAGTGACAGGCTGTACCTGGTGATGCGGGTTTATTTCGAGAAACCGCGCAGCACCATTGGCTGGAAAGGACTGATCAACGACCCGCACATGAACGGCTCGTTTGAAATCGAGGAAGGGCTGCATATCGGGCGGCGCCTGCTGCTGGACCTGGCCGGGCTTGGCCTGCCGCTGGCCACCGAGGCACTCGATCCGATTTCACCCCAGTACCTGCAGGACCTGATTTCCTGGTCGGCGATCGGCGCGCGCACCACCGAATCACAGACACATCGCGTCATGTCCAGCGGACTGTCCTGCGCCGTCGGCTTCAAAAACGGCACCGACGGCAGCCTCGGCATCGCCATCAATGCGCTGAAATCGATGAGCCATCCGCACAGCTTCCTCGGTATCGACGCCGGCGGCCATGTCTCCATCGTGACTACCATGGGTAACCGCTACGGACACATCGTGCTGCGCGGCGGGAACGGCCAGCCCAACTACGATGCCGGGAATATCGCCCGCTGCGAGGCGGAACTCAGCGCCGCGGGGGTCTGTCCCTACATCATGGTCGATTGCAGCCATGACAATTCCTGCAAGAACCCGGACCTGCAACCGGGCGTTGCAGAAGAAGTCACCCGCCAGATCCTGGCCGGTAACCGCTCCATCATCGGCCTGATGATCGAGAGCAATATCAATGCCGGGCGCCAGCCGATACCTGACGACATATCAAGACTGAAATACGGTGTTTCCGTGACTGATGGCTGCATCGACTGGCAAACCACCGAGGAATTGATCAGCCGGATGCACGCCAACCTGGTCGAATAAGTATCGATTGGCGCGCGGCAGGGCACTGCCCCTTATGGCGATCATTTCTTCCAGGACGCCGCAAGCCGCGCCAGCCGCTGATCTCTTTCCTGTTTTTCAGCATACTGGCCGAGGCCGACCCCTGTCCCGATCATCACCGTCACCCTGCCGCTGACAGCAGCGCTTTCAGCTTCCGTTCAAAATCTGCCCGGTCGACATACTGCAGCGCCTGCATCCCGGCAGCGCGGGCCCGGGCGACGTTGCCGACATCGTCGTCAATAAACAGGATCGCCCCCGGCGGCACACCGAGCTCGCGCGCCACTTCGGCAAACAGCGAGGGATCCTGCTTGCCCTTGCCGCGATGGAAGCTGATGAAGACCCGGTCGAACAGATTATAAAAATGATCACGCGCATCCAGTTCGTCGAGCCAGTGGGTCTGGTCGCTCAGGATCCCGGTGACGTAGCCGCGCTCGTTCAGCTCTCGCACCCGCTCCAGCATCCAGGGCCGCAGAACGAACCCGTCGAGCACACGCTGCGTCAATTCCTCATCCGCACCCGCCAGGCCGGTGCGTTCGCGCAGCAGTGACCAGAACTCCGCGGCCGTACCTGTCCCCAGCACAAAGCCGCAGTCATACACAGCCCGCATGCCCTCGCCGGGCATTGCATCCACGTCCAGCCCCTGCTCCTTTGCCAGCGCGATCAGGGTGTTGCGGAACCCCTCTTCCGCCAGCACCCCGCCGTAGTCGAACAAAACGACGCGCACCCCACCGGCCGCAGATCCATCAGGAGACTGTTTCGAGGATGACATGCGCTTCACTCAACAATCGGGACACTCGCCTTTCCAGCAAACAGTATACTGAATACAAACCGGCGGATTCTCCCCACGAGGAACGAATCGGCAGGGGCAGCAAATCCGGCAGGGGCATCGAATGGCCCCGGGATGTTGCCGCCGCCCGCGCCATCCAGCAGGCACTGCGCTCGCTGGTGGTTACACGGAACCGTCACGGCAGGATCCGCACCGTGGCCGGCGTCGATATCGGTTTCGAGGGCGGCGGCCGGACGACATGGGCCGTCCTGCGCACCCGCAGCCACGCGTATATCTCGATCGGCCACCGCGTGAGCCTCAAATCGGCCATCACCTGCACCCCGGGCTACACCACCCGCTACCGCCTGCCCGAGACCACCCGCCGCGCCCATCGCCTCGCCGCCGGGCTGTAAAAAAACCTGCCAAGGCAGGTTATTACGCACCCCCGGCGCTGTAGCGGTCAGGCCCTGATAACACCGGAACGGCGGATGCGAATACAAATCGACCATGACAATGAATTTCAGCCAAATGACGCGTATTATTAAAAAATGCATTCCAATAACGGGGAGGGGGAAAACAATGACCATCGAGCTTTATAACGACGGAAATCACGTTTGTGTCGCCTACGAAGACGACGTCAACACCAGCGGCGGCATTCAGTCTAACCAGTTCCTGGTGGTCCACGACGGTCATGCCGCGGTCATCGATCCGGGGGGAGATCTTACCTATGCCGGCCTCTATGATCACCTGAACGAAAGGATTACGGTAAAAGACCTGGATTACGTCATCGCCTCGCACCAGGATCCCGACATTATTTCTTCACTGAGCAAATGGGTCGTCGGCACCAACTGCAAGGTGGTGATCTCGCGCCTGTGGAAGCGCTTCATACCGCACCTGTGCCGGACCGCAAAGGCCTGCACCCTGGAGGACCGCGTCATCCCGATCCCGGACGAAGGCATGACCATCAGGCTGGGCGACTCACCGCTGGTGGCCATACCGGCGCACTTTCTGCATTCCGAGGGCAACTTTCAGTTTTATGATCCGATCAGCAAAATCCTGTTTTCCGGGGATCTCGGTGCCTCCATGGTCGATGGCCATGATGTCAGCAAGCCTGTGGTTGACTTTGAAAAGCACATCCCCCTGATGGAGGGATTCCACCAGCGTTACATGAGTTCGAACAAGATCTGCCGTTACTGGGCAAACATGGCAAGGAGACTCGACATAGAGTGGATCGTTCCCCAGCATGGCATGTCCTTTCAAGGCAAGGAAATAGTCAATCACTTCATCGACTGGATTGAAGGTCTCGAGTGCGGTGTTGACCTGATGACACAGGAGAACTTCCGGCCGCCCAGGCGTTCAGACACCTGGGTGTGACGGGTTGACGCACGCTAGAACCGCACACAAAGGAAGATCCCGCTTCCCGTTACTGTGATCATCGTGGACCGTGTGTTTAAAGTCTGTCAGCGACGTGTGAAATAACGCGTCTGACAGAGGGCAGGACCGCCTCGCAGGCGCAAAGAAGGGGCTTATTGGTTCCCTATGTTCAGGTCGGGGCAGCGCCAGCGTAATCCGACGTGACCAGGTCGGTACCGTGATCGCGGGGCGCATGGCGACAAAGCAATCTCCAAGCGAGCGACTTGCATAGAGATTGCCTCGCTTTGGTCGCAATGTCGCGACAGTTCGTCGCCCGGATGACATGCAATGGAATCCGGGGTGTTTGTTCACCACAGGCCGGGGATCAGCCGGTAGCGCACCTTGCCGGCATAGTCCTTGTACCCGGCGAGTTCATTTCGCAGTGTTTGATCTTCCAGCGCGGTCCGGACCACCATGGCCAGGATCGACAGCAGCGCGGGGATAAACGCCCACCAGGATCCCAGGAACAACGGCGTGGACAGGCCCCAGCCGAGGAACCCCAGGTAACCGGGGTGGCGGATGAAGGCATAAGGGCCGGTGTCGATGACGCGGTGTCCGCGCTCGGTCTGGATGCGGACCGTTTTCTCGAAGAAGGGATTGACCCCCATGGCCCAGGCGAACAGCGCATAGCCCGGCAGCCACAACGCCAGCCCCAGGGGCCAGAGCCACGGGGACATGCCAGACCATTCGAAGCGCACGGCATCGAAGCCCGCGACCACGTAGATCGAAAGGAACAGCGGCGCGAAGATCACACTCCACACGATATCCCAGGTCTTGGTGCCCTTGCCCAGGCGCAGCCGGTGTTCGATGACCTCCGGATTCACCCGCCGGAGATAGACGAGGCTGGCTGAAAGGCTCGCCGTGACAATCCCGAAGTGTAGCCAGCCTGCAATCCAGTCAAGGCGCCCCGCCGGCCAGAAGATGATCACGGCGAACAGGCCGATGCCGGTAATCGAGGCGATGATCAAACGCATCGCTAACCCTGTTTCCCATACCGTCATCGGCTCACCCATTCAACTCTCCTGCTATGGTTAACTGTAGAGTTACCGCTCATTGAATGCTGCAACACTACAACAGCACCCGGCGGTGTTCATGATTGCCGGAGAACGCCGTCGTCATTTTATTGGCGGCACAGTCTTCAGACATCCGCCAATCGGTAAATCCTGACACCCATGGAATTGACCCGGAACAGGAGGCGACTATGGAAGACATCGAGAAGCTGTTCGACAAGGCGGTTGGTGAAATCGAGCGCATGCTCAATACCAAGACGGTCGTGGGTGACCCCATCACGGTCGAGGGCAATACCCTGATCCCTCTCGTCAGCGTCGGTTTCGGGTTTGGTGTCGGCGGAGGCAAGGGCACCGAGCCCAAAAAGTGCAGCGGCCAGGGTGGCGGCACCGGGGGTGGCGGTGGCGTCAAACCGGTGGCCCTCGTCATCATCAATGCCGAGGGCGTTCGGCTCGAACCCGTCAAGTCCGGCACGGCATCGGCACTGGAGAAGGTTGCCGAGACCATCGGCAAAGCGGCATCAGCCAAGGCAAGCGACTGACGGGCGTTTGGTTCCATGCTGACTTGGCTGCTGATCTTCCTGCTGCTGTGTATCGCCCTGCTGGCGGTTCCCGTCACGTTGACGTACCGGGTGTCCTGGCAGCGGGGCTTCCAGGGTGATGCCCGGCTATTGTGGCTGTTTGGCCTGGTCCGTGTGCAACTGCCCTCGCACGAACCGCCGTCAGCCGTGCAGGAAAACAAGACGCGAACACTAACGGTCGGCCGTTCAGTCCATTCATCCCGCGACAGCCAAGATGTCCTCCGCCTGGTTGGGGACCCGTTACTGCGTCGCCGGATTTTCCGTTTCATCAGGGATACCTGGCATGCCATCCACAAGCGCAATGTCAGTGTGAATGTGTGCATCGGTCTTGGTGACCCGGCAGATACCGGGCAATTATGGGCCATCGTCGGGCCCTTGGCAGGCTTTCTCTCCACTGCCCGGGAAGCAGCCGTTGGAATCGACCCGGATTTCCTCGACACGACCTTCGAGCTGGACAGCTGCGGCAACATACGGCTCGTGCCCTTGCAGATGGTCTGGCTAACTGCCGGACTACTGCTGTCACCCCCGGTCTGGAAAGGGATAAAACACCTGCGTGCGGTCGAAGGATAAATGGCCACCTTGCGCGCCAGTGAGATATTCAGTGACTCGGGTCGCAGGCTCATCGCGATCGAGTCGGTCGACTTCGTGTGCGACCGGACCGGATCGGCCTCCCGGCTATACGGTAAAATCGAACCGGTCGCGCTCATCGTGTGCACCCCGGATACACACTACGCGCAGGATATACAGGCAAGGCCAGTCGCCCTTGATCAACTCAGGCAGGACATGCCAGAACTGGATGCGATCATGGCGCCGTTTGACCATGATACGGATTAAGATGCCGGAATACCGGTACCGCACAATCCGCAGGATGGACTCGGTGCGCCATAACAAGCTACAGGTTCGACCAGGCGCAGCATGCCCGGCAACGTATTGATTTACCGGGTCCCGGATCGCGTACCTTTATGGAGACCGGAATCTGGTGAATAATCGCAGCCCCCCTGAGAAATTCGATCCCCGATACCGGAGTGAACCATGAAACGATACGCAACCCTGCTGGTGACGGCCCTGCTGGCCACCGGCTGCGCCGACTTTCCCACCCGCACCACCACCGGTGACCAGCCGGCGGCCACACCACCACAGCAAGGGACGGAGGTCCGCGAGCGCAGGGTGCACTTTGGCAACTGGCGTGTGGACTGCACCCACGAGGAGGTCACCCTGCTAACGCAGTGCAAGGCCGAGACCAACAGCACGCTCACCGAGTACCGCGGAGGCGATCACGGTTACCCGGCGCCGATCCTGTGGATCTCCTGGCTGAAGGGCGAACCGAAACATGTCCGCTCCGTGTGTGTATTCGGACACCGCTATCCCGTGACGGGCGTCAGCCTGCAGATCGATGCCAACCTCCCCCTGCAGGTCAGCGCGCTTAATGCCGCCGGCTGCGTGATCGCCGACAGCACCCTGTTAAAACAGTTGCGCGCGGGGCAGGAACTCTACGTGACCTACAGGCGCTGGCCCTGGGGGCAGACAACCACCACCTTCAGCCTGAACAAGTCGGCCAGGGCCCTCGATGAACTGGATCGCCTGGTCGCCGGGCAGTAGGGAAACAAACCGGGGTGGATACACCCGGGCTGGATGTATCCGCCCCGCTCCCGGATTCAGGTAATATCAACAGGTACCGACAATAATAATACGAACCAGGAGTACCTCATGAGCAAACCCACGATACTTGCCGCCGTGGCGGCCACCGCCCTGATCGGCGGCCTACCGCAAATTGGATGGGCGACTGATAGCGCATCCGAGGTGACCACTGCAGCGGCTGAACAGCCGTCCACGCCGCAGGGCAGCGCGGCACCTGGCCCTTATCCACCCTCCCAACCGGGCGGCTATCCGCAAGCCTGGCAGCAACCGCCCCAGTGGCGCATGCCTCAGCCGGGCTATGGCCACTACCCGCCTCGCTACCCGCAGGCCGGGCAGTACCCGGCCTACCCCGCGGCGCCGGCCACAGCGGGGGATAGCCCGCTCAAGGCCGAGCTGAAACAGGCACAGGAACAACTGAGCGTGAAATCCAGTGAACTGGACGCGGCCCGCGACCGGCTCGACCAGCTCCAGGGCGAGTTGCAGAACTACCAGGCCGCGGATGCCAGGCTGACCAACGAACTCGACTACAGCACCCGCGAACAGCAGGCCCTGCGGGTGCGGGTGACGGAACTGTTATCGACCCTGAACACCGCCCAGGCCACGCTGGAACAGCAGCACCAGCTGATCAGTGATCACCAGGCGCAACACGGCGAACTCTCGACGGAAAACGAGCGACTACACACCGAACTGGCCAATCGGGATGAACAACTGGCCGCCCTGCAGTCCGAACTGCTGGCCACCACGCAGGCCCTGGAAGAATCAAGGGCCATGACCGATACCGCCGCCGATGCCCTCAGCGCCGCCCGGCTACAGGTCGAGGCGCACAGGAATGCCCTCGCAGAACTCGAGGCCGAACTGGAGCGCCAGGCGTCCCGCCTGCAGAGCGACTCGAAAACCCCGACCGACTAACACCATCAACCGTACCGCGCACGCCCGCAGGAATTTATATCAACCTGCAGGAGCGCCGCCCTCCGGCGCGATTCAGCAACTGTCGAACCCTAAAGGTATCCCCGCGCGTGCCGATATAGGAATAAAGTATTAGTATTTCCTACTTTACTGATTTTCTAAAACTCTCATCTAACAGGAGGTACATCATGTACTGGGATACCCTGACCACAGTGGGTGCTGTCATCTCGATCGTGACGGTCCTGGGCGCCTTCTACCTGGAATTGCGCAAAAAGCCGGGCGCGCGTTTTGATAAACCGCGTAAGACCTGATCGATTCCGGCGACAGCCTGCGTAAACCAGAATCTCGTCTTTGCCGCGATAACAAGACACGGTCGCCCGTAACGACCTCCGGGAGCGTCTTGCGGGCGCGATTGTCGTCACAACCATCGCGGTCAGGGGACCGCTCCTACAAATGCTGATTGAACCGATGCAGGGGCGCCGCCCTCCGGCGCGATTCAGAAATAGCTTGCTGGACCAATCGACTCTGACCCCATTGATTCATTGATTCGGAGGGAAAAGTCCATTTATTCTCCCTGAACGCACCCACAGGAGAGAACCAACATGCCCGGCAGCCTCGGAGAAAAGGCGCAGCGCTTCCAGCAGCGGCTGACCCGCCTGGACAAACAGCCGCTCGGCAAGGCGGCGCTGGTCATCATCCTGTTTCTCGACCTCTTCATCCTGGTATCGATTTTCGATGGCCTGGGGGCGCACACCGCGCAACTGACCTCGCCGTATGAATACATCCCGAAACTCTGCCGCGACATCGTGTTGGACGAGGAATGGAACCCCACCAACCGGCTCGAAAAGCTCGCGCGCACGGTATCGAAGTACCGTGGCAGCCACGTCCGGCCGGACCCGCGCGCCGATCTTAAACCCCTGCACGCCACCTGCGAGCCCCTGGTGCTGGCCTACCGTGCCATCCGCGATGACGCGAACCTGTCCCGCCAGCTGGGTGATCTCCTCACCCAGGGCAAGGAGACCCGCGACCTGCGCACCCAGCTGCGACGCCTCAAGGGCGCCTATGACACCGCCCTGCTCGAGACCATCGCCGGCAAGGAGACCAGGGAATCGCGGGTGGCGACGCTGCGCCAGGAGATCGCCGACACGACCGCCGCCATGGAGGATCGGGTAAGCCGCCAGCGCCTGCAAGCGGAAACCATCGACCAGAACGCGCGTGTGCGTGCCCTGTATGACCGGGTGGAAGGCATAAACGAGGCGGACCGCACGGCCCTGCGCGAGGACCTGCGCCGGCTCAACTTCTGGCACCCGGTCAAGCGACTCGGGATGGAGATGCTGTTTCTGTTGCCGCTGTTCCTGGTGTTCTATCTCTGGAACGCGCGCAGCATCGCCCGCAACCGCCCCTTCCAGGCACTGGTGTCCTCGCATCTGCTGGTGGTCGCGCTGATCCCGGTGTTCTTCAAGCTGCTCGAACTGCTCTATGACATCCTGCCGCGCAAGCTCTTGAGACACATCGTCGAGCTGCTGGAGTCGCTCCGGCTAGTGGCGATCTGGCACTACCTGCTGATCGGCGCGGGCGTGCTGGCCGCGCTGGCAATGATCTACCTGTTCCAGCGCAAGCTGTTTTCACGCGAGAAGCTGATGCAACGACGCATCGCCCGGGGCCAGTGCCAGCACTGCGGCCTGCACCTGCCGGCGGACAGCCGCTACTGCACCGCCTGCGGCACCGACCAGTACCGCACCTGCGCCGGCTGCAACGAACTGACGCACGTCCATGGCAAGTACTGCCAGGCCTGTGGCCAGAGTGCGGAGTAAAAAACAATCAAGGGGTCAGGGTACCTGATCCTGAATGGTATCGCGGCCAGCAGACCGCTCCTGCATGACCGCCGGGCCACCTGCAGGAGCGCCGCCCTCCGGCGCGATTGCTTGAAGACCATATCCATCGCGGCCAGGAGTATGCCCGGCGCTTAATCGGGTACGGGCGCGATAGAAAACCCTGCCCCGGTAATTCCCCTTACTTCTCCGAATCCTGTACCTGTTTCTCCTCCCGCAGCCGCTGCTTGTATTTCCCCCTGGCGAGCGCCTGCATGTCTTCCACGGTATCGCGTTCATCGAGGATCTCGCGACCCAGCATGGTCTCGATGGCATCTTCCAGCGTCACAATGCCCATCGTCTGCCCGAACTCGTCCTCGACCAGGAACAGGTGTGCGCGGTTTCTGATGAACTGGTCGAGCAACTGCTGGACCGGCAGCTTTTCGGACACCCGGGTAATCTTCTTGGTGAAGTGCTTGACGGGTTCTGACCCCTGCCCGGCACGCTCGGCCTCGAACAGGTCCACGCGAATGACCTTGCCCTTGATATTATCGATGCCTTCGCCATAGACCGGCATGCGGGCAAACTGGCGAGTCTGGGGCATATTCAGCGCCTCGGTCACCGTCAGACTCTCATCCAGCATGTGTACCACGCTGCGCGGTGTCAGTATTTCTTCGGTACGTACATCGCGCAGCTTCAGCATATTCTCCAGGTATTCATTCTCCCGGGAAATCAGGGTGCCGTCCCTGAGCCCCAGCGAGGCCAGGGCGATGATTTCCTCGCGGGTGATCTCCTCCCCCCTGTCGTGGCTGAACAGCCTGGTCAGGCGCGTGGAAATCCACACCAGCGGATAGACCAGTCTCACCAGCCAGGTAATGACAATTGCCGACGGTATCGCCAGCTGCCGCCAGAAGGTCGCACCCAGCGTCTTCGGAATGATCTCGGATAAATACAGGATCGCCAGCGTCAACAGCACCGCGATCAGAGTCTCCCATTTCTGACCGAACACCTGCAGGGCCTGCGAGCCGACCCCGGCGGCACCCATGGTGTGGGCAAAGGTGTTGAGGATGAGGATACTGGAGAGCGATTCGTCGAGGCGTTCCTTGACCCCGTTCAGCATGCCACCGGCACGCGGCCGGTCCAACAGGGTTTTTTCGGCATAGCTCGGCGTCACCGACAACAGCACCGCCTCGAGTACCGAGCAGAGAAATGAAACACCGATGGCAATGGCCAGGTAGACAAACAACAAGGTCATGATGGTTTCCCGTAAATGTCAGGCTTCATTCTTGACCATCCACGGTACCCATGTCCATGGCCTGCCGGCCTGCATCCGGTCTATTGATGTGTAGGAGCGCCGCGAGTGCGATATCGTAGGCTGCACTCTGTGCGCCGCTGGGATTCGGTGCGTAAAACACACCCTACCTTCTCCTTTGATTGGTGGAAGCGCCCCGCGGGCGCGAAGACCTGTAGGTTGATGAGATGGTCTCCTCCCCCTTATTAACGGCGTCGCAATGCGCCATGATGGAGTTGTAATCAACCATCAGAAAGGAGGAGAAGACCATGA